>CALFYS010000085.1 GCA_937952245.1 uncultured Alphaproteobacteria bacterium | reverse complement strand
CCACCAAAGCGGCCACGACGATCAACAAAACGCCATGAAGCGCCAATTGCATGGAGACAGGCCCCGCATCAGGGACGATGAATAACGGCAGGAAACTCAAAAAGAAGAAGGCGACCTTGGGGTTCAGCAAAGTGATGATAAACCCTTGGCCGAAGGTCACCTAAAATTGTGGTTTGAGGAGGGTTTTTATGAAGGCTTACGCTTGCTGGCGCGAAGCCGTTGACGGTGAACATTGTCAAGCCAAGTCAGAGCAAATATATCACCCTGCTATTATCAGCTCTTAAACCAAAGCTCATTTTTGAAAAGGATTGGCCGTGACCACAGCAAAATTGATGTTTTCAGCAACTTTTACCTACAACATATCTCATGAAATGATTGAGATTTTGACTTCCCTTTTATAGCTCGATTTTTCCACACTTCTAGACGTTACGCTAAGCTGTCGCTAGGATAAAAGGGTATTCCTTTGCCTTCGGGTAGCTTTAATCAGTGGTTTTGCCTGTGTCTATCCTTCTTGTTGTCATATTTATCACCTTCATCAGCCTAGGCCTTCCTGATGCTATTCTAGGCGCAGCATGGCCAGAAATGCGCAGCGATTTCAGCCTATCGATTGGGTATGCTGGCGTGATTGCCGCGATAACATGCGCGGCAACTATTTGTTCGAGCCTTCTCTCAGGTCGATTAGTTGCTTGGATAGGTATTGGCCGATTGATATTTTTGAGTTGCCTACTAACAGCAAGCGCCCTAATCGCTTATAGTATGACGTCATCTTTCTACATGCTTTTGATGATCACTCTCCCCCTTGGCTTTGGTGGTGGAGCAATTGATGCGGCGGTAAACAACTATGTTTCGATTCATTATCGGTCCGGGCATCTCAACATGCTTCACGGTTTCTGGGGTGTTGGTGCAATGACAGGGCCTTTGGTCGTTGCGTATAATCTTGGCAATGGACACGGGTGGCAAATTAGTTATCTGACCTTAGGTCTATTTCAGGCGATTATTGCCATGGCTTTATTATTTAAAATTAAGGCGTGGTCTTCCTCAAGTATTAGCACCCATGACGCTGATGCATTGACACATGACAAATCCCAATCACGGTCAGGAGCTGCAAATCCTTATAAAGGCAATAGGGATGCGTTGAAATTACAAGGGGTACCAGCGCAAATGCTGGCATCTTTCAGTTACTGTGCACTGGAAATAACGATGGGATTATGGATATCCAGTTTTCTTGTGATGCTTTTTGATCTTACAATTGCCAATGCTGCATTCTGGGTCGCCATTTTCTATATGGGCATTACCGGCGGTCGCTTCCTAAGCGGATTTATTGCAGATTATTTTGATGGACTGGTTCTTGCGCGGATTGGGATCATGATCCTCTGCTGCGGATTAGGTGCTATTATTTTGAACAAAAATTTGTCACTAATTCAAATTGGTATTGTGTTGACTGGGCTTGGTTGCGCTCCAATCTTTCCCGCTATCTTAAAACAGACACCGTTACGTTTTGGCCAAGATTATTCACAAACAATAATGGGGCTTTCCATGGCATCAGCATATTTCAGTATCACCATAACACCTTTATTGATCGGCTGGATTGCAAGCCAGACAACGTTAACAATACTGCCCCAGATACTGGTTTTTTTTGGGGCTGTTCTCTTGGTGTCAATGGAAAGTCTGAACAAGACCAAACCATCATCCTGATGTTCTGGCAGAAAGCCGATATGTAATAGTCTTTTTTTGCCCTGCCTTAAAATGATAGCCGTAATTCTGACTTTTAGGGGCTTCATCATTAATGTCAAAGTAACTGTTCACAGGTTCTATACCAATGCCCCGGAAACGATGTTTCCATGGATCATTGCCGCGCCCTCTATTGGAAATCCACATTAAACAATAGGGCATGAAATCGGCGTCCCATTTCAGATTAATCACAACACGGTCCTCGGGATAATTCAGGGCAATATCACCTTCTAGACGGAACAATTGCACTAGCTCTTCTTTCAATATGCTGGGTGAAGATAAGATATCTATCGGGCCTTCTTTGCTGGGGCATATTCCATCAGCGCCAAATGATGTCCGTGGTGATAATATTGAAATCCCTTTTTCGAAAACTTTTGGGAAAGTGTGGCCATGGGTTGTTCCGGATACACTAATCTTTAAATCATCAGTCAGTTTGAAAATAGGGTGTAGACCAATTGGTAAAGTTCCTGATTTTCTAGGTTCAATTGTCAGGCTGAATTCAATTGCAGTGTCACCATCAAGGCCAGTAATCGTGCGATGCAAGCTTTTGATCATATGATCTTCAGGATAATCAATGCCAAGGGTAATGGTGTTTTTATGATGTTCAATAACCTGCCATGGATGATCAGTGCCAAAACCGTGATGCGAAGGATCATGGTGGCTGGTCCCAAAGGGAATGCATGGCCATTCTCCCCCGAGCAATTGTAAATGTCTGGGATGGCTGTGATGGGGATTTTTTAAATAATCCCCTTGCCATGGGGCTTCGGCAAAAGGTTTAAAGTTACGGCCACCTAAATCAAAACCAAGATAATGAAGGGACGCACCATCTTCAAAAATAGTTGCGCGACCATGGCTCCAGTTTAAGTCGAATTGTTCCATAATCTAAGATTTTGTCATGAGCTGGTGTTTCAGATAAGGATTTTTGAGCGCTTCTCTTGCCCCTTCCAGTCCCAGATATTGTGCTGTACCCAACCATATGGGCAAATCGGTAAATGTTTCTGACAGAACACCCGCATCCAGAAATCTTTCGAAGAACTGGCTTTCAGAGAGTAAATGTTCAAATCTTGGAACGATACCGCCTGCGATTACTGCACCCTGCCAGCAACCCATCGTGATGATGTTGTTAACCATCACCGTGGCCAGTGATTCAAGCATCATAAAAACCGCCTGGCGTTCTCTTCCATTGCTATTCACGGCAGCATCACCAATATCAACAGCCGTTTTATGATCATAGGCCACTTGATTATGGTGACAGAGGAAACGATAGATATTTTCCAGTCCTCCGCCGCTGATAATGTGCTCAGCACTAACAAAACCAATTTCTTTTCTAAGAAAATCTTCTAGATGTCTTTCATGATCATTGCGCGGCGTGTAATAGATATGACCGCCTTCACCTTCAATGGGCATTGCTCCATACGGTGTTTGTTTGAGTGCAGCAACACCAAGGCCTGTGCCAGGGCCAATGACAAGTAAAGGGGCGTCGGTATTACAAATACCTTTTTTAATCAATACATTACCGGGGCAATCTGGGCTGGTTTGCGCTAATGCCTGCGCGATGAAATCATTGATCACCATCAGCCTTTCAACGCCTAAAGATTGCATTAATGCTGATTTGCTGAATTGCCAGTTATTATTGGTAATATCGATCCAGTCATCAAAAACAGGGCCTGCAACCGCAATACAGACCGCGTTGATATCCCTGGCTAGTCCCTTGGGTAAACTGTCTATATATGAATTTATTGCATCATCGATAGATGGAAAGTCGGCGCAGGCCATCACAACAATTTCACAAAGTGGTTCAGCTTCGCTTTCTGCTAGGCCAAAGCGAATATTCGTGCCCCCTAAATCGATTGCTATTATTGCCATTTATCGTTCAGTCTTCATCGTGTTTAAAACGTCTATACAGGCGCCAATTGTATGATAGTCAACTTTGCCAGCAGGGGATTTATAGGGTTCGATCCATTTACCTTCGCGTGACACAATACGAAACCAAGCGCCATGATTATGATCGATTAAATGATCCCATGACCATTTCCAGAGCCGAATGTAATCGTCCTGGTAGCGTTTATCCCCGGTGATGGCATAAAGACGTCTTGCTGCCGCTATCGCCTCGGCCTGCACCCAGAAATATTTATGGGCATCTGCAAAATTTCCATCAGGCGCATAACCATAAACAAGACCGCCATATTCCTGATCCCAGCCTTTTTCCATGGCAGTATCAAAAAGTTTTTTTGCAACAGGCAGACGCCAATCAGCAGGTTTATGATGATCAAGTTGAAGCAATAATTTCGACCATTCAACCTGATGCCCGGGCTGAAACCCCCATGGTTTGAACAGATCATCTGGCTTGTCGATATTATAGGTCCAGTCCTGTTCCCAATTGGTGTTGTAATGCTCCCAAATCTGACCATCAGCCGCGCGAGCAAACACATTGGTGAATTGATAGGCAGTCTGATCGGCACGGTCAAGATAACGGTCATCGCCGGTCGCTTCAAAAGCGGCAATTAATGCTTCTACTGTATGCATATTGGCATTCTGACCACGATAATCAGACAGGATGCTTAAATCTTCATTACGTTCATCAGCATAGGCAAGGTGATCAGCATCCCAGAAATAACGTTCCAGAAGATCCCAGCTATTAGTTAGCAATGTATGCGCCCCGTCTATTTTGGCCTGTATCGCCCAAGATGCTGCAAGCATAACAAATGCATGTCCATAGGCCATGGCTCTGCCGTCTTCGATCACATTTCCTTTGCGTTGCCATAGGAAATGACCGTTCGGATGGCGATGGTGGCTTTCAAGATACCGTAACCCATGTGCTGCCCAATCTCGATAGTGATCGTGTCCTGTCAATTGCCATGCATTGACATAATTAAAGACAAAACGCGTGCTACTTACCAAATGCCGCGTCTCTCTATCGTAAATACTGCCATCATCAAGGAAATGCTGGAAAAACCCACCTGTTTCATCAAAGACATTTGGCTCATAGAAAGCTAGAATATCTTCGACATGACTTTTCAAAAATTTCGTAGACTCAAAATCAGGATATTTGGGTTTAACCTCAGTCATTATTGAAGACCTTTACCATAATTAACGGTTACCGTTTTCCCTTTCCGGGCAGAATCTAAACTTGCCAAAGCAACGGCTAGTGACCGCACGCCAGCCCATCCATCCGCATCCGGCCTACCATCACCGGTACAAGCCGATACAAATTGACCAACACCACGTTCATAAAGGTTTTCTGATAACGTCGGGATAATCGTATCCTGACCGTTGCGTCTTATTGTAATTGTCCCTTTTGGCTGTTGTGTCATGACGTCATCAGCATAGAGGCTCGCCTCACTTCCATGGAGTTCTAATCCGTTTTTAGCATGGGGCAGGGTGAAGCCTTCATGTGTATAGGCCATCACACCTGATGGAAATTCCCAAATCCCCATTGCTGCATCTTCCATAGAGGTCTCGGCCATACCGTGATTATTGGTTCTGGTAGTAACTTTTTCTGGATATTCCCCAAATAGAAACGCCAATGTATCAGCATTATGGACAGTAATATCCAAAACAACACCGGCACCAGTATCAGGGTTGTTTATCCGCCAGCCCTGTAGATGGGGGGGAAGGAAAACAGCATGGAAAACGCGTGCCGCATGTATAGTGCCTAGACTTCCTTTCAAAATTTCTTGCCTGATCGCACGATGTGTCGCCGCATGCCTTAAATGATGATTTGTAGCCATAATCAGTCCGGCTTTATCACACGCTTCTGCCATGGCACTGGCATCAGCAAGGGTGAGCGCAAGTGGCTTTTCACATAATACATGGACATTATGGTCAACAGCGGCCATCAATTGGTCATAATGCTTTTCATTTGTTGTTGAGATATAAACAGCATCTAGATCATGTTTGAAGAGATCATCCAGACTGGTTGTCGATGCTGCTATACCGTGATCTTCGGCAAATTGACTGCCACGATCGTCATCACTGGAAAGAACACAGCAAATATCACCATTATTGGCCCTTATTGCATCGATCATCCATTCTTTTGCTATTGTACTGGCACCAATTAATCCCCAACGCATCACTATGCTCCTTGACTGTTCCGATTGGCTATCATCTGTTCTAGGCAGGTTGTTACAATTCGACTGATGGTTAGATCAGGTTTCTTGCCAGTTTCTGCATCTTCGACAAAATCTGCAACCATTAAGGCAAATTGATCACATTCAGGAAAAGTGATGATGTCATCCTGACCAAGGCTACCCTTGTTTAATGAAGCTGTTGTTATTGCAGGGGGATTGAACGGTATTGCCAGTTTTGCACTGCCATTTTTGCCTGTAACCAGAACTGATTGCATGGCACTAGAGGCACTTGATACAGAAAAAGTAAGATGCCTGCCGCCATCCCAAATCAAGATACCGCTAGCAAGGTCTTCAACCTGCAATTCAGTATTCATTTCAAAACTAATTTTAAAATCACTAGGGGCCTCGCCAAAAATTAGCAGGCCAGATAAAATCGCATAGCAACCGATATCATATAGTGGTCCCCCACCAAAATCAGGACGGTTACGGATATTACCATGATCACGGGGTGGGTAGGTAAAAACAGCCTGCACAATCTGAGGATCACCGATATCGGCCTCTTTTAACCATGACCATTGTGGGTGGTGCCTGATCATATACCCTTCATAAAAATATTGTCCTGACGCCTCAATAGCATGGCAAAGGGTATCAAGCTCTGCCGTGTTGAGGGCAACAGGCTTTTCACAAAGAACGTGTTTTCCAGATTTCAAGGCCTCAATTGACATGGGTACATGCAAGTGATTGGGCAGGGGATTATATATAGCGTCAATATCTGGATTGGCCAGAACGTCTTCATAACTGGTTTGCGGGATAGTGTTGTAAACCGGATCAGATGAAGGTTTTAAAGGGTCGCGGCGTCCAATCTGAACAACGTCATGACCTGCAGCCTTGATTGCTGGGATCATCTTTGTTCGACTGATCTTTGCGTCTCCTAAAATGCCAAATCTCATCGCTAGATACGATCGCCAGTTTCTGGGTTAAAGAAATGAATTCGGCGGAGATCAAAATGGAATTTTATTTTGTCGCCAGATTTCACGGTACTGTCACCGGCAAACCGGGCATTAAAGGTTTCACCACCAAGTTCAAAAATTACAAATGTATCCGAACCAGACGGTTCAACAACATCAACCTTTTGTTCAATAGCGGCAAAGTTCTTACTATTTGCAGGGGCCTTTTCCAAAATACTTTCGGGGCGGATTCCCATTTTTACTTTGCCATCTTTTAGCGATTTGAGATCTATTTTTTGACTATTCAGCCCAAAGCTTTCGCCATGTGGAAGTGTTACGGTTAGCCCTGATTTATTGCTGGAAAGTGTCACATCCAGAATATTCATTGATGGCGATCCCATAAATGAAGCCACAAAAAGGTTTGCAGGATGATTATAGATATCATCAGGCGTTCCCAATTGCTGAATAATGCCGCCATTCATCACCGCGATCCTATTAGCCAATGTCATGGCTTCGATCTGATCATGGGTAACGTAAACAATCGTTGTACCCAATTTAGCATGCAGCTGCTTGATCTCGGTACGCATATCAACACGTAACTTGGCATCTAGATTTGATAAAGGTTCATCAAATAAGAAGACCTGAGGGTTACGAACAAGCGCACGTCCCATGGCAACACGCTGACGCTGGCCTCCAGAAAGCTGGCCGGGTTTTCGTTTAAGCAGGTGAGAAATTTGCAGTGTTTCGGCCACTTCAGCACAAGCTTTGCGCTGCGCATCAGCTGATAAACCACGCATCTCCAAAGCAAATGTAATGTTCTTTTCAACAGTCATATTCGGATAAAGAGCATAGGACTGAAACACCATGGCAATATCGCGGTCTGCAGGCACTGTATGCGTTACATCCTTGCCAGCTATTTCAATCTGACCGTCTGTAACATTTTCTAGCCCGGCTATGGTGTTTAGTAGCGTGGATTTTCCACAACCAGAAGGGCCAACCAGAACGATAAATTCGCCCTCGGCAATGTCCAGATCGATATTATTCAAGACCTGTGTTGTTGCAAATGATTTGCTGACATTAGAGATTTTAAGAAATGACATGATCTTATCCCTTAACTGAACCGGCCATCAGACCGCGGACAAAATATCGCCCTGAAACTATGTAAACCACAAGTGTAGGCAAAGCTGCCAGAATAGCGCCTGCGAAATGGACATTATATTCTTTCACGCCTGTAGAACTGCTGACAAGATTGTTCAATGCAACAGTTATTGGCTGTGAGTCAAAATCCGTAAATGACGCGCCAAACAAGAAATCATTCCAGATATTCGTAAATTGCCAAATCACACAGACGACAATGATAGGGCCACTAGATGGCAGCATAATGCGTCTGAAAATCTGGAAAAATCCAGCACCGTCTAGCTGGGCTGCCTTGATTAACTCTGTTGGAAACGCTTCATAGTAATTTCTGAAGAAAAGGGTACTGAAACCAATACCATATACCGTATGGACAAGAACCAGTCCCCATGTCGAACCAGCGATCCCAAATGTTCCCAGCACTCTTGCCATCGGGATTAGGACGATTTGAAATGGAATGAAACAACTGAATAATAACAAGCCAAAAACAAGTCGATGATAGGCAAAAGTCCATTTTGACAAGACATAACCATTCAAGGCCCCAATCATTGTGCTGAGGAATACAGCAGGGACAACCATGTAAATGGAATTAAGGAAATACGGTTTTAATCCGGTGGGTTGAACCCCGATTTGTGCGGTTGACCAGGCACTAGACCATGGAGCTGTTGTGAAATTCTCTGGTAAGTTGAGCATTCCTCCACCGCGAATTTCTTCTAATTCTTTAAATGAATTAACAAGCATGACGTAAAGCGGTACCAGATAAAAAAGGCAAAAGACCAGCAAAACGACATAAATACAGGTGCGCGCAATTGAACCAGTTGAAGGTGTCGAAGCAACAGAAGACATACCCATTAGTCAGACTTCCTTTCACGCAATTCAGCATAAAGATAGGGCACAATAATTGCCGCGATTGTCATCAGCATAATAATCGCGGATGAAGCGCCAATACCCATCTGGTTTCGGGTAAATGTATAGGAATACATAAAGGTTGCTGGTAATTCTGTTGCCCTGCCTGGTCCACCATTTGTCAAAGCAACTACCAGATCATAGGATTTAATCGCCATATGGGCCAGCACAACAAAGGCTGACAGGAAAATCGGTTTCAGGATGGGAATAACAATCTTGGTGTAAAGTTTAAAAGCAGGCGCACCATCAATACGTGCTGCTTTTAAAATTTCATCATCTATGCCTCTTAACCCGGCTAGGAACATGGCCATAACAAAACCGCTGGTTTGCCAGACTGCCGCGATCACAACACAATAAATTGCCATATCGCGGTCTTTGATCCAGCGAAATGAAAAATCTTCAAACCCCCATGTCTGAATAATGGTCTCCAAGCCAATGCCGGGGTCTAAAAACCATTTCCACGCCGTGCCTGTGACAATAAAACTGAGCGCCATGGGATACAGATAAATTGGACGGATAACACCTTCAAAACGAATTTTCTGGTCCAGAAGAATTGCCAGCGTCAAGCCAAGGATCATGCAAATGCCAATATACAAAGTTCCAAAAACGGCCAGATTGGTTATGGCTATTTTCCAGTGCCGCAGGGCAAAAAGTTTTGAATAATTGACAAAACCGATCCAGTCATAGCTCGGCATCATTTTAGAATTGGATGCGGAAAGGTATCCTGTGTAAATGATAAAACCATATACAAAGGCAAAAACAACAATCAGACTTGGTGATAAAACAATTTTTGGCAAAATCTGTTGCCAAGTTGATTTGGATAAAAATTTATTATTCACCATGATCATTAGACCTTAATGGGTTTGCCGGAATAAATTTTATTAGGAAGATTTTAAGTAAATAAATTCCCGAGGCAATAAGCCTCGGGAAAAAAGATAATTTTTACTGAGCAGCAGCAACTGCATTTGCAAGTTCTTCAGCAGCTTCAGCTGATGAGAATTCACCGTTAAAATGCGCTGTGATAACGTCATACATCGCGTTCTTCACAGAAGCCGGTGCAGCATGGCCATGGGCCAATGAACCAAGAAGCTTGCCTGAAGAGTTGGCATCAGCAAGATCTTTCATGCCCTTTTTACCACAGGCATCAAAGTCATCATTTGGCACATCTGTACGTGCAGGTACTGAACCCTTAACAACGTTAAATGCGCTCTGGAATGATGGTGCCATGATCGCCTTGGCCAATTCACCCTGTGCAGCCTGCCGATAAGCGCCGATTTTGAAAATAACGAACTGGTCAGAGAAGAATGTGACAGCACCCTGTATAGCCTGAAAACGGAAGCAGAGGAAATCTTCGCCCGGCTTCTGGCCTGCATTCAAGAATTCACCCTTAGCCCAGTCACCCATAATCTGCATACCTGCCTTGCCTTCGATAACCATAGCTGATGCTAGGTTCCAGTCACGACCAGAGAAGTTTTCATCAACATTTGAGCGTAGTGTAGCCATGCGGTCAAAAACTTTGACCATAGTTGCGCCTGACAAAGCGGATGCATCAAGGTCGATCAATGCTTTCTTATAGAAATCAACACCGCCTGTTGCCAAAACAACGGAATCAAAGATTGTGGCTTCCTGCCATGCCTGACCACCATGGGCGAGAGGCGTGTAACCAGCAGCTTTCATCTTATCCATCGCTGCAGCCATTTCTTCGAAGTTTGAAGGTACTGAAAGGTTCAGCTCATCAAAGATTTTCTTGTTTGCCCATACCCAGTTTGTAGAGTGAACATTTACAGGTGCAGCAACCCACTTCCCGTCATGCTTTGAGAATGCTTGAAGAGCAGCAGGAACAACAGCGTCCCAACCTTCGGCAGCAGCAACATCATTCAAATTTGCTGCAGCACCCTGCGCCCCCCAGTCTTGAATGTCAAAGCCAAGCATTTGAGCCGCTGTTGGTGCGTTATTCGCAGATACACGAGCGCGCAAAACAGTCATGGCGTTTTCACCGCCACCACCAGCAACCGGCATATCCTGCCAGCTGACACCTTTGCCCTGTAGATCTTCTTTTAGAACATTAAGGGCAGCCGCTTCACCGCCAGAAGTCCACCAGTGAAGAACCTCTACTTCACTTGCAATAGCATGAGCAGAGCCCATCATTGCGGTCATGCTTAACGCAGCAATCATTTTTTTCATCGATATCCTCCAGATTTGATGTTTTTTTGTTTAAGAATTTGATTATACAATCATGTTACCTTGCGCTATTATTTTTTTATGATCAAATTATATTTTTGGAATAAAATAATAAATTCTCACAAAGGTTAATTTGATTTCACTCGGGGGTAAATCTAATGAAAATCAATTTGAGTCGTATTGACGAAGAAATAAAATCTGCAAAGTCAAACATTGCCGATAATGGTATTGATTTGAAAAAAGCCTTTCAATCAATGGACGAAAAGATTGAAAAGGAAATTAAAGAAATTGAAGATCTTGTGGCTAAGGGTGAGTCTCCCATTCCAGACATAAACTTCAATGATTTGAAAAACACTTCAGACGAATTTTCAAACCTTGTTCGCGCAAGAGGATGCGTAATTGTCAGAAATGTATTCTCTAAAGATCGTGTGAGCCAATGGAACGAAACATTGATGAGTTATGTAAGTGAAAATAATTATTTTGAAAAACAAGCTGAAAAAGCTGGGATGGATAAATATTTTTCTGCACTTGCCAGTGGGAAACCACAAATCTTTGGTCTTTATTGGTCGCGTCCACAAATGGAAGCAAGAACATCACAGGAGATGGCTGATCTGCGTTCTTGGTTGAACCGTTTGTGGAAATGGAATTCTGAAAATGGAGTTGAATTTAACCCTGATCAGGAGTGTCTATATGCAGATCGTTTACGCCAACGTGAGCCAGGTGATGATACTCTTGGTCTTAGCCCTCATGTTGATGGCGGATCTGTAGAGCGTTGGATTGATGCAGGTTATCGTAATGTCTATCGTCATATATTCTCAGGCGAAATCGATAAATATAATCCTTTTGATGCAGCTTACAGAACTACATCATCAGAAATTCCTTCGCCTGCGGTGTGTTCGATGTTCAGAACGTATCAGGGCTGGACAGCGCTGACCCGTCAGGGACCGGGTGATGGTACCCTGAATATTGTGCCTATTGCGAATGCTATGGGCTGGATGTTATTGCGCGCATTACAAGACGACATTGCGCAAGACGATCTTTGCGATGCCAAACCTGGTCGTGCCATGGTTGTGAATGAGGAATATCATTCAAAATTATTGCGCGCTTATGTTCCTATTTCAACAGTAGGGCCAGGGGATACTGTTTGGTGGCACCCAGATGTAATTCATGGTGTTGAAGATATTAACAACAACACAGGGTACAGTAACGTTATGTATATCGGTGCAGCTCCGGATTGTGAGAAAAACAGAATTTTCTTGGACAAACAGAGACCAGCTTTCGAGGATGGAAGAAGTTCTCCAGATTTTGCGGCAGAAAACTATGAGGTCGATTTCAAGGGGCGGTTTGAGGTTTCTGATTTATCATCTCTTGGTCGAAAGCAGATGGGTTATTAAGGTAAGTAATTTTCTATTATGAAAATTAAAACCAACGTGCTTACTTAAAAAACTACATTTGAAAATTGATTGACAAAACAGTCATAACGTTATGGACTAAACCTATAACAACATAAAATCATTATATTCTTTCGGAGGAAATCATGAAGAAAATTGCTTCACTTGTTGCCATCGCGGCCACCAGCGCGGTGATGACAA
>CALFYS010000084.1 GCA_937952245.1 uncultured Alphaproteobacteria bacterium | reverse complement strand
ATGGCAATGTCTTGATGGATTTAGGCGTTATCGATGATGCCATTCAATCGTATCAGAAATTACTGGCGATAAACCCTGACCACCCCGAAGGTCAAATAAATTTGGCGCAAGCCTATATCGCCCAAGGTGAATTTGATGCCGCCAAAGCAGAATTTCTAAGCCTGATCAAAAAAACCCCGCGCCATGCCGAAGCCCATCATCAGTTAAGCCGCATCCAGCGTTATGAAAAAGGTGATGATCATATCAAGGCCATGCAATAGGTACTGAAAATGCCAAACCCCAGCGCCAAAGAAACTGTCTTGATCAATCATGGGCTGGGCAAAGCCCATGCTGATTTAAAAGATTACGCCAAAGCCTTTGCCCATTGGCAGGCGGGCAATCAAGCTTTTAAGAAAACAATCAATTATGATTTTGCCGAAGACCAAGAAGTATTTGACCGTTTGCATCAATGGGCAGAGAGCATTCCTATTTTAAGCAGGCCAAGCACATTAAAGCGCAAGCCTATCTTTATTCTGGGCATGCCTCGTTCCGGCACCAGTTTGGTGGAACAAATCCTATCGGGGCATAGCGCGGTCTATGCCGCGGGGGAATTGGACGCCATGGCGCTTGCCGTTCGGAAAAATGCGCTATCCTCACCCCAATCAAAATTGAATAAGGCAATGCTGAAAACCATCAGGGATTTTTATATTAGTGATATTAATGCCCTGCCGACCGATTGCGGGATCATCACCGATAAAATGCCGCTGAATTTTAAATGGATCAGCGTTATTCGTGTGATTTTACCAAATGCGCCGATCCTGCATTTGAAACGGCACCCTATGGCGGTGTGTTTTTCCAATTTCCGATATTTCTTTCAATCCCACGGCATGCGCTACAGCAATGATTTGATGGATATAGGACGATATTACCTGGCCTATGATCAATTGATGCAACGCCACATGGCTGATCATGGTGATGCCATCACGACAATTGATTACGAAGCCCTGACACAAGACCCAAAACATCATATCGAAGCCTTGCTGGAAAAACTGGGGCTGGAATGGCAAGACGCGTGTTTGAAAATCGAAGACAATAAACGCAGTGTCAAAACCGTATCAAATGTCCAAATCCGCAGCAGCATTTACACCAAAAGTTCAGAAGAATGGCAAAACTACGATAAGGAATTGCAGCCCTTAAAAGAGCTGCTGATGCCAATTTTAGAACGTGATGGCTGGATTTAAGTTCAAGATTTAATCTTGATAAATAGGCAAGCCAAGCCGCTTTTGCTGTTTTTTAAGAGCCGCCAGCACAGGCGCTAAGAACGTTTCATGACAACGCCAGCCCTGCAGGGATTTCGTTGAGATTTTGTCTTGAACTTGCGCTGAACTTGCGGTGGTTGAAAAATACCCGCTGCCACGTTTGCTTTCGTCAAATTCAAAATCATCCATCCCCAAATAAGAA
>CALFYS010000083.1 GCA_937952245.1 uncultured Alphaproteobacteria bacterium | reverse complement strand
GAGACATCACCAAAACCGTAATTACGGTCAAAGTCACAGAAATAGCCATCCCATAGACAGCCTGTATCCAGCATCAACACATCACCGGATTGGATCGGGTCTTCCCCGGGGGGTGAGATAATATCATCATACCCGCCTTGGCCAGCGTTCCCCACCAGATACGACACGTCATCAATCCCCGCGTTAAGGGCGTTGATTTTAAACGTGCTGAACACTGACCGAAGGCTTTGCCCGATATGCGCCCATTCCGGCATGGCGTTAAAGACATCGCTGGCCAGACCGCAAATATGCCGAAGCTTGGCAATCTCAAGGGGGGATTTTACCATCCGCGCTGACCGCAGGATTTCAGTGGCATCAACCAATTCCGGCGTGCCAATAGCCTCAATCAAGACTTCCATATCCATCAACGGCATCATCAATTTTGTTTCAGCACCGATCATCATGCCCAAAACAGGAGATGTGCCCGCGCAATCAGCGATCACCTGCCCCAAAAGCATGATGCCGTCATCGGTATTGGAAGGGGCGGCAAAACAATGAACCGCATCAGTGAAACAGCGTTTCATCACCTCACGACCAATGGTGGGGATCACCGCTTTCGGCAGGCCTGACTTTGGGATGACCACAAACCAAGGGCGGGTTGGGCTTTGCCAAAACGGCGTCATAAATCCTGTCATATAGCGAATGTCATGTTCTTGGGTCAGCAACAACACGTCAATCGCATCAGCGGCCATGGCGGATTGCACCTTAGCCAGCCGTTGTTCAAATTCAGCTTTTGGGAAACCACGTTCAGGCTGCATGATATGACCTCAATTTTATTTGCTCATGAATTAGATCGGAAAACGTTCCGGGGCGAAAGGCGAAATATCAATCGGCGGTTTTTCATTGCCCAGAAGCGCGGTGATCACCTGCCCTGACCCCGGCCCCATGCTGAGGCCAATATGCTGATGCCCAAAGTTGAAATACAGCCCCTCATGCCGAGGCGCCGCCCCCAACATCGGCAGGCTATCCACCATGGTCGGACGCCGCCCCATCCAAGGTTCCGCATCAACAGGATCACCAAAGCCATGATGGGCGCGGGCATCTTTGATGGACGCGTCCAATTGGGTGTAATTGGGCGGCGCGTCGCGATCGCGCATTTCAACACCGGTTGTAATCCGAACCCCTGTTTGCATCGGCGCCATGACAAAACCGCCATCAACATCATGAATGGCGCGTTTTAACGCGGGCGCGTCTGCCGGCTCCAGATGGCGGTGATACCCCCGCTCCCACAACATCGGGATGCGATACCCCAGCCATGACGCGATCTCAGCAGACCACGCCCCTGCCGCCAGCACCACTTGATCAGCCTTAATCGGATCGCCTGATTTCAGGTCAACCTGCCAGCCATCTTTTTGCGAAAGCCCTGTGATGCTGTCTTCGATCACCACCCCGCCCGCGGCACGGAACAGATCAACATAAGCATCGGTTAATTTCGCCGGATTGCTGACCCCGCAGGTATCATCCACCAACACGGCGTTTTCATAAATTGGGCTTAACCCCGGCTCCAATTGGCGAATTTGCGAGCGATCATAAACGCTGTAACGCACGCCCGCGTCATCCATGATGGCCATTTCTTTTTTGAACTTCTCAAAGCTGGAGGCTTTCCGGAAAATTTTAAGCCAGCCCTGATAGCGCAATAAGTCATCGACCTTGGCTTCTTTGATCAAGGCTTTATGACGTTCCAGCGATATGACCATCAACGCCCGCAACGCGTGGGCGGCGTGGCGTGTTTTCTTGGGCGTGCAATAGCTTAAAAACTTCAAAAACCACCCAAGGTTTTTAAAGGCAAACCACGGCGAGTAACGGAAACCAACGCTGGTGTTTTTTAACAATTGCGGCAGGGCTTTGATCAAGCCGGGGTTGTTCAGCACCACCACCGATGATTCAGACAACACGCCTGCGTTGCCGAAAGACGTCTCACGCCCAGGTTTTTTGCGGTCGATCAGCACAACATCAAACCCTGCTTTTTGGGCTTCGAGGGCGGCGCAAACACCCACGATGCCGCCGCCTAATATCGCAACTTTTTTGCTCACTTCAATTCCTCCAATGCCATGACATGATCAGCCAAAGCCAAACTTGACGTCAAGCCCGGCGAGTCAATGGCGTAAAGCGCAACAACGCCTTCAGCCCCATGGTCCGATTGCTGATGAATGGTGAAATCCTGAAAAACCTTGCCATTGTCATAAATTTTAGGCCGAATGCCTGCCCATGCTGGCACTAAATCTTCCGGTTCCAGATCAGGCCAATAACTGGAAACCAATTGATGAAATTTATCGCGGTCATTGGGGTCAACGCTGTAATCCATGTCATCAACCCATTGGATGTCTGGGCCAAAACGCGCGCCGCCTTGGGTGTCGATGGTCAGGTGAATCCCCAAACCCCCACCCGATGGCATGGGATAAATCAAATGTGAAAACGGCGGTTTTTTCGTGGTGGTGAAATACTGGCCCTTCGCCATGTAATGCGGCGGGATGCTGGCGTCATTCATCGCATCAATATTGCGCGACACCTGAAATGATCCATGGCCAGCGGCGTTGATGATCTGCCGACAAGACAAGGTCATCTCCTCACCTTGGCCGTCAATCACCACATCATAGCCTTTCGCGGATTGATGGGCAGATTGATGGGCGGATACAAATCGGCTTTGATAGGCGATGATCGCGCCGGCGTTTTCCGCCTCGGCTTCCAGCTGCGCCATATACCCATGGCTATCCACCACCCCCGTCAGGGGTGAATATAAAGCCGCAACCGCCTTTAAATAAGGCTCTTTCTGGGAGAGGGTTTCGCCTGAAATAATCTCAAGCCCGGGGACGTTATTCCGCTCGCCTTTTTCTTTTAACGCTTCCAGCCCTTCGATTTGGCTGTCGTCAGTGGCGACAATCAATTTGCCGTAATTTTTGGTGGTGATGCCGCGGGCTTCACAAAATTCATACATGGCCATCGCGCCCTTAACGCATAACTGGCCTTTTAAGGAATCGTCGGGGTAATAAATCCCCGCGTGGATCACTTCTGAATTTCGTGATGATGTTTCCATGCCAAAACTGTCATTGGATTCCACCAAGATCACATCACGGCCAGCAAGCGCGGCTTTGCGGGCGATGGCCAACCCCACAGCCCCTGCCCCGATAATCAATAAATCTGTTGACGCATCAGCCATAACAATCACTCCGCCGCTTGGCCAACAGCACCGCGATGACCAAAGACAACCTCTTGCCCTTGGTCTGGATGCCTTGGCACGTTAAAGGCCAATAGCAATGAAATCGCGGCCATCCCCGCCCCTGATAAAAACACCGCCGCAGGCGAGATCAACCACAACAGCCCAAAGGCCGCGGGCAACCCAACCGCCACAATATGATTAATGGTAAAGGAAACGCTGGCCGTTCCGGCAAAATCAGCAGGGTCCGCAATTTTCTGGAAATAGGTTTTGATGGCAATCGCCATGGCAAAGAACATATGGTCGATAATATAAAGCCCCGCCGCGATGGCAGCGGATTCAACAAAAGCATAAGCGGTGAAAACAAGGATCAACCCGATATATTCAATGATCAATGCCGCCCGTTCACCAATCCGCCCGATCATCTTGCCAATAATCGGTGCCAGCCAGATGTTCATCACCGCGTTGGCCAAGAACAACAAGGATATTTGACCAATGGAATAGCCGAATTTTTCGACCATCAAGAAACCAGCAAAAACCACAAAGATTTGCCGCCGCGCCCCGGACATAAAAATCAACGCGTAATAAAGCCAATACCGTGACCGCAAAACAATGGATTTGCGCTGGGGGTTGGTGGCTTTGAATAATGGAAAACCAAAAAGCCCCACCAAGGCCAGACCAACGGTCACCACCCCAGCCACCAGATACATAATCTGATAGCCGAATTGACCCGCGGGGAAAGCCCCGCCCTCGATAATCTCAGAAATCCCCAATTGCGGCGAAAGCATCATAACCGCGATGAAAATCGCCAACAGCGTCATGACCTGCGCCATGGCCGCAAAACCATATATCTTGCCCAACATTTCAGGCGCGGTTTTTTTATCAAGCCATTGCATGGCCAATGATTGATTGCAGGTCTCATAATAATGAAACCCGATAGAGGCCAAGACCGTGGTGAAATAAAGCCCCATGACAGAAGGCAAATAGCCTGTCATGGCGGTGCCAATCCCCAATAACGCCAATGTCACCAAGGCCAGCCGCTGTTCATTGAAGACCAGCAGTAAATACACCACCAAAAAAGAAAGAAACCCCGGCACTTCCCTTAACGATTGCAGGATGCCAATTTCACGTCCGGTAAACGCCGATTGTTCAACCGCGAAATTATTGATCAAGGTTGACCATGTGATAAAACTGATCGGCATGGCGGCGGCGGTGATCATCAATAAAATATGCGGTTGCTGAAACCAATGTTGAACATCTTTGATTTGCATGATGCACCTAAGGCTTAAATCAATTGGCCAGAGATGATTACAGCCAAACAGGCCATAACCCTGAAAACTCAAATTAAAAAACATACAGTCTAGCACCGACTGGATACTGTCAAGACTGATCAAAACCTGATAAAAGAGTGAAGCTTTATTTTCATGTCACGGCATCAGGTTTCGGTTTTATCCATGGCGCATCGCAAATTCCAGCATCTGTTTTCAGTATCCAGAAAAGCCTTGTTGCGGGGGTTTAGTTTGGTGGAACTGCTGGTGGCCATCAGCCTTTTGAGCATCGTGCTGATCGGCGGCTTTGCCATCTTTAATCTGTTGCAGGAAAATTACTTGCGCGAAGCTGGCACCAGCAATCATGTCAAAACCGCACGCTCAAACGCCGATACGTTATTCATCAATTTTCATGACAACACAGGCTTTCATGGCGATAACGTCAGCGTTTGGCCAGCGGATGACCCAGACACCGCCGATAATGAAACTGATTTCACCCTGACCAATATTTGGGGTAACGCCAATTGGCTGGACGATAACGGCAGTTTCCAATGCCGCCTGACCGCTGTTACCTCCTCCGACCCCAGTTTTTCGATTGACCGTGATTGCTACACGGACCAAGGCATCACCACCGCCGATCTTGAAACCGCATTGACGGCAACACCCATGCCCAGCGTGGTTTTGGTGGGCGGCAGTCATGGCTGTATTGTCACCGCCATCAGCGATGCTGACCCCGCGGTCTTTACCGTTGCTGATGATAATTGTTTAAGCGATGCCAGCGGCACAGACCTTGCCAGTGATGCGGGCGGGGCTGGGGTGATCTTGCCCCGATTTATTGCCAATGGCGTGGGGCAAGCCTCAATCTTAAAAGGGCTTTATTTTGATCATTTCGGCAGCAATCGTGATGGGGCGGCGATTTATTTTGGGATTGAAGATTCTTTCAGGGGGGATGACGCGGTGGTCTATACCGTCACCGGAACAAGCAGTGATAACTTCACTTCATCATGGGTGAATATTCACGACTTCAATTCCCGCAACACCCTTGATCTGGTTAATATCCGCGATATTGATACCATGCATTTGGTGGTGGAAAGCCTTGATAGCGACAGCACCGGAGCGTCGCTTTCTTTAAGCAATACAGGCAGCGATAGTTTCACCCGCCGCGTTTTTGCCAACCGCAGTGATGATAATATTTCGGCCGTGCTGGAAGACCTTCATATCAATGCGCCATCGGCCAGCAATCAGGTGGATATTCGTTTCACCCTTGGCGGCGGCAATATGGTCTGGTCGCGGGATTTGCGGTTAAGGATCGAATAGCGCCCAACCATCATGCTAAGCCATTATGCTAACCCATAACGCCAATCCTTATTTAGGCGTTAACTGGTGTTTGATGAAAGGGACAGCATCAATATTTGCTGACCGGAAATGGCAAATTCGCCGCGCATCACCGCCCCTTGGGAAAGCCGCCCGCCGGTAATAGCGCATCCCAGCACGATATAATGATCATAAGGCACATCGCCATAACTGGTGCGGGTGATGCCGGCGATCACTTTGCTATCATTGGCGGCGCTGGTCGCGTCATCAATCTGCATCCATGAAATCCGAGCATCGGCGCTGTTCCATGTTTCATCAAGATCAAGATAGCCCGAACAATTGCCAATATCTTCAATCGCAGAGGTGGTGCTGAGATCACTGGAATTTCCTTGTGACCATCCTTGCGGCAAGCCTTGGTGCATCATCAATTCCGTATGCGCCATCATGAAAATTTGCTTGGCATATTCCGCGGCAACCGCTTGCGATTGGCCGCGCTGAACCGCTGTCACTGATTCCCTGTTAAAATTGATCATCATGGGGATCATGGCGGTGATAATCACCGATAAAAACAACACCGCGACCAAAGCAAAACCTGGCTCTGCTGTGGTGATCACCGCTTTCCGCTGATCTTTATTGGTGGTGATTTTATCCCATTGGGTGGGCCTTTGGGCGAGCCATTGGGCGGGCATGGTTAATCTCATTTCTTTTCATAAGAATTGCGTGATATTATAA
>CALFYS010000082.1 GCA_937952245.1 uncultured Alphaproteobacteria bacterium | reverse complement strand
CAACTGTGCCGATGTTCACATGCGGCTTACTACGATCAAACTTTTCCTTGGACATACTTGCCTCCTGCTTTCAAATTTCTACCGTTAGGCCATCTTGGCGCGAACTTCATCCGCGACAGCCTGTGGAACTTGTTCATAATGATCAAAGATCATGGAATACTGAGCGCGACCCTGTGACATGGAGCGCAATGTGTTCACATAACCAAACATATTGGCCAATGGCACCATGGCGTTGACCACACGGGCGTTACCGCGCTGATCCATACCGCCAACGTTACCGCGACGTGAGTTCAAATCACCAATGATGTCACCCATATATTCTTCAGGGGTGATGATCTCAACACTCATCACTGGTTCAAGCAGACGTGGTGCTGCTTTCTGCATGGCTTCACGGAATGCTGCACGGGCAGCGATTTCAAAGGCCAGAACAGATGAGTCAACGTCGTGGCTCGCGCCATCAATCAATTCAACACCAAAGTCGATCACAGGGAAGCCTGCGATGATGCCTGTATCTTTTGCGGACATCAGACCCTTTTCAACACCAGGGACATATTCACGCGGCACAGAACCACCAACGACTTTGTTTTCGAATGTGTAGCCATCTTCAATCGGGGTGAAGATCATCTTAACGCGAGCAAACTGACCTGAACCACCAGACTGTTTCTTGTGGGTGTAATCAATTTCGACCTGCTTTGAGATGGTCTCACGGTATGCCACCTGAGGAGCACCGATGTTGGCTTCTACCTTAAATTCACGCTTCAGACGGTCAATCAGGATGTCGAGGTGCAATTCACCCATACCCTTCATGATGGTCTGGCCTGATTCAAGGTCAGTAGAAACACGGAATGATGGGTCTTCAGCGGCCAAACGCGCCAGACCTTGAGACATTTTTTCCTGATCGTTCTTTGAGTTCGGCTCAACAGCGATCTCAATCACCGGATCAGGGAATGTCATTGTTTCAAGAACAACCGGATCAAGGGTATCACAGAGTGTATCCCCTGTTGTTGTTTCTTTCATGCCCGCAAGAGCGACAATGTCACCTGCATGGGCTTCTTCAATCTCTTCACGGTTGTTGGAGTGCATCATCATCATACGACCGATGCGCTCTTTCTTCCCTTTGGTTGAGTTCAGGATGCTGTCACCCTTTTTCACTGAACCAGAATAAATCCGCAAGAAGGTCAATGAACCAACAAACGGGTCGTTCATGATCTTAAAGGCCAGACCAGACAATGGCTGGGCATCATCGGCATGACGTTCAATGTCACGGGTTTCTGTTTCATCACCGGGCTTAAAGCCTGTGTACGCAGGCACGTCAAGTGGACCCGGAAGGAAATCGATAACAGCGTTCAACATTGGCTGAACACCTTTGTTCTTAAAGGCTGAACCACAAAGAACAGGAACAAAATCCATCGCCAAAGTGCCCTTACGGATCAATTTGATCAATGTTTCCTGATCAGGCTCTTCACCTTCGAGGAATTTTTCCATCGCGTCATCGTCCTGCTCAACAGCAAGTTCGATCATTTCAGCGCGCATTTCTTCGGCTTTGTCTTTGAACTCAGGGCGAACATCGGTCAATGTCCATGACGCGCCCAGATCTTCACCGGCCCATACCCATTCTTTCATGGTGATCAGGTCGATCAGACCAGCGAATTCATTTTCAGCACCAATTGGCATCTGAATTGGCATTGGTGTCGCGCCAGTGCGGTCTTTAATCATGTGGACACAGTTAAAGAAATCAGCACCGATCTTATCCATCTTGTTAACAAAGACGATACGCGGCACTTCATAACGGTCAGCCTGACGCCATACAGTTTCGGTCTGTGGCTCAACACCAGCGTTGGCATCAAGAACACATACAGCACCGTCAAGAACAGCCAATGAACGCTCAACTTCAATGGTGAAGTCAACGTGGCCTGGGGTGTCAATGATGTTAAAGCGGAACTTTGCTTCTTCAGGTGTGCTGCCATAGCCAGCAGGTGTGTCGCCATCTTCTGTGCGGAACCACATACAGGTTGTTGCAGCAGAGGTAATGGTAATCCCACGTTCCTGTTCCTGCTCCATCCAATCCATAGTGGCATTACCATCATGGACTTCACCAATCTTGTGTGATTTGCCCGTGTAGTAAAGGATGCGTTCAGAAGTCGTTGTCTTACCAGCATCAATATGGGCCATGATGCCAAAGTTACGGTAACGATCTAGTGTATATTCGCGAGCCATGACGGTTTCCTGTGAATAAAGTTAACTTACCAGCGGTAGTGAGCGAAGGCGCGGTTCGCCTCAGCCATTTTGTGGGTGTCTTCACGCTTCTTAACAGACGCGCCACGGTTATTGGCAGCATCAAGCAATTCAGCGCTCAGGCGATCCATCATGGTGTTTTCACCACGCTTACGTGATGAATCAATCAACCAACGGATAGCAAGGGCTTGAGCGCGCTGTGGGCGAACCTCAACAGGCACCTGATAGGTTGCACCACCAACACGGCGTGAACGCACTTCAAGGTTAGGGCGAACATTTTCAAGGGCATCGTGGAAAACCTTAACGGCTTCGTTTCCGGTGCGCTCTTGGATCTTATCAAAAGCACCGTAGACGATTTTCTCGGCTACGGAGCGCTTACCGTCATACATCAAGCATGACATGAATTTTGATACAACGACATCACCAAACTTGGGGTCGGGCATCGCTGGGCGTTTGACTGCACTATGACGACGTGACATCAGATTACCTCTTACTTAGGACGCTTAGCGCCGTATTTAGACCGTCGCTGGCGACGATCAGCAACACCTTGGGTGTCGAGCGTGCCGCGAATGATGTGGTAACGAACACCAGGCAAATCCTTTACACGGCCGCCACGAATCAAGACCACTGAGTGTTCCTGAAGATTGTGACCTTCACCGGGGATATAACTGGTGACTTCAAAACCATTGGTCAGACGCACACGGGCAACTTTACGCAGCGCTGAGTTCGGTTTCTTCGGCGTTGTCGTATAAACACGAGTACACACACCACGCTTCTGCGGGCATGCTTCCATCGCCGGAACTTTATTTCGGGCCAATGGACGCGTGCGACCATGGCGGATTAACTGGTTAATCGTCGGCATACCAGACTCTTTCCCATCATGTTTTTAGCCAAATCCCCATCCAAATGACTTGGATCGTTTTTTCGGCACTCACTACCATCCTTGCGGATGAAACCTAAACCCGAGGCCGGGTTACATCTTTATATTCTGACTTCAGTGTCTGTATAGGTCATGCCCATACACCACCTGAGCCTTTAAAGATGGGCGGAAACTATAGTTTTCCGTCCCAACGGTCAAGGGGAAAAGTGTTTCCCCTGTCATTTTTTGTTGCAAGCCTATGTTGCACAAAAAAACCCCAGCAATTCAGGCCTGAAATGCTGGGGTTAAAATGGTCTTATTCAGAGGCGATTTCTTGATCTGCCCCAGAATCTGCTGATTCAGCACCTGTTTCCGCCATTTCGGCTTCCAACGCGGCGGCGGCCGCGTCCAATTCAGCCTGACGCTCATCTTGCAGGGTTTTATCCCGTGATGCCGCGATTGACTTCAGACGTGACATGACTGAACCCGTCCCCGCAGGAATCAGACGACCCACGATGACGTTTTCCTTAAGGCCACCTAAGGTGTCTTCCTTGCCTGAAACAGAAGCTTCGGTCAGGACACGTGTTGTTTCCTGGAATGAAGCCGCTGAAATGAATGACCGTGTTTGCAGTGATGCTTTGGTGATCCCCAACAGAACAGGGTTCCCCTTAGCTTCAGCGACACCTTCTTCACGGGCGGCGGCATTGGCTTCTTCGAACTCTTCACGATCAACCTGCTCACCAACCAGCAAGGTGGTATCCCCTGCGTCGGTCACTTCAATCTTTTGCAGCATCTGGCGGACGATCACTTCGATATGCTTATCGTTGATCTTCACACCCTGCAGGCGATACACATCCTGAATTTCTTTGACAAGGTATTCGGCCAAAGCCTCAACCCCAAGAATGTTCAGAATATCATGCGGAACAGGGTTACCGTCCAACAACAGATCACCACGGCGAATCACATCACCTTCTTGAACGGCAAGCAACTTGCCTTTCGGGATCATGTATTCTGTGGCCGCTGTTTCATCATCCAATGGCACAACACGGATACGACGCTTTGTTTTATAGTCAGCGCCAAATTCAACACGGCCATCAGATTCACTGATAATCGCGTAATCCTTTGGCATGCGGGCTTCAAACAATTCCGCAACCCGTGGCAGACCACCGGTAATGTCTCTGGTCTTTGATGATTCACGAGGAATACGTGCCAAGACTTCACCGGCTTCAACCATCGCGCCATTTTCAACCGAAAGAATAGCCGAAACAGAAAGGAAATAACGCGCCTCAAGACCGTTGCTGAGGGTGAAGACTTCACCGTCTTCATCACGCATGGTCAGGCGAGGACGAAGATCCTTGCCTTTGGTCTGTGATTTCCAGTCAATCACCTCACGGTTAGAGATGCCTGTTTCTTCATCCGTGACTTCACGCATGGACACGCCATCCACAAGGTCAACGTAATGAACACGCCCCGCCACTTCAGCGATCACCGGAATCGTATATGGATCCCATTCGGCCAACACGGTGCCAGCGGTGACTTTATCACCATCTCGGAAATGAAGTTTCGCGCCATATTGCAGACGATAGCGTGAACGTTCACGCCCTTGGTCATCGGTCAACAGCAAGTCTGTATGACGGTTTTTGACAATGTCCTTACCATCAGCACCGGTGACAACAGCAACATCGACCAATTTGATGATGCCATCAATCGGGGCTTCGATGCTGGACTGTTCCGCGCCACGCTGTGCCGCGCCACCAATGTGGAAAGTCCGCATGGTCAACTGTGTGCCAGGTTCACCGATTGACTGCGCCGCGATCACGCCGACAGCCTCACCGATATTAACAGGTGTACCGCGAGCAAGGTCACGACCGTAACACGCCCCGCAAACACCGGTTTTGGCATCACAGGTCAGCACTGAACGAATGAGGATGGAATCAATCCCTTCGTTTTCGATGCGCTCAACATCTTCTTCGTTGATGATCATGCCTTTTTGAACCAGCACGTCTTCAGATGACAAAGCGACAATGTCTTCAGCGGCTGTCCGCCCAAGAACACGTTCACCAATGCTTTCAACAACTTCACCGGAATCGATGACCGGACGAATGGTCAGGCCTTTTTCAGAACCACAATCAACTTCGGTGATGATGCTGTCTTGCGCAACATCAACCAAACGACGGGTCAGGTAACCTGAGTTCGCTGTTTTCAACGCTGTATCGGCAAGACCTTTACGGGCACCGTGGGTTGAGTTGAAGTATTCCAGCACATTCAAGCCTTCTTTAAAGGATGAAATAATCGGTGTTTCGATAATTTCACCTGAAGGCTTGGCCATCAGACCGCGCATCCCTGCCAGCTGTTTAATCTGGGCAGCAGAACCACGCGCCCCTGAATGGGCCATCATGTAAACGGAGTTCACAGGCTCACCGGGGACAATCGTTGAGATTGACTTCATCATCTCATCGGCGACCTTATCGGTACAGCTTGACCAAACATCGACCACTTTGTTGTATTTTTCACCTTGGGTGATGAGGCCGTCCTGATACTGCTTTTCAAAGCCTTTGACTTCTTCTTCAGCCTTATTGACCAAAGTTTCTTTCAACTCAGGTGTATTGAGGTCATCAATACCGAATGAAATCCCTGCTTCACAAGCTTTCTTAAAGCCCATGCCCATCAACTGGTCACAGAAAATCACAGTCTCTTTCTGGCCACAGTAACGATAGACATAATCGATCACGCTTGAGATTTCTTTTTTGGTCATCAGTTTGTTGACCAGTTCAAACGGAACCGATGAATTATCCGGCAGGATATTCGACAATTGCGCCCGGCCCGGTGATGTTTCGATCACCTTATTGACGCGTTCTTCGCCTTCCCAAGTGGAAATCCGCACTTTTACCTTGGCTTGCAGACCAACATGGCCAGCGTCATACGCCAGAAGCGCTTCATCTGGAGACGCAAAGATCATGCCCTCACCCTTTTCACCATCACGCATCAGCGTCAAGTAATAAAGGCCAAGAATAATATCCTGTGACGGCACGATAATCGGCTTACCATTGGCAGGGCTGAGGATGTTATTGGTGGACATCATCAAGACCCGAGCTTCCAACTGGGCTTCCAAGGACAACGGCACGTGTACCGCCATCTGGTCACCATCAAAGTCAGCGTTAAACGCGGTACAGACCAATGGGTGCAGCTGAATGGCTTTGCCTTCAACCAAGACCGGTTCAAACGCCTGAATGCCCAAACGGTGCAAGGTTGGCGCACGGTTCAGCATCACCGGATGTTCACGGATCACTTCTTCAAGAATATCCCAAACCTCTGGCCGTTCTTTTTCAACCAATCGCTTAGCGGCTTTCACCGTTGTTGAGAAACCGTAAAGCTCAAGCCGTGAATAGATGAATGGCTTGAACAATTCCAAGGCCATCTTCTTCGGCAGACCACATTGATGCAATTTCAATTCAGGGCCAACCACGATCACGGAACGACCGGAATAGTCAACGCGCTTACCCAACAGGTTCTGACGGAAACGACCTTGCTTGCCTTTCAGCATATCCGAAAGGGATTTCAACGGACGCTTATTGACGCCAGTGATGACACGGCCACGACGGCCATTATCAAACAGCGCATCCACTGATTCCTGCAGCATCCGCTTTTCGTTACGGACGATAATATCCGGCGCGCGCAATTCAATCAGACGCTTCAAACGGTTGTTACGGTTGATCACCCGGCGATACAGGTCATTGAGATCAGAGGTCGCGAAACGGCCACCATCCAATGGCACCAATGGGCGCAATTCCGGTGGAATCACAGGCACAACATCCAAGATCATCCATTCTGGACGACCGCCTGATGCTAAGAACGCGTCAATCAGCTTAAGACGCTTGACCAGTTTCTTGCGCTTGGCTTCTGAGCCTGTTTCGCGCAGTTCTTCACGAACGGTTTCACGTTCAGTTTCCAGATCAATGTCTTCAAGGATTTTCTTAATCGCTTCCGCGCCAATCCCTGCTTCAAAAGCATCATCGCCGTATTCGTCCAGCGCGTCATAATATTCGGTTTCAGACAGCATCTGGCCTTTTGCCAATGGCGATAAGCCCGGCTCAATAACAACGAAGCTTTCAAAATACAGCACCCGTTCCAGATCCTTCAAGGTCATATCGACCAAAAGACCAATGCGGGATGGCAGTGATTTCAGGAACCAAATATGCGCAACCGGTGATGCCAGTTCAATATGCCCCATCCGTTCACGACGGACTTTAGACAAGGTGACTTCAACACCACATTTTTCACAGACAATGCCGCGATACTTCATGCGCTTGTATTTGCCGCACAAACATTCGTAATCACGGACAGGGCCAAAAATACGGGCACAGAACAGGCCATCTTTTTCAGGCTTGAACGTCCGGTAATTGATGGTTTCAGGCTTTTTAATCTCGCCAAATGACCAAGACCTGATCCGCTCCGGTGAGGCAATCGAAATCTTGATTTTGTCGAAGCTTTGAGAACTTGGCGCCTGGCCAAATGGGTTCATCAATTCATTCATTTTCGGCTCCCTCGATTAATATTCTGCTTCGTGAAGATCGACATTGAGGCCCAGTGACCGCAATTCTTTAACAAGCACGTTAAAGGATTCCGGAATACCGGCTTCAAAGTCATCATCACCACGAACAATGGCTTCATAAACTTTGGTGCGTCCAGAGACGTCATCGGACTTAACCGTCAACATTTCCTGCAAGGTGTATGCAGCGCCGTAGGCTTCCAATGCCCAGACCTCCATCTCACCGAAACGCTGACCACCGAATTGGGCTTTACCCCCAAGCGGCTGCTGGGTGACCAATGAGTATGGACCAATGGAACGGGCGTGAATCTTATCATCAACAAGGTGATGCAGTTTCAGCATATAGATGTAACCAACGGTGACAGGGCGATCAAAAACCTCACCTGTACGGCCATCGGTCAACCATTCCTGACCTGTTTCGCTCAAACCAGCCTGTTTCAACAGATGGCGGACATCATTTTCCACCGCGCCGTCAAACACTGGCGTTGCCATTGGAACACCACGACCAAGGATGGACCCCTGCTCGATCACCTGTTCGTCATCCATGCCTTCAACATTGGTGGCGAACTGATCTTTTGGATAGACATTGGCCATTTCTTTACGCAGGGCTTTGGTATCGCCTGAACGCATAGCCGCTTCAGCGGCATCGCCAATTTGCTTACCAAGGCCGGCTGATGCCCAACCCAAATGGGTTTCCAGAATCTGCCCCACGTTCATCCGTGACGGCACACCCAGCGGGTTCAGCACAACATCCATCGGCGTGCCATCTTCAAGATATGGCATATCTTCTGCTGGCAGAATCCGTGAGATCACCCCTTTGTTCCCATGACGACCCGCCATTTTATCACCAGGCTGAAGCTTACGCTTCACGGCGACGAAGACTTTAACCATCTTCATCACGCCCGGCAGCAGCTCATCACCACGCTGGAGTTTATCGACCTTATCGTTGAAGCGGTCTTCCAATTTCTTGATGGAGTCTTCGAAATTGGCAATCTGTTCTTCAATGGCTTTCTGGCGGCTGTCATTTTTAACCGCGATCTGTGACCAATTGCTGCGCGGCAGGTCTTCCAGCATAGCGGCGGTAATCTTCGCCCCGGCTTCCACGCCTTTTGGCCCAGAGACAACGGTCATGCCGGTCAGAAGGTCATGCAATTTGCCATAGAAACCCCGTTCCAGAATTTCACGTTCATCATCACGGTCTTTCGCAAGACGTTCGATTTCAAAGCGTTCAATCGCACGGGCACGTTCATCTTTATCAACACCGCGGCGTGAGAAGACACGGACTTCAACAACCGTACCAGCACCCCCCGGCGGGACTTTCAGTGACGTATCACGAACATCCGATGCTTTTTCACCAAAGATCGCGCGGAGAAGCTTTTCTTCCGGTGTCATTGGAGTTTCACCCTTCGGTGTCACTTTACCCACCAGAATATCACCGGCTTTCACCTCAGCACCGACATAGACCATGCCCGCTTCATCGAGGTTCTTCAGAGCTTCTTCACCAACATTCGGAATATCGCGGGTGATTTCTTCCAAACCAAGTTTGGTATCACGCGCCATAATCTCATATTCTTCGATATGGATTGACGTGAAGACATCATCACGAACAATACGTTCAGAGATCAGGATTGAATCTTCAAAGTTATAGCCATTCCAAGGCATAAACGCGACCAGCACGTTCCGGCCAAGCGCCAATTCACCATCTTCGGTGGAAGGCCCATCCGCCATAATATCGCCAGCATTAACAACATCACCAACTTTCACCAATGGACGCTGGGTGATGCAGGTGTTCTGGTTTGAACGCTGGAATTTCAGCAGTGAATAAATATCAACCGGAGAGACATCGCTGTCATCAGCCGCGGTTGACCGCACCACGATACGGGTGGCATCCACCTGATCGACAACACCGCTACGGCGAGCGACAATGGTCACGCCACTATCACGCGCCACAACCTGTTCCATGCCAGTACCAACCAATGGCGCTTCAGCCTTGATCAGCGGCACAGCCTGACGCTGCATGTTTGACCCCATCAGCGCACGGTTGGCGTCATCGTTTTCAAGGAATGGAATCAATGCCGCCGCCACAGAAACCAGCTGTTTTGGAGACACATCCATCAGATCAATATCTTCAGGGCGCGCCAAACCAATTTCACCAGCACGGCGGATCGGGATCAATTCACCAACGAATTTGCCTGACTTATCCAATTCAGCATTGGCCTGAGCAATCGTGTAACGGCCTTCATCCATGGCAGAGATATAGGTCACTTCATCGGTGACTTTACCATCTTTTACCGAACGATAAGGCGTTTCAATAAAGCCGTAACGGTTGATCTGGGCGAATGTCGCCAAAGAGTTGATCAAACCAATGTTTGGCCCTTCCGGTGTTTCAATCGGGCAAATCCGGCCATAATGGGTGGGATGCACGTCACGGACTTCAAAACCAGCACGCTCACGGGTTAGACCGCCTGGGCCCAAGGCTGAAAGACGACGCTTATGGGTGATTTCAGACAATGGGTTGGTCTGATCCATAAACTGGGACAGCTGAGATGAACCAAAGAATTCACGCACCGCCGCAACAGCAGGCTTGGAATTAATCAGATCAGCAGGCATGACCGTGTCAATTTCAACAGAACCCATGCGCTCTTTAATCGCGCGTTCCATCCGCAACAGACCGATGCGGTATTGATTTTCCATCAATTCACCAACAGAGCGCACACGGCGGTTGCCAAGGTGATCAATATCATCAATCTCGCCCTTGCCATCTTTCAGGTCAAGCAAGACGCGAACCAGCGCCAGCACATCTTCACGGCGCAGAACACGCAGCTGATCATCAGCTTCAACATTCAAGCGAGCGTTCAGCTTCACACGGCCAACGGAAGACAGATCATAACGGTCAGAATCAAAGAACAAGCTGTTGAACAGCGCTTCTGATGTTTCCAATGTTGGTGGTTCACCCGGGCGCATGACACGGTAAATATCAATCAAGGCTTCTTCGCGGGAATTGTTGCGATCAGACGCCAGTGTATTGCGCAAGAACGCGCCGACATTGATGTTATCAATCGCCAGCACTGAAATTTCGGATGTGCCCATTTCAGCCAGTTGCGCCATCATTTCTTCGCTGATGATGTCACCCGCTTCGGCATAGATTTCACCAGTTTCCATGTTGACGATGTCATTGGCCAGATAATTGCCATGGATTTGTTCTTCATCGACACGGATTTCTTCCAGCCCGCTTTCGGTCAGCTTGCGAAGCGCCCGTGGGGTCAGTTTTTCACCCGCTTCGGCAACAGCCTTACCGGTCTTGGCATTGATCAGATCAGAGGCCAGACGCGCGCCACGGTAACGGGCGGCATCAAAGTTTGTCCGCCAGCCTTTTTTATCTTTGCTGTAGGTGACAACATCATAGAAGTGATTCAAAATCGCTTCACGAGACAGGCCGTTTACACGTGTCCGTTCAGGTTCAATCCCTTCCTTAGCGCAATCCGCGATGTAAGCTTCTGATGTTTCATCCATCAGCGCCATCAAGAATGTTGTGGCCGGCAATTTACGCTTACGGTCAATGCGAACATTGAGCATATCTTTGGCGTCAAATTCAAAATCCAACCATGAACCACGGTAAGGAATGACGCGCGCGGTATGAAGCAATTTCCCAGAAGAATGGGTCTTGCCGCGGTCATGATCAAAGAACACGCCCGGCGAACGGTGCATCTGGGAGACAATCACCCGCTCCGTGCCGTTAACAATGAATGTCCCATTGCTGGTCATCAGCGGCATATCACCCATGTAAACATCTTGTTCTTTGATGTCGCGGATGGATTTTGTGCCTGTAATCTCGTCTTCTTCCCAGACGACAAGGCGCAACATGACCTTCAATGGTGATGAATAAGTAATGCCACGCTGCTGACATTCTTCAACGTCATATTTTGGCTTTTCCAGCACGTAAGACACATATTCCAGCACGGCCTTACCGGCGAAGTCATTGATCGGGAAAACAGATTTAAAGACTTCCTCAAGACCAATATCTTCACGTTCATGGGCGGCGACATCACTTTGCAGGAAAATGTCATAGCTGCTGCGCTGAACATCGATCAGGTTAGGCATTTCTGCAACTTCTTCGATGGAACCGAAGCTGCGGCGAATACGTTTACGACTGTGGAGGGCTGTTACGCTTGATGCCATGGGGTGATCCTTTGCCATATAGACGTTATTTTAAATTCTTTTTATTCTCCGCTTTTTTGACCGATTTTACCGGCCGCCAAAGACGGAACTCAAAAAATGGCTTTGGCACCGAGCGAAAAACACCCGGTGCCAGAGCAAATTATTATACGCCAGAAGGCGCGGTCATTACTTGACCTCGACGGTTGCGCCAGCTTCTTCCAACTTGGCTTTGATCTCGTCGGCTTCTTCTTTAGAAGCACCTTCTTTAACAGGCTTTGGTGCGCCTTCAACAAGGTCCTTGGCTTCTTTCAGGCCAAGACCTGTGATGCCGCGAACTTCTTTAATGACGTTGATTTTCTTGTCGCCAGCAGCAGTCAAGATAACGTCAAATTCGCTCTTTTCTTCGCCAGCAGCGCCGCCAGCGTCACCGCCACCAGCAACAGCAGCAACCGCAACAGGTGCAGCAGCAGCAGATACGCCCCACTTGTCTTCCAGAAGTTTTGCCAATTCGGCAGCTTCCAGAACGGTCAGGGCAGAAAGGTCTTCAGCAAGTTTTTCAATATCAGCCATTTTTATCTCCTTTGGCTTGAACTATGTCTTTATGCGATCGTTAATACGCCTACGCTTGTTCTGACTTGGCTTGGATCACTCGAGCCAGCTGAGAAGCTGGGGCTTGAGAAACACGAGCAAGTTTTGTGGCAGGAGCTTGCATAAGCCCAACCAACTTTGCCCGAAGTTCATCAAGAGACGGCAATTTAGCCAGCGCTTCAACACCAGCTTTGTCCAACATCTGCTCGCCAATGGCGCCGCCGATGATGGTCAGTTTGTCGTTCTCTTTGGCGAACTCCACAAGAACTTTCGCGGCAGCAACAGGGTCTGATGACGTGCCAATGGCTGTCGGACCTGTAAACTGGTCGGTCAAGTTCTCATACGCCGTATCCTTCAGTGCCAGTTTGGCAATGCGGTTTTTGGTGACCTTATAGGCCGCTCCATTTGCCCGCATCTTGCCGCGCAAGTCACTGCTTTCAACAACAGTCAGCCCAACCTGATGAGTCACAATCACTGTTGTGGCCTCACTAAAGGTTGCGTGCAGCGTATCGATCAGTTCCGCTTTTTCGGTTCTATTCACCGATCGTCTCCGCTTGTTATGGGAACATATCTTTCGATCATGTCCCCGGTTGCACGAAGGATGGTGCGGTATTGCTCCATCCCATGGCCTGCCCATAGTTCAAGCGAAAAATTTCGCTCTCCCCGTCTGAATAGGATTTTAAGTCTTGCCCGAAAGCGTGACCCCTATCGTCTTGGACAGGTGGAGGCCGAAGCCTCCTCTCCACCCGATTGCTCGGATGAAATTCAAATCAACAGAACTGGATTAAACAGCCTGTGCCGGATCAACCACAATGCCAGGCCCCATGGTGGAGCTGACGGCGATCTTCTTGACAAAAACGCCTTTCGCGCCGCTTGGGCGGGCTTTGTTGACAGCATCAATAAATGCCGCGGCGTTTTCTTTTAATTGGTCTGCGCTGAAGCTGGCCTTACCGATGCCGGCGTGAACGATACCAGCCTTTTCAGCACGGTACTGCACTTCACCTGCTTTCGCAGCGTTGACAGCGGCGGTCACATCAGGGGTAACTGTGCCCAGCTTTGGGTTAGGCATCAGGCCCTTGGTGCCGAGGATTTTACCCAGACGACCAACAACACCCATCATATCAGGGGTGGCGATGACGCGATCGAAATCAAGGCGACCGCCCTGAATTTCTTCCGCAAGGTCTTCAGCACCAACAACATCAGCGCCAGCCTTCTTGGCTTCTTCAGCTTTGTCATCACGGGCAAAGACAGCAACACGCATGGTCTTACCAGTGCCATTTGGCATCGCAACAACACCACGAACCATCTGATCGGAATGGCGAGGGTCAACACCGAGGTTCATTGAAATCTCAATGGTCTCATCAAAATTAGGGCTGGTCGCCCCTTTGATCAAATCAATGGCTTCAGCCAGTGAGTATTGATTGTTGCGGTCAATCTTTTCGTATGCCGCTTTCAGTTTCTTACCTGCCATGATTTACTCCGTCACTTCCAGGCCCATCGCACGAGCCGAACCTTTTACCATCTGAACCGCGCCTTCTTGGTCAACAGCGTTCAGATCAGCCATTTTCTTATCTGCAATTTCGCGCACCTGATCCATGGTGATTGTGCCTGCAACCGCGCGACCAGGGGTCTGGCCACCTTTGGCGAGACCAGCCGCTTTCTTTAGGAAGAAACTGACCGGCGCTTGCTTCATTTCAAAGGTGAAAGACTTATCCTGATAAACAGTGATGGTCACTGGAACAGGCATATTCTTTTCCATGCTGTCGGTAGCAGCATTAAATGCCTTACAGAATTCCATGATGTTCACACCGCGCTGACCGAGCGCAGGACCAACTGGAGGCGACGGGTTGGCCGCGCCTGCTGGAATGTTCAGTTTAATGTAACCTTCAATTTTCTTAGCCATTGTTTAATCCTTTTATCCTCGTGGCCAATTCCGTGGCCCATCAGGGTAAAGCGCTTCCTCAGCATCAAAGCGGTGGTTAAATTTTTTCCACCTGTGAATATTCCAGATCAACAGGCGTTGACCGCCCAAAGATCGACACTGTCACTTTCAGACGTGACTTATCTTCATCAACTTCCTCAACGTAACCATTGAATGAAGCGAACGGACCATCTGACACGCGAACCTCTTCACCAACTTCAAACATAATGTCTGTGCTTGGACGCTCAACACCTTCGGTCAATTGCTTGATCAGGCGTTCCGCTTCAGCATTGGTGATAGGAACAGGCTTGCCATTAGCCCCTAAGAACCCTGTAACGCGGTTTTGGGATTTGACGATATGCCAGGACTGGTCCGTCAATTCCATCTTAACCAGAATATACCCAGGGAAGAATTTACGTTCAGATTGAACTTTGGCGCCGCGGCGCATTTCGGTAACTTCTTCGGTTGGCACAAGCACATCTTCAATCTGGTCTTCTAGACCATGACTGATCGCTTGTTCCCGAATTGCCTGTGCAACTTTTTTCTCGGATCCTGAGAAAACATGCACAACATACCAGCGTATTGCCATCGACTTAATCTCTGCTCACATTAAAGTGCAGCGCTTGCGCCCTGCCCTTAGCCGCCAAACCCTAAAACCAACTGCACGAGATTTGATAAGATCCAGTCCACAAGCAAAAAGAACGCGGCCGCAATAAAAGTCATCACCAAAACAGTAATTGTTGAGGTGACGGTATCGCGTCGCGTTGCCCAGGAAATACGGCCAATTTCTTGCCGTACCTGTCTAACAAATTGTGCAGGTGATACTTTAGCCATCACGTTTAACTCACGCAAGCCCTAACTTAAAAATGGTTACCATTTATCAGACCGTGTTCGACTGTGGTTTGAACAATCAAGTCGAATTGGAAGGAATGATGGGCGGTTTCTACATCAGGCAACCGCGATATGCAAGCCCTATCATGCCGATTTAATGGGATTTTTTCATTATATTAAATTCAGGCGATCCACCGCCTCCTTCAGATGAGCCGCCGTCTGGCCATGAGGCGGGCTGGGGGCTGGAGACAATTTATCCCATATTTTCTGGCCACGGTTGATCCAAACAGGCCTGAAACCAAATTGGCTTGCCCCGGCTATATCCCAGTTATTGGACGAAAAAAACAGCACATCTTGGGGCTGGCAATCATAGGTATCGGTCACCAATTCATAGACTTTCGGGTCAGGTTTATAGCACCGAAGCGAATCAACGCTCAAAATACCATCCAAAAACCCATCAATCCCCGCTGATTGAAGGGCTGTGTTGAGCATCTTAGGATCACCATTGGACAAAACCGCCAATTGATGGCCTTGGGATTGAAGCTGAGCCAATAATGCCGGGACTTCTTCAAACGCCGAAAGGTGCAAATATAAATCCAGCAAGGTTTGGCGCAATTTGGCGTCATTGATGGCTAATTCGTCAAGCGTCACATCGAGCGCGTCACAAGTGATCTGCCAAAACGGGATGTAATCCTGCATCAATGACCGAAGCCATGAATAACTGAGCTGGCGTTGCCGCCAGCGGGCGGAAAGCTCCGGCCAAATGGCCTCCAATTCTGGATGGGTGTCAATGGCCTCACGGGCGGCGGCATCGACATCCAGCAAAGTGCCATAGACATCAAAGACAAGCGGCATGGTCATTTCCTTATTGGGTTATGGGGCGGGCTTTCAGGTTATTTCAGCCGGTATCCCCATTCGTTGATTTGATCTTGGACGGCAAAATAACCGTTCACAAAAGGCATAAACCACGGGTTGCCATCATAAAGCGGGATTTTTGCTGGCGGTTTATCATAGAAAACGCTGGTCTGGTTGCTCATCCCCATGGCCAGTTCCGCTGTCTTTTTGCCCAGCCAGCGCGCCCAAACTGTCCCTGAACCCGCGTAGCCCGCGGCGTAAAAAACGCCGTCATCCTTGAACATCGCTGGCAGTTGCCGTTGATTAAACGCGACATTGCCCAGCCAGCAGTAATCAATATCATGCGCCGCCAATTCCGGCAGCATATCCACCAATTTGTTTTTCAGAAACGAAACCGACCGCCCTGAAGGTTCAAGCCGATCAAAACTGCGGGCGCCCAAAAGTATCCGGTCTTCATCGGGCACTGGGCGGAAATAGCATGATAATTTTGCGGTATTGCCATACATCCTGAGCCCGGGCATCAATTCTTTCACCCGCTTTTTGCCAAGTTTTTCCGTCACGATAATGCACGATTGGATAGGCACCACCCGCTGTCTTAAAAACTTGCCAAAGGGCTGTTTTGTGCCGGTATAACCATTGGTGGCGACAATCACCTGACGGGCGCGAATTGTCCCCCGTGATGTCCGTACCAATTTCGCGTCCTGATGATCACTGCTGTGGTCATCTTCAATCGCTTCGACAATTGTTCGGGCGATAATCTCCGCACCGGATTCCGCCACCACGCGCAATAATCCTGCAAAAAACTTGCCCGGGTGGAAGCCGCCAATCTCTCGCCTCAGCAAGCCGCCAAAAAATCGATCGGTCTTAATTTCTTCATGCACCCGATCGCGGGATATTAATTCAACATCATGGCCGGGGATGGCGTTGAGCGCGTCGCATTGATAGCCCATTTTATCGTAATCTTTTTGGGAAAGCGCGCCGTTAAAATGCCCGGCTTTATTGATCTGGCAGTCGATTTTTTCTTCATCACAGAATTTCACCAAATCGGCGCGGGCTTCAATCCCCTCACCATAGACCTGATCGGCGTAATCTTTGCCATAACGATGGCTTAACACCGCGTGGGGGATGCGAATATGGCCACTGCAAATCCCGCCATTGCGGGTGGAGGCGCCAAAGCCCGGGCGACCGGAATCAATAATCGCCACGGAACGCCCTTGGCGGGCGGCGGTTAAACCTGCGGAAAGGCCGGTAAACCCTGCCCCCACCACCAAGAGATCAACCTCATGGGGCATATGTTCGGGCATGGGGGTGGAAAGGTCTTCTTCAATATCCCACCAATATGAGCTGAGTTTCATCACGGCCTCCTATAAGGCCATGATACCATTTTCGCTCATTTCGGCAAATGAAACCGGATGGGATGGATTACCCTTCGGCCTGACCAAAAGCGCCCAATTTAACGCCATAATCAGCGGCGACCTGATAATCAGGGTCATCATCGCTATCAATCATCAATTGGCCAGAACGGGTCAGCAATTGATGGCAATCACGGGTCAGATGCCGCAATTTCACCTCTTTGCCCGCGTCGTGATATTTTTGGGCAATATCCTCGATGGCTTGCAAGGCGGATTGGTCAACAACACGGGAGGCGGCAAAGTCAATCACCACCACATCAGGGTCATCTTTGATCTGGAACAATTCACGGAAGCTTGTGACCGAACCAAAAAACAACGGGCCTTTAATCTCATAGACCAGCGCGCCCTTTTCCCTGACCGATGGCCGGGTGGAGGCGGTGATTTGCTTGGCGGCGTTCCACGCATAGACCAGCGCTGACAGGATCACCCCAACCACCACGGCAATCGCCAAGTCAGCCATCACCGTCACAACCGTCACCACGATAATCACCAAAGCATCTGACCGCGGCACTTTAAACAGTGTCTTCAATGATGACCACGCGAATGTCCCGATCACCACCATGAACATGACCCCCACCAATGCCGCGATGGGAATCTGTTCAATCAATGGCGATGCCGCCAAAATAATCACCAGCAAAAATAAAGCCGCCGCGATGCCGGCAATTCTTGTGCGGCCACCTGATTTAACATTGATCATCGACTGGCCGATCATGGCACAGCCGCCCATGCCGCCGAAAAACCCCGTCACCAGATTGGACGCGCCTTGGGCAACACATTCTTGGGAAGCCCCGCCCCGTTGTTCGGTCATCTCGCCCACCAGATTGAGCGTCAATAAACTTTCAATCAACCCAATGGCCGAAAGGATCAAGGCATAGGGCAGAATGATCATCAGTGTCTCCACCGTCAGCGGGACATGGGGGATGGCAAATTGCGGCCATTGGCCAGACAGGCTCGCCAAATCGCCGACCCTTGTGACATCAAGATCAAAGAAAATCACCAACAGGCTGATGCCCGCGATCGCCGCCAATGGCGCGGGGATAATCTTGGTCAATCGTGGGGTAAACCAGATCAGCGCCATGGTTAATGAAACCAGCCCCAATGTGGTGAACAACTCACCCCCGCTGACCCATGTCTTTTCGCCTGATTCTGAAATGGTTTTAAATTGTTCCAACTGCGCCAGACCAATGACAATCGCAAGGCCGTTTACAAACCCCAGCATCACCGGATGCGGCACCATGCGGATAAACTTCCCCCAGCGCAAAAACCCCGCGATCAATTGCAAAATGCCCATCAACACAACCGTGGCAAAGAGGTATTCGACCCCATGCTGGCTGACCAGTGAGACCATGACCACCGCCAGCGCGCCAGTTGCGCCGGAGATCATCCCCGGGCGGCCGCCGATTAATGCCGTGATCAACCCCACAAAAAACGCCGCGTAAAGCCCCACCAAAGGCGCGACCCCAGCGACGAATGAAAACGCCACCGCTTCCGGCACCAGCGCCAGTGCCACCGTCAGGCCAGAGAGCAAATCCACCACCATCTGGCGGCTGGATATATGGGCAGGCATTGACATTGTCCCCGAACCATAAAGATAGGAGGTCCAAAAAGATGAAATTTTCATGGGATGTACTTAATCAAAACAAATTAAAATCATGTGGTTTTCAGCAAACCAACAACGGTATGAAAAAAGCCCCCGGGCATCACCCGAGGGCTTTCTTTACATGGCAGGAGTGGAGGGACTCGAACCCCCAGCCCCCGGTTTTGGAGACCGGTGCTCTACCAATTGAGCTACACTCCTAAGCTCAACATTACTTCGTGATGCCTGACACAACACCGGCGCCGACGGTACGGCCACCTTCGC
>CALFYS010000081.1 GCA_937952245.1 uncultured Alphaproteobacteria bacterium | reverse complement strand
CAACTGATGTCAACCAACTCATGTCGATAAAGGAATCCCCATGGCTCTGGAACGTACTTTCTCAATCATCAAGCCTGATGCCACACGCCGCAACATCACCGGTCAAGTCGCCGCGCGTCTTGAAGAAGGTGGTCTTCGCATCGTTGCCCAAAAGCGTATCAATATGTCACGCGAACAGGCTGAAGGTTTTTACGCTGTTCACAGCGAACGCCCATTCTTTAATGATCTTGTCGCTTTCATGACATCTGGTCCTGTTGTTGTTCAGGTGCTGGAAGGTGAAAACGCTGTTGCGCGCAACCGTGAGATCATGGGCGCGACCAACCCTGCTGACGCTGATGCGGGCACCATCCGTAAGGATTTTGCGGAAAGCATCGAAGCCAATTCAGTGCATGGTTCAGACAGCCTTGAAAACGCCAAGATCGAAATTGATTTCTTCTTCAGCGCGGATGAAATCACCGGCTAATTGATGGCAAACCATCAAAAATAACGCAGCAAAAAGGGCCGTCCAGCGGCCCTTTTTTTATCCTTTAAGATGCGCCCTTTTTTACAGCAAAAAGATGGCCATCAGGATCAAAACCACAGCGGTGGCGACAATTGAAATTTTTGAAAAGGTCATGAAGCCTTTGTAAATTTCAAGATGCTCACGGGCTTCGTTGTCAAAGTTTGAAGTATCCATGTCTTCCCCCAATTCATATCTTCCCCTTTATGACCGAATTTGAAGCGCAATTCAAGATCAAGTGATGCGACATTCGGCCATGGGTGCATGGAATATTTAAGAAGGTCTCTAAGCAGGCCAATTGATGGGGGTGGCGCAATTAGGGATGACCCCGGGCAATGTGCCAATTTTCATATCAATATTGCCATCCGAAACCGTTAAAAGGCCGGTGGCCAATGCCCCCAACACCATGGGGTAGATGATATGTTCTTGGGTTAAAACCCGTGCGGCGAGGGCGGCGGCATCATCACCATCCAAAACAGGGACTTCACGCTGAATAAACACAGGCCCATCATCCAGTTCCGCCGTCACCAAATGAACAGAACAGCCATGGGTTTTATCATTCGCGTCCAACGCCCGCTGATGCGTATCCAGCCCTTTATGGCGCGGCAATATCGAAGGGTGAATATTAAACAAACGATTGTTGAAATGCTGGCAAAATTCAGCCGATAACACCCGCATATACCCCGCCAGAAAAACGCCATCAACCGCAAGGGTATCAAGGGTATCCATGATGGCTTTTTCATGGTCTTGGCGGTTGGTGAAATTTGGGCGGTCAATGATTTTGGTGGGGATGCCGCGTTCTTCTGCCAATTCAAGCCCTGCCGCGGGTTTATCAGCGATCACCATGGCAATCTCGGCATCAACCGCGTCTTGCAACGCGTAATCAGCAAGCGCGACCATATTGCTGCCACGACCAGAGATCATAATGGCAAGGCGATAGGTCATGGCCTAATCTTGATCCCAACCATCAAGATGCTTCAAGATCACCGCTTCGCCGCCTTCGGCACGGTCAATCAATTCCCCCGCCACAAAAGCGTGATGGCCTGTTGATTGAATGGCGGATAACGCGGCCTCGACATCATCAGGGCGGACATAAAGCAATATCCCCACGCCGCAATTAAATACCCGCGCCATTTCTTGGGCTTCAATACCGCCTGTTTCTTTCAACCATTGGAAAAGCGGGGGAAGCGTCCAACGGCTTAAATCAAGGTCGAGCGCCAATGATTTGCCGTAAGCACGAGGCGGGTTTTCAACCAAACCGCCGCCAGTGATATGGGCAAGCCCATGGATCGCGCTGACAGCCCCCAAGGCTTTGATCACCGCCGCCACGGGTTTGGCGTAAATCGCCGTTGGGGTCAGCAAGGCATCGCCTAAAGATTGCCCTGATAGAGAGGGGTTTGTTTGGAAGGGGGCGGGGTCGGTTAATTTTACCCCCGATAATTCAATGACTTTGCGGATCAGCGAAAATCCATTGGCATGGGCACCGTGGGATGAAATGGCAATCGCTATATCACCTTTTTCCGCCCGGGCTGGGTCGATCATATCATCACGTTCAACCGCGCCGACACAGAACCCCGCCAGATCATAACTGCCCTTGGGGTAAATCCCGGGCATTTCAGCGGTTTCACCCCCAATCAGGGCGCAACCCGCGTCAACACAGCCATCGGCAATCCCGGCCACCACCTCTTTGGCGATATGGGTTTCCAATTGGCCAGTGGCAAAATAATCAAGGAAAAACAGCGGCATCGCGCCTTGCGCCAGCACATCATTGGCGCACATCGCCACCAGATCAATCCCCAGCCCGCGGTGATTATCCATGGCCTGCGCCAGTTCCAGTTTTGTGCCGACACCATCGGTTGCCGCCACCAAAAGCGGGTCTTGATAGCCCGCGGCTTTAACATCAAACAACGCGCCAAACCCGCCGAGCGCGGCATCAGCCCCGGGGCGGCGGGTGCGTTTTGCATCATCAGAAATCTCACCAATCAGCGCGTCTCCAGCATCAATATTGACGCCAGCATCACGATATGTCAGCGGAGGAGTTGTCTTCGTCTTCTTGCTTATGATAGCCTCCATGGAGCGTCTTCACGCAGGATTAATGGAAATTTCGATGCAATTATTCTTTTCTTATACGCGAATTCAAAAAATTTGCATCAGCGTTTTTGCGCTTGGCATGGTCTTTGGGTTTAATTTTAGCCTTGATCGCGGTTGGGCGGTAAAATCAGCCCACGCGGTGGACAGCTGCCCTGCCGCGGCATTTTACATCCAAGGGGTTGAGGTCGCGGTAGAAGACGAAAGCAGTGAAAAAGCCCGCATCAAAGCCACCACTGAAGCCGAACAAAAAGCGTGGCAAGCCTTGCAAACCCGCCTGTTACTGCCGGATCAGGCGTTTATCGCCGATAACGCCAGCGTCATTGATACGGTGCTGGATCATATCCGCATTGATCAGGAAACCGTGCTGGAAACCCGCTATCAAGGGCGATTTGATTATTGCTTTGACCGCATCAAAACCCGGGCGTTGTTCAAAGACCAAGGCCTTCGTCATGCCGAATTAATCTCAGGCGATATGCTGGTTCTGCCGGTTTGGAATGAAAGCAACGCCCCTCGGTTATGGCGGCAACCGAACCCTTGGATGCAGGTTTGGGGTGATCTTCTGCCCAATCACATCGGGCTGGTGCAGATGAAAATGCCGCAATCGTTATCCATCGAACGGTCTGTCAGGGTTGAAGACCTGTTGGTGGCGGATCAAAAAGCCATCGCCACCGCCGCCCAATTTGAAAACGCCGAACGCGTGATTCTGGCCATTCTGACCCCAAGTCTTGATGGGGAGACGATTAACATCAGCATGACGGCGAAATTATTCAGAGCCGATGGTCGGTTTGATTCCGACATCTATCAATTGGATGGCATCGCTGCCCCTGTTAATGATATTTCAGCGCAATTATCCCAATTGGCCAGCGATATGGCTCGCGGGATTGAAGGGGCGTGGCGCAAGGCCAATCAGATTAATCTTGATGATGGTGGGGTGCTGGTTCTGCAAGTGCCGGCGCGCAATATCACCCAATGGACAGAACAATTAACAATTCTGGAAAACCTGCCGCCTGTTGATCAAATGGAAGTGGTGCAATTGGCCTCCACCGGCGGGGTGGTGCGGCTGAAATTGGCGGGGTCGATGGAAGCGTTGAGCAACGCGCTGGAACAACATCAGCTGAAGATTGAAAATACAGATAAAGACAGCAATATTGCTTTAAAATTGGTCTCGACTTCCACGCCATAAACGCCGATAAAACATCATGACCCCGCAACAATTCACCATGGATTTAATGCCGCCGCCGAGTTTTGCCCGTGACGATTTCGTCTTGAGCGGGTGCAACGCCATGGCCGCGGATTGGATTGATCGCTGGCCAAACTGGTCAGGCCGCATCAAAGGGCTTGTGCTTTATGGCCCGCCGCTTTGTGGCAAGTCGCATCTGGCGGCGATTTGGCAGACCAAAAGCCAGGCCAAAACTTTCGATAAGATTGATGACAGCACGATTTATGCCCTTGATGATCACCCCCATATGATTTGGGATAAACCGACGCCAAGTTCCGATTGGCCGGAAGATTTGATCTTTCATTTGTTGAATCGCCTGACTGAAATCGAAGGGTCTTTGCTGGTGCTGTCGGATCAACCGATGACGGCGATCGGCTGGCAAATTGCTGATGTCGCCTCCCGTTTAAACGGATTGTCCAGCGCCGCCATTACCGCCCCTGATGATGAAATGCTGATGGCGTTATTGTTTAAACACGCCGATGATTTGGGGCTGGCCTTGGATGCTGACGTGGCTCGCTATATTGTCTCAAGGATTGATCGGCGCTTTGATAAAGCCCATCACGTCATGGTGCAATTAAACGAAGCGGCGCTTTCGGCGAAAAAAAATGTCACCATTCATCTGGTGCGGGATGTGCTTGAAGAACAATTGAACCTATATTGATCATAGAACAAGAACGAGGAAAGATTATGGATTTAGGACTTGCTGGCCGTCAGGCCGTTGTATGCGCATCAAGCAAAGGGCTTGGCCTTGCTTGCGCTGAAGAATTGGCCGCTAATGGCGTTAACCTGATCATGAACGCCCGCAGCGAAGATGTCTTAACCGCTTCCGCGGATCGCTTGCGAGCAACCTATGGCGTTAAGGTCACGCCGATTGCGGTTGATATTACCTCCGAAGACGGTCGCCAACAGGTTTTAGCCGCCGCTGATGGCACGATTGATATTTTGATCAATAACGCGGGTGGCCCGCCGCCTGGTGATTTCCGCAACTGGTCCATGGATGATTGGAACAAAGCGGTTAATGATAATATGCTGACCCCGATTGAATTGATCAAAGCGGTGATCGACCCGATGATTGATCAAGGGTTTGGCCGTATCGTCAATATCACTTCAGGTTCTGTCAAAAACCCGATCCCGCAATTGGGAATGTCCAATGGCGCAAGGGCAGGGCTGACCGGCTTTGTTGCGGGGCTGGCACGGCAGGTGGCGCAACATAACGTGACCATCAACAATCTGTTGCCGGGCCAGTTTGATACCGACCGGATCGCCAGCCTTTTTGCATCACGCGCCACAGCAGAAGGCCGTGATGCCGCTGAATTGCGCGCTGAAGCCGAAGCCCGCAACCCCTGCCGCCGCATTGGCTATATCAAAGAATTTGGTCAGGCTTGCGCCTATCTTTGCTCGGCTCATTCGGGCTATGTGGTGGGGCAAAACCTGCTGATTGATGGCGGGGCGTTTAATTCAAGCCATTAAAAAAACCGCCTATCTTAACAAGATGGGTGGGCAAAAAGGTGAAGACAATTTCGGGAATCGGCAGGAAATTTGCCGATTCCTTGTTGTTTGGGGTCATCCCTGCTATATCTTAGGCAATGAAATATTAATGTCATTAAACCCATTTAAACTCAGTGTTCATGATGAATGAGATTGTTAACAAAAACACGGCTGAAGCAACGCTTTTGATGGAAAGCCAACTGGCGCTTTCCAGCAAGACCTTGCCTATTTCCGCTGTCGGTGATGAAGACCCCAATATCATCAACCGAGAAGTGTCGTGGCTGGCGTTTAATGAACGGGTGCTGGCCGAAGCGCTCAACACACGGCATCCGTTGTTGGAACGCCTTCGGTTTTTGGCGATTTCCGCCAATAACCTTGATGAATTTATGATCGTCCGTGTCGCCGGGGTTAAACAGCAGGCCAGCATGGGCTTTAAAGGGTCCAGCGAGGGCCAAGCCCTGCCCAGCGAAGTGTTGGAGGCTTTATCCACAAGGGTTTCACATCTCTTGGCACGGCAATTGCAAATCCTGCCTGAATTGCTGGATGATTTGTCGGATGAAGGGGTCTCCTTGGTCGATCAGGATGATCTTTCCGATGATGACCGCGGGTATTTAAAAGATTATTTTAACCGTGAGATCATGCCGGTGATCGCGCCATTGAGCATTGATCCTGCCCATCCGTTTCCGTTTATCGCCAATAAAGGCTTTGGACTTTATTTGGGGCTTGAAGACCAAAAGGGCAAAGCCAATCAGGCGTTGATTATGCTCAGCCCACGGTTGAAGCGGTTTATTTCTTTGCCGGCGCATGGGGATAAAACTGATGGCGATAAAAATGAGGCGGATCGTTTTATAGCCCTTGAAGATTGCATTATCTTAAATCTTGATCAGATTTTCCCAAAGCATCATTTGAATAACCATTTCACCTTTCGGGTGTTGCGCGATAGCGAATTGGAAGTTGATGATGAAGCTGAAGATTTGGTGGCAACATTTGAATCCGCCCTGAAAGCCCGCCGCCGCGGCAATGTCATTGCCATGGAATTATCCGCCAAAGAAAGCAACGCTTATACCGATAGCCTTTGTGAAGCTATGGGCGTGATCGAAACCGATGTGGCCTATGTGGGGGGGATGTTGGGGCTGGCTGATCTTAGCCAAATGTGTTCAGCCGGCGGGGATCATCTGCGCTTCCCGAGTTACACGCCGCGCTACCCTGACCGTATCCGTGATTTTGGCGGTGATTGTTTCGCCGCGATTAAATCAAAAGATATTGTGGTGCATCACCCTTATGAAAGTTTTGACGTGGTGTTGCAATTCCTGCGGCAGGCGGCGGAAGACCCGAAAGTCATTTCCATTCGGCAAACCCTTTATCGAACCTTGCCCAATTCACCGATTGTGCGGGCGTTGATTTCAGCGGCGGAAGCGGGCAAATCCGTCACCGCTATGGTGGAAATTAAAGCCCGCTTCGATGAAGAGGTGAACATTCGTCTGGCGCGGGATTTGGAACGGGCTGGCGTGCAGGTGGTTTACGGTTTTGTTGATCTGAAAACCCATGCCAAATTATCATTGGTGGTGCGCCAAGAAGAAAACGGATTGCGGTCCTATGCCCATTGCGGGACGGGCAATTATCACCCTGTTACCGCCAAGACTTATACTGATTTATCGTTCTTTACCTCTGATCCTGATATTTGCTCGGACATCGTGCGGGTGTTCAATTACATGACCAGTTATGTTGAACCCCATGATTTGAAAAAGGTGGCTTATGCCCCTGTATCGGCGCGGTCAATGTTTAACGATATGGTTGATCGTGAGATCGCCAATGCCAAAGCAGGTCAGCCTTCGGGCATTTGGATTAAGGTCAACGCTTTGGTGGATCCTGATTGCATCCAGCGTCTTTACGCGGCTTCTCAAGCTGGTGTTCCGGTGGAATTGGTGGTGCGGGGGATTTGTTGTTTGCGCCCCGGGGTCAAAGGGCTTTCGGAAAATATTAAGGTGATTTCACTGGTTGGCCGTTTTCTTGAACACGCCCGTATCTTTGTTTTCGCCAATGGCCAGCAATTGCCGTCTGACCAAGCCTCTGTTTATATTTCATCGGCGGATTTAATGCCGCGGAATTTGAACAGGCGGGTTGAGGTGATGATGCCGATTGAAAACCCAACGGTTCACCGTCAAATCTTGGATCAGGTGATGACCGCCAATCTCAACGATACGCTGAATTCATGGCGCTTGTGCAGTGACGGCAGTTATGAGCGGATCACCCCTGAACATGATGAAGGGTTTTCTGCCCATCACTTCTTTATGACCAACCCCAGCCTTTCTGGCCGTGGTTCTGCCATTAAGAAGAAAAAGAAAAAATATTAACGCCATGCTCTTTGCTTTAAAGACTGTACTGATACCCTGAAATGCCGAATATGACCACAAATCAGACATCTGAAGCGATGAAGCCCGAAAACAAAATTGGCCTGATTGATATTGGCTCCAGCTCAATTCGATTGGTGATTTACCGCGCGGGCGGCCGCTTGCCCCATCCGCAGTTTAATGAACGTGATGTCTGCCGCCTTGGGGAAGGGTTGGCGGAAACAGGCTTGCTTGATCAAGACCGAATGGATCAAGCGCTGACAACATTACAGCGATTTGCAAAGATTATCGAAGCCTCTGGTCTTGATGAAATCAAAGCCTTTGCCACCGAAGCGGTGCGCAAGGCCAAAAATTCCGCTCAATTTATTGATGCCGCCGAAGCGATTATCAACACCCCGATCAATATTCTTTCCGGCGCGGAAGAAGCCCAGTTCGCGGGCAAAGGCGTGTTGAGCGGCTTTGTTGATGTTGATGGTGTGGTGGGGGATTTGGGCGGCGGCAGTCTTGAATTGATCCATGTCAAAAACATGGTCTCGGTCAAAAAACAGCCGCAAGCCAGCCTTCCTTGTGGGCATTTGGTACCTCTCGACCCTCAAGAGGTTGATGATATGATCAGCGGCATTGATTGGGCGGCTGAAACAAAAGGAAAAGTCTTTTACGCTGTTGGCGGGACATGGCGCGCGATTGCCACCGCCTATACCGCCGCGTCCAAAAAGCGCATTGATGTTGTCCATGGCCTGACCTTGACGCGCAAAGACCTGATGGAAATGATCGAAAAGATCGAAGACGCGGATGGCCAGATCAAAGGCATTCCGCCCGCGCGCCGTAGCAGCATGAAACAAGCCTCCATTGTGATGCGGGCCATCCTTTCCGTCTTTGACCCGATTGAGGTGGTGTTTTCATCCTATGGCGCGCGTGAAGGCCTGTTGTATGATGAATTGTCCAATGACATCAGGCGGATTGACCCGTTGATGGCTGGCGTTGATGAATTTGCTGTGATGACCGAACGCCACCAAGGGCTTGGACCTGCTTTGGCGGCGAAAACCCTGCCGTTTTTAGAGACCTATAAGATCAAGGACCACCGGTTGACCGAAGCGGTGTGCTATTTGGCGGATTTATCTTGGCTTGATCATCCTGATTATCGCGCGTCACTGGCCATTGAAAAAATGCTGGGGCTGTCGGTGGTGGGGATTAACCACAAAGAACGGGCGTGGATGGCGGCGGTGCTGTCGGTGCGCTATTCCGGCACGTTCCCCAGCCGAAGCTTGTTCCGGGGGATGCTGAAGCGAAAAGAACGTGAAACCGCGCGTTTTGTAGGCCTTGTCATGCGGATGTTGATGACGGCCACCGGCGGCATCCCGCAATTGCTGGAACAAGTGACTGTCACCCCAGAGAAAAAATCGCTGACCATCGCCTTCCCCAAAGACTTATTTGGCACGGATGAAGGCTTGATTAAAAGGCGGGTGAAAGCCATTGCATCCGCTGGCAAAAGCAGCAAATCCATTGCCGTTGAATTTCAAGAATAGTTGAATTCCAAGAATAATCGGGCGGGTTAATCCGCAACAGGGATCAGCATGGTGGCGTTATTTTTCACCGCCACCGCCAATTTTCCGGATTTAATGGCATCGGCGTATTGGCCAAAAATTTCATAACGCCAGCCGTGCATGGCTTTGATGCCGTCGGTTTTATCCAGCGCGATTTGTTCCAAATCATCGGCGTTAGCGATTAAGCGTGGCGCGATCCCTTCATGGTCGGCCACGTGTTTCAGCAACACCCGAAGCAAATCCAATACCGCCACCGACGGTTTTTTGCTGGGCGGGTCAGGCAGTTTTGGCCAATCGTCTTTCGGTGTTTTCGCCGCCCGTTTTAACACGCCCATAATCTCAGGGATTAATTTGCCCCCGCCACCACCAGGAAAGCCTCTGATCCGCCCCAAGGCTTCAGGTGATGAGGGTTTTGCCATGGCGATGGCCAACAACGTATCATCTTTGATCAGCCGCGTTTTGGGGATGTCGCGGCGCTGGGCTTCTTGTTCGCGCCACGCCGCCAGATGTTTGATGCGGTTCAACGCTTCTGGTTTACTGCCCTTATGTTTGATTTTCCGCCACGCGTCTTCAGGGTTGACCTGATAGACCGATAAATCACTCAAAACAGCCATTTCTTCATCAAGCCAATGGCCACGGTTGGCCTTGGCGATGCGTTCCGCCATCACGGGGTAAATCTCTTGAAGATAAATCACATCATTCAGGGCGTAACTGATTTGCTTTTCGGTCAACGGCCGTTGCGACCAATCGGTAAAACGTGGGCCTTTATCAAGGTTAATATCCAAGAAGCCTTTGACCAATTTGTCATACCCCACTTGATCACCAAAACCGCAAACCATGGCGGCGATTTGGCTGTCATAGCAAGGGCTTGGCAATTGCCCCGTCATATTGACAAGGATTTCAAGGTCTTGCCGCCCAGCGTGAAAGACTTTCAAGACATCCTGATTTTGCAAAAGATCATAAAACGGGGTGAGATCAAGGTTTTTTGCCAGCGGATCAATGGCGGCGGCTTCATCATCGGAGGCGACTTGGATCAAGCAGATTTTGGCAAAATAGGTGGTCTCGCGCATAAATTCAGTATCAATAGCGATATGCGGATGACCCGCAAGACGGCCACAAAGCGCCGCTAATTCTGCTGAATCGGTGATGGGTGAAGGGGTTGTTTTCATGTCATAATCCTAATTAGTAACCCATAGGATTACTGGTTTTTAGTCAGCCACCCCTTGCGCGCGCGATATTAAATAACACATTATATATAGATCGTTTTAACCGAACAGAAAAGAGTGGAGCCAGCGTGGTGGTTATGAATCCTTTGTCTCGTTCAAATTTAGTGTCTTTATGCCTTAAGGGATGGGTTGCGGGAATAACCGCCGCTATAATCTCAGCATCATCGGCTTACGCCAGTCCTGTTTCGCACCGTGTTGTCTATGATCTTGATATGCATAACGTGTCTTCGGCCGCCCAGGTTGAAACCATTGATGGCCAAACGCATTACAGCATCCGCAAAGTTTGCGATGGATGGGAGACCATAGAAGATTACGCCATTTCTTTTGGCTTTGGTCAGGACGGGCAATCGAATTTTATTTCGCATTACCAGACGTGGGAATCCTTCGCGGGCGATGTCTTCACCTTTTCGGTGACAGAAAACTCAACCCTTGATGGCGATAAGCAATATGACGGTTACGCCAATATCGCCCAAGGTTCAGGCGAAGCGTTTTACAGCGTGGGGCAACCCACCACCCGTGAATTGCCAGACAACACCATGTTGCCGATGAATCATATGCTGATGCTGCTTGATCGTGCCAAAAATGGGGAGCGGGTTTATCAATCCAATCTGTTTTTAGGCGGTGACCAAGACGGCTCGCTTTATTTTGTCAATTCCGTCATGGGCAAAAGAAAAGACAGCCCCGCTGATGAGGGTATTGGCGCTTTGGCCGAAGATGGTTATTGGCCGATTACCATCGCTTATTATGATCCTGATGCGGTTAATCCTGAACCTGAATATGAGATCACGTTCAGGGTTCAAGATAACGGCTTAATCCGGTCATATATCGTCAAATACAGCGATTTTTCCATGCGGGCGACCTTACGTTCCGCCGAGGAAATCGAAGCGCCCCAATGCTAATTTTTTAGTGCTAATTCTTTTTCGTCAGTTTTAATGACCGCCCTTTGATGATGGCATCCTCGCCCATCTTGTCTTTCAGGCTATCCATGGCGTGTTCAAGGCGGTGGCGGCGTTCGCGATCAGGATCAGCCAGATCAGGCGCATCAGCATGGGCGGCATCGCTCAGGTCATCCACGCCAATGCCAATCAGTCGCCAATGATGGTGGGGGGCAACCTCACGGCTTAATAATTTCATCCCATTGGAGAAGATTTGATCGACCATCTGTGTTGGTGCGCTTAGGGTTAAGGAGCGGGTGATAATCTTATGGTCATGCCGTTTTAGCTTCAGCACAATGCGCCGTCCGGCAATGGATTTGGCCTTCATGCGCCGTGATACTTTTTCACTTAATTGCAAGAGCCACGCGCTCAACACATCAAGGTCAGACAAATCATGATCAAAAGTGGTTTCGGCAGAAATGCTTTTGGCGGGGGCGTTTGGCACCACAGGTCTTGGGTCTATCCCTTGGGCGCGGTCTTGCAATTTAGGCCCGATTTCGCCAGCGATTTGAATGATCGCTTTGCGATCGGTTCGGGCTAAATCCCCACAGGTTTTGATCCCGATGGCGTTGAGTTTCTGCACCAGCGTTTTGCCCGCGCCATAAAGCAAGGAAACAGGTTTATCCGCCAGCATTCGCGCCGCTTCTTCTTGGCCAATGACGTAAAACCCTTTCGGTTTATCCATATCCGAGGCGATTTTTGCCATGGATTTATTCGCCGCCAGCCCCACCGAAACGCTAACCCCAATTTCAGCGGCAATTTTTTGGGTCAATTGAATTAAACTCACCGCTGGGGATTGCCCATGCAGGGTGGATGTGCCGGAAAGATCAAGAAAGGCCTCATCAATCGAGAGCGGTTCCACAAGCGGCGTTAAATCCAGCATCATCTTGCGGATGGCGTATCCCGCTTCACGATAGGCATCCATCCGAGGGCGGATCACCACGGCATCAGGGCAAAGTTTAAGGGCGGTGAACATTGGCATGGCTGATTTGACGCCATGGATTCGCGCCACATAACAGGCGGCGGCCACCACCCCGCGCTTGCCGCCCCCCACTATCACCGGCTTTGTGATCAGCTCTGGGTTATCACGTTTTTCAATGCTGGCGTAAAACGCGTCACAATCAATATGCGCGATATTCAGGTCATGCAATTCGTGATGCTGGATGATGTGACCAGATTGGCATCGAGGGCAAAGCTCTTGCGGGGGCAATTTGGCTTGATGCCCGCATTGACGGCAAATCAGATCAATCGTGGCCATCACCATTTGCCTTTACATCATCGGCAGGCCAAAGCCATGCCGCGCCAATAACACCGCTGGAATCGCCATGTTTGGCCTTCACAAGTGGGGTTGCAACATGGCGGGAGAAGACCAGATTTTTCCATTTGCGCGGCACATTCTGATAAAGGCGATCAAGGTTAGAAAGCCCGCCCCCCAGAACAATCACATCAGGGTCAAGAATATTGATCAGCTGTGCCAAGGCGCGCCCCAATCGGTCTTCATAAACTTGGATCACGCTTTCGGCGATTAAGTCCATATGGGTGCGTTCGGTGATCTCTTTGGCGGTTAAGGTCTCACCGGTGCGGCTTTCATAATCTTTTGCCATGGCGGTGCCGGAGATAAACGTCTCAAGACAGCCTGTGCGGCCGCACCAACATTCATGGTCTTCATATTCAAACTCTAGGGGCCAGGGCAGGGGGGTATG
>CALFYS010000080.1 GCA_937952245.1 uncultured Alphaproteobacteria bacterium | reverse complement strand
CGTGGGGGGATTTCGGCGGCACGCCCCACGGTATGAATGGCCGGATAATTTTTCGCCAAGTCATCACCAATCGTCACCGTGATGTCCGCCCCATGCCGTTCCGCCAAAGCCCGGGCTTCATCTTCCAAGCCTTGGGGGGTCAGATAATTAGCAGGGGCATTGATCAAATCACGGGTCAGGGTAACCCCGCTTACAATCGCGCTGAGGCGTTTATGCTGGGCGGGGTCAGCGATTAATAAATCCGCGATTGGTTTAGAGGATGACGGCTTGAACCGATCATATTGATATTGATCAAGGGCAAAGCCTAAGGCCAATTGTTCTGGCGTTGCGCCATCCAACTGATAGACCCCTTGCGGCAAGCGGGCGGCCATGGCACCGCTGGCGTAATCATTCGTACCGCCCTTTTTGTTGCCCTGCCCGATAATCGCGCCAGCAATCTCCCCTTCCGGTGACGGCAAGACCAAGGATGTGTTTTTTTGCGCCGTAAACCCATGTTGGGCGATCCAATTGTTCAGCATAGGAGATGCTGTTTTCTGCCAATCCGCCAGATCATCAGACGTCATAACGTGCAAGGGGCGGGGGGCATCGTGTTGGGCGATCAAGGGCATGACAAATCCTTTATTGATACATCGGAACAGTTAAGGTTGAGCTTGTTTTTCAATTTCAGGCATTTTTAACCATAGGGTCAAGCCGCGCAAGCCCAAGAGAATATTAAACGCCAGCCAAATGCCATCAAGCCCGCCCCATATCTTGCCTAAATAAACAAGCGGCAGGAACACCGCCATCGACAACAGCATGGCATCCCGCATCAATTTGGCTTTCGTGGCGCCGACAAAAATGCCATCCATCATAAATGCCCAGACCGAAACAATGGGCATGATAATTAGCCAAATCATAATCTCTTCGGTGAGGATTAACACCTCGGGGATGCTGGTGATCAAGCGGATGAACGCCCCGCCCAACAGCCACAACACCGCCCCCATCAGAAGCGCTGTTATCGCGGCCAAAATCGTGCTTTCAGCAACAGCGCGGCGCAGTTCGAGCAGTTTTTTCCCGCCAATGGCATTCCCCACCAAGGCTTCCACCGCATGGGCAAATCCATCAAGGCTATAGGCCACCAGCCCAAAGATCACAAACCCCACTTGCGAAGCGGCAAGGGCGGCATCGCTCATCCCCGCGGCGAGGTTTAAGACAATAACTTCCGATAATAAAATACAAACCGTACGGATGGTTAAATCCCGTGCCAGAACCGCATAGCCCATCAAGGCGCTGGTGTTTCGAACCCGAGCCCATTGGAATTTTGGAAAAGCCCCCAACGGGCGGCTGGCATGACGGATCAACATAAACGTCACCACAACGCCTGAATATTGCGCCAATAAAGACGCCAGCGCGACGCCTTCAATTTTCATCCCCAGCCCAAAAACAAAGATCAGATTGGCGATGATATTCACCAGATTGACGCTGATCATTTGAATCATACAGCCGCGGATATTCTGCAACCCAAATAAAAACCCAAGCCCCACCATATTGAGGCAAATCGCTGGCCCCGCGAACACAATGATGCTGAGGTAAACCGTCATGCCATCCAGCACATCAGGGCTGGCGGCCAGCACCAACGGGGCGATGACCAACACAGGGATGGCCATCACCATAATGCCAACCCCCAGGGCCAAGGCCACCATGACCGCGCGATAAAGGGTCAGGAAAATCTGTTCAATATCACCCGCGCCCTTGGCTTGGGCGATCAATCCGGTGACGGCCATGCGTTGGAACCCAAAAGCGATGGTCATCAGGCTGAACATGAAACTGCCCATGGCCACCGCGCCGATGTAATGAGGGCTGTCGAAATGCCCCATGACAGCCGTATCCACCAGCCCCACCAAAGGAATGGTGATATTGGCCAGCATCACGGGCAAAGCCATGCGCCAGACTTGCCGCCGCACCGCTTTTCGTTCAGGTGAAAATAATCTGCCGATTTCTGATGAAACTTCCATAAGTCATGTTTATCTTAATGACTAGTGATGTCCAGTGTTGTAACTGCTGTTATGATGTTTTTGCTCATTATGCCGATAACGCCAATAATGAATGACCAGTTATGAATTTAAAGCCAGTAATGAATTAAAAAAATGCGCCGATTGCTTGAACCTGATGATTTAACGGAACAGCCCCTCCAAGGCTCCACGCCGCGCCGTGGTCCGCTGATGGTGGCGGTTTTCGTTGTGCTGATGGCGGGGCTTTTGTGCTTTTTGCCTGGCCAAACAAGCATCGCGCCGATGGATCGTGATGAAGCGCGATTTGCGCAATCCAGCAAACAAATGATCAATAGCGGCGATTACATCACCCCACGGTTTCAGCAAGACTTAAGAGCAAAAAAGCCAGTTGGCATTTATTGGATGCAATCAGCCGCCGCGTCTATTTTCGGTAGCGATACAATCGCGTCTTATCGTCTGCCCAGTTTTATCGGCGCGTTATTGGCGGCGGCGGGGATTACGGTTTTAGCGTCATTTTTCCTGCCGCCTTTCCAAGCGATCTTAGCAGGGTTATTGCTGGCCAGCAGTTTGGTGATGGTGGTGGAAAGCCATTTGGCCAAAACAGATGCCATGCTGACCGCCCTGATTATCATCCAGCAAGGCATCCTTTGGCGGATACTCAATATCGCCCGAACAGGGGCATATGTTTCGGGCAAATATGCCGTCATGTTCTGGGGGGTGATGGCGCTGGCGATTTTGGTCAAAGGCCCCATCGCGCCATTGATCGCGTTTCTGACAGGGCTAACGATCCTGATTGTTGAACGGCGGCTGGATATTTTCAAACCCTTGCGGCCTGTGTTGGGGATTGTCATTCTGACCAGCCTTGTGATGCCATGGGTCTTGATGGTCACCAGCGCCACCGATGGGGCGTTTCTGAACATCGCCATTAAAGGGGATTTGGTGAATAAATTGCAATCAGGCCAAGAATCCCATGGCGCGCCGCCGCTGACATATCTGATGTTGGTGGTCATCACCTTTTGGCCGGGCAGCCTGTTTTTAGCCCGCGGCATCACCGCCATTCGCCAGCAATGGCGTGATCCCAATATCTTATTTTGCCTAGGCTGGATTGTGCCGTTTTGGGTGGTGCTTGAATTAACCCCCACGAAACTGCCGCATTATAACCTGCCTGTTTTCGCGGCATTGGCGATTGTCAGCAGCCTTGGCGCGATGGCCTTATTGCCGCCAGCAAAAGCCAAACCCACACCCCCAGAAACAAACAAACCCAAAGATGGCCAGAAGAATGGATTGGCGGAATTTGCATCCAAGGCCTTGGTCTTCTTGCGGTCGGTCAGCCTGCCCCGAAGCGTGGTGCTGGCATGGGAATATCTCTTTATGGCGATTGGCCCAATCTTGGGGATTGTCGTGCTTTATGCCGCCAGTTTTGCTCAAGGCAGCCGCGTCATGGCAGGGGTCGCGCTTTTTGCCAGCATACTTGTCAGCTTAGCCGCGCTCTGGTGGCAACGCGGCGGGTCAATGCGCGCCATCGCCATTATGATCACCGCCGCCATCGGGTTTCATATGGCCTTGATGGGCGGGGTGATGCCGTCGCTTGAAAAAATCAGGGTATCGCCAAGGCTTCATGCTGAAATCACCGCCCTTGATCCTGCCCCTGAAGTGGTCATCGCGGCGGGGTACCATGAACCATCCTTGGTCTTTATCCAAGGCACGGATACATTGTTATTCCCCCCTGTTGACGCGGCCTTGGCCTTGGCGGAAGCTGAGGGTGGGTTGGCTTTGGTGGAAAGCCGCGCCCAAGATGATTTCCTGAAAACCGCGGCAACAATCGGGTTAAAACTTGATGTCATCACGACGGTTAAAGGATATAATATCTCCCGTGGCCAGAATGTCAGTATTGATCTTTATCGCACCAGCCAGGACCCATCTTCGGCTGAACCCGCCAAGGATCAAAATCATACGAACAATTGACGCCGGACCAGCGGTTGAGTATGACAAAGAAAGATTATTAAGAGCAGTTTAATGGCCAAAACTTCGGCATCACGCGCATCATCACCATCATCAGCACCTGAAATCAGCATTGTCGTGCCTGTGATGAATGAATCCGGCAATATTACCCCATTGATCACGGCTATTCTGGACGCGTTCAACGGCCGTGATATTGAAATTATTTACGTCAATGATGCCAGCACCGATGCCACCGCCGAAGAATTATCAGCCCTGCAAAAGACCACCCCGCAACTTCGTGTCTTGACGCATTCCAAGCGAAGCGGGCAAAGCGCGGCCTTGCGCAGTGGGATTTTAGCGGCGAAAGCACCGTTGATTGGCACGCTTGATGGCGATGGTCAAAACCTGCCCGAAGATTTGGTCAGGTTGGAACAAGATGTTCATGCCAATCGCCCGGGTTTGGTGATGGCGGCGGGCTATCGCGTCAATCGTCAAGACGGGGCCTCAAAACGATACGCTTCCATCGCGGCGCGGAAAATCAGGCGCTGGATGTTGCGCGATGACCACCCTGATACAGGTTGCGCGACAAAAGTTTTTGACCGTGAAATCTACCTGCGCCTGCCGTATTTTGATCATATGCACCGGTTTATGGCGCCATTAGCAAGGCGCGATGGGGTTAAGGTTTTGGCCTGTCCTGTTGGCCACGCCGCCCGCACCACTGGCATTTCAAAATACAAAACCCTTGATCGACTGATGGTGGGCATTAGTGATATTCTGGGGGTCATGTGGTTGATCCGGCGCAGCCCTAAAAATCTTGATGTGAAAGAATCGAAATAATGTCTGTTATCGCCTCCATGTCCTCAGCAATTGAACAGGTCGCAGTCGCTTTCGCATGGCTTCTGATCAGCATTTTACCCTTCTTGCCAGAATCCCTGCCGGAACATCCTGAAAGCATCATGATTGTGGTGGGGTTTGGTGGACAGTTTCTTTTTGCCATGCGGTTTATCATCCAATGGCTGACCTCCGAGGGCGCGAAACGAAGCGTCATTCCCGTGGTGTTTTGGTATTTTTCCATTGGCGGCGGATCGGTATTATTGCTTTACGCCATCTGGCGGCAAGACCCGGTGATTATCGCAGGCCAAGGATTGGGGCTGTTTATTTATGCCCGCAATCTGATCTTCATCAACCGTGAGAAAAAAGACAACCAGTCTCAATCCTAGTCAATATTGAAGCATGGAAGATAAAGGCCTATCGCCATTCTTGGGTGGTGGGGCGCGCCAAGAGCGCTTTAATCTCTTCGGCTAAATCCGCCTTGCCGGAGATCACCCGATCCACGGCGTTGGTGATGGGCATATCAACACCTTCGGCCAACGCCCGCCTTGAGATCACCGCCGAAGAATACTGACCTTCCGCCAATTTCCCCGATGGGGTTTGCCCTTGGCCAAGCGCCAATCCAAACGCGAAATTCCGCGAATGGGGCCCCGAACAGGTCAGCGCCATATCCCCTAAACCCGCCAGCCCAAATAGCGTTTCAGCCTTGCCGCCCATGGCGGTTGCAAGACGGGTGGCCTCGGCCAGCCCTCGCGTCATCAAGGCGGCACGGGCATTATCCCCTAACCCCAATCCTGCGGTGATGCCGCTGGCAATGGCAATGACGTTTTTAACCGCCCCGCCGACGGCAACGCCAATGGGATCAGGGCTGGTGTAAACGCGCATCACCCCGCCAGAAAACAGCGCGGCGATGTGATCAGCGGCGTGATCATCTTCGGATGCCGCCACCAAAGCGGCGGGCAAGCCTTTCGCCACTTCATCGGCAAAACTAGGGCCGGAGAACATCACCAACGGATTGCCAAGAATGGTTTTCGCGACATGGGGGATTAAATCATCCGCCCCGGGGACAAATCCTTTGGCGGCAAAACCGATGGGGCAATCAGGGGCAAGAAAAGGTTTAATTTCTGACAGCGTCGCTTGGGTGGCGCGAACCGGCACCACCAGCATCACCGCGTCACAACCGGCAACAATGGTTTCAGCATCAACCCCTGCTCTGTTGGGGGCGGTGATGGGAATGTTACCCAAAGCCGGAGACTGACTCTTTAACAAGGCTTCCGCCAGATCCGCGCGGCGGGTCAAAACGCCGACATCATGGCCAGAACTTGCCAAGGACGATGCAATGGCGCTTCCCCAAGCACCGCCGCCAATCACTGCAATTTTTTGATGGGTTGTTGTCATGATGATTTCCTATGCTCGGACACCGCGCCCCGGTGGAGGGCTGGCTTCAGGGTCAAGCGGCCAGCGCGGGCGTGGGGCAAAATCCAATGGGTCAGCGGGCAAATCTGCCGCCATTCGTTCCGCCGCCGCCCATGCGATCATCACGGCGTTATCGGTGCATAACCCAATGGGCGGGGCGTTGAATTGAAACCCTTTTTCCAAAGCCAGATCGGTCAGCATCTGGCGGATCAATTGATTGGCCGCCACCCCGCCGGCCACCACAAAACTGGGGTTTGAAACATCATGGTCTGATAAAAACTGTTCCATGGCATTGCGGCTGCGCGACGCCAATGTTTCCGCCACCGCACGTTGCAATGACGCGGCTAAATCTGCCTTTTTCTGGTCAATGGCTTTTTGATCATCCAATGGCGCGATGGTGTTTTGATAAGCCGTCAGCACCGCTGTCTTCAGCCCTGAAAAAGAAAAATGACACCCAGGTTTGTTTTTGAGCGGTCGCGGCAGATCATAAGATTGTCCATCCCCTTGGCGGGCAAGGGCTTCGATTTTAGGACCGCCAGGCAACCCAAGGCCTAATATCTTGGCGGATTTATCAAAGGCTTCACCAGCGGCATCATCCATGGTGGTGCCATAACGGCGATAGACCCCGGGGGCCGATACCGCCAGCAATTGCGTATGACCGCCAGAGACCAGAAGCAATAAATACGGATATTCAATCCCGCCATCATCAAGCGCGGTCAGCCTTGCGGTGAGGGCATGGCCTTCTAAATGATTGATGGCGAAATAAGGCACGCCACAAGAACTGGCAATGGCTTTGGCGGTGACCGTGCCCACCAAAACGCCGCCGATTAACCCCGGGCCACCTGTTGCCGCCACCGCCTTTAGGCCTGACCAAGACATATCCGCTTCATCCATGGCGCGGGCAATCACCGTATCAATCTGGGTTAAATGCGCGCGCGCCGCGACTTCAGGAACAACACCGCCATGTTCAGCATGGTCATCAATTTGGCTGGCGATTACGTTGGAAAGAATCTGGCCATCAGTTGTCACCACCGCCGCCGCGGTTTCATCGCAACTGGTTTCAATTCCTAAAATGGCACCATTTGTATCGCGTGATGGCATATTGTGTTTTCCTTTCAATCGCGGCTGATTATACCCCAGTTTAAGAAAAGGTCAGCAGATTTGCCGAAAATAGAACGCTTTTTCTTTCCCTAATGGCATCGGCGGGGTAAAAGCAATTTATGACTACGATTAAACAAGACCATCATTCTTTATCCGGCGCGCCCACCATCCGCCTCGCCAGCCGCGCCTCACAATTGGCGTTGGCGCAAGCCGAAGAAGTCGCCGCACAATTGGATGATGCTGAGATTATCACCTTTTCCACCCGCGGTGATGAAGTGCTGGATCGGCCTTTGGCGGAGATTGGCGGCAAAGGGCTTTTTGTGAAAACCCTTGAACGCGCCATGCTCACCGGTGAAGCGGATGCCGCGGTTCATTCCGGCAAAGATATGGAAACCCAATACGCCGATGGCACCACCATCGCCGCTTTTCTTCAGCGGGCGGATCGGCGGGATGCGTTGATCGGAGATTACGCTCGTTTTGAAGACCTGCCCCAAGGCGCGGTTGTTGGCACCGCTTCTGTGCGGCGGGCGGCGATTATCAAATCCATTCGTCCTGATGTCAGCACCAAATTATTGCGCGGCAATGTCAACAGCCGCTTGGCGCAACTTGATGCCGGTCATTATGATGCTATTGTGCTGGCCATGGCGGGGATGCAAAGGCTGGGGTTCAGCCAGCGTATTCACCCCATCGCTGAAGATGTGATGCTGCCCGCCGCCGCCCAAGGCGCGATTGCCATTCAAGCCCTTGCCGATGATGGCACTCAACAAAGGCGCGATATGCTGGAAAAATTAACGGCGTTAAACCACCATGAAACCGCGATAGAAGTCACCGCGGAACGGGCGTTGCTGGATCAATTGGATGGCACCTGCGAAACCCCGATTGGGGCGTCGGCTTATTATCAAGATGGGATGGTGAAACTCACCGCCCAATTGCTTAGCCCTGATGGTGATGCTGTTTTCACCGCGGTTGATCACGCCCATGAAGATGATGCCGAGGCCTTAGGCCGACAGCTGGCGGATCAATTGCTGGCTGACGCGGGGGGGCGGGCGTTCTTGGAAAAGACCAAACATTAAAAGGGTTGAGGCGGATTATATGCAGGATCAAATCGTCATCACCACCAGACCGATTGATGATGCCCAGCAAGATATTGCTGACCTGAAAGAAATGATGATCACCGCCTTGGCCGCGCCAATGCTTGAAATCCAACCCCTGACCACAGCGGCCAAACCCGCGTCATCCGTGGACGCGATTGTTGTAACCAGCCGCCACGCCCCGCCATTGCTGGATGCCAGCCTTCATCACTTGCCGTGTTATTGTGTCGGTGGATCAACCGCTAATGCCGCCCATAACGCGGGGTTTCAGAACGTCATCACCGGCGGCGGTGATGGTCAGGCGTTGGCCAAGGTCATCCATGACCATCAACAATCCGCTGATCACCCTACAAAACTTGATCATGTGTTTTGGCCATCCGCGGTGGATACAGGATTTAATATCGCCGATGCGCTGGCGGCTTTTGACATCACCACGGATCGCCAACCTGTTTATAAAGCGGCCACCACCAATCATTGGCCTGATGACATTGACACCGCCATCCGCCAAGGCAAGGTTGCGGCGGTGCTGATGCATTCGGGGCGAGCGGGGGAGCATTTCGCTAAACTTATGGATGCTCGGGGGCTTTCGCCTTATCGCGAAAACATCACGGCGATTGTGATTAGCAATCGTGCCGCTGGACTTTGCGGGGGTGGCTGGCATAACATTAAGATTGCAGCAACACCGCGCCGTTCCGCCATGTTTGTTGCAGCAGCGGAAACCCTTGGCCTGCCAGCATCATCCATCAATGCGGCTGATTTAGACCAAGACTTATAACCCGCGATTGATCTTGATCGGAGTGAAGCAATACCATGGCAAAGCGACCAACACCGAAAAAGGCAAAGGCGAAATCCGCGCCTAAATCTGCCCCTTCTCAAGAGGAAACGGTGATTATTGATGGCACCGCCGAAGAGGTAACAAGCCAAGACAAAAAAAACGCCACGGGTGAAGCAAAGCCAAAAGCGGATCAGGCAAAATCTAAAGAAGCCCAAGCGAAAAACTCCCCGCCAAACAATTCACCCTCAAAAAAATCGCAAAAAATACCGCTTTCTCTTTTTGCCATGCTGATGGCGGTGATGGCCTTGGGGCTGGCGGGATGGGCGGTGATGATCGGCCAAAAAAATATCGACCCGCAGTGGCGAGGGGATTTGACCAGCCGTGTTACCAATCTTGAAACTGGCCTTAAAACCGCCACGCAAAACCCTCCAAGCTTCGATGATGGCCATCTCGCCCGACAAGAAAACCTTGAGGCATTGGCAAAAAAAATCACCACGATCAACGACAGAATAACCGCTTTATCTGCTGAATTTGAAAGCAAAATCGCAGCGGCAAACACGCCGTCTTCTGATGCGGTAACCCCTGCCCAACCCTCTAATATCACCGATGAAACCATCACCAAAATGGCGGCGCATCTCGACCGGCTTCATCAGGACATCACCCGCCTTCAGGCTGAAATTGAAGCCCTTAAAATTGTTCAGGATGATCATATCAAGACGCAACATTCCCCTACCCCTGAAGCCAATCAGCCGCAGGGCGAAGCGGTTGAAAACCAATCATGGTGGCAATCGTTATTCGGCAGCATCCGCATCAGCCGCCTTCCAGAACATAGCGCCAGTGATCAAAGCGAGGGCAAGTGATGTTAAAACGTCTGATCACCATTGCTTTTCTGATCACCATCGCTGGCTTTGCCGCAAGTTTTTTGAACAAACAGCCGGGGATGACCACGCTGGAATGGCTGGGCTGGCGTGTTGAAGCCCGCACCAGTCTGTTGGTGGTGATCGCGGTTGGGATCATCTGGCTGGCGATTATGCTCGACCGTATCATCGGGGTGATCACTGGTCTGCCTGGGCGCATCTCAGGCTCGCTCAACAGCCGCCGCCAAGAACAAGGCCATCAAGCCTTGGCCATAGGGTTGGTGGCCGCTTCGGCGGGCGATGGACGTGAAGCCATGCGGCAATCGAAAAAAGCCAAACGGCTGATGGGGGAAGCGCCCTTGACCGATTTGCTCTCCGCCCAAGCCGCCTCGTTAACCGGTGATCCTGACGCCGCCAGCCGTTATTTTGAAACCCTGGCCGAACACCGCGAAACAGCGTTTTTTGGCAAAGCCGGCTTGATGCGCCTTGAAGCGGAACGCGGTGATGACAACGCCGCCCTTGCCATCGGGCGAGAGGCGTTTGCCCTTAATCAAAAAGCCCCGGGTCTTGCCAAAGCGCTCTATGCCCTCGAAGCCCAGCATGGGCATTGGGAAAAAGCGATTGATGCGCTGCACGCCGCCGCCCGTGATCCGGATATGGATTCAAAAGCGGTTAATCGCGGTTTCGCAACGCTCTATTATAAACTGGCCGAAGATGACCAGCACCATGATCGCGGCGATGGTGCGGTGTTGGCGCATCTCAACAAAGCCTTGAAATATGACGCGGGATTGCCGCCCGCGGTTTTGGCGGCGGCGACGCTCCACCATGCCATGGGCAAGCCCCGCAAAGCCCGCAATGTTCTGCAGGCCGGGTTTCATCACACCCCGCACCCTGATGTGGCCATGGCGCTGTTTGCTGATTTGGGCGGTGATGAAGCGGCGCTTTCAAAATTGATCAAAATAACCGACCAAGGCGGCAATCACCCTGACGCGCTGGTGGATGTGGCGCGGCTGGCCATGGGGCAAAAACTCTGGGGGGAGGCGAAACGCCTGTTGGATATGGTGCCGGAAGAAAGCCGCGATCTGAAGACGTGGCAAGTCTATGCGGATTTGGCGGAACACGCCCCCAAAAAATCGAACAAAGATAAAGATGGGGATGCGGCAAGCGCCGAATGGCCGCAACAACATTACGCCCTGACCATGGCGGCGAAAGCCAAACGCCCCGCGGCTTGGCAATGTTCATCTTGCCATGGGGTGGCGGAAGATTGGCACGCCCATTGCCCCGATTGCGGGCATTTCGCCACGGTCGGCTGGCGGTGATGGGGCGTATCCGTGATGCGGTTGATCACATTATCGCGAGTTGCTGTCTCTGGCGTGGACAAAGCGCCAAGATTATTTTAAGCAGAATAAAGACGCTGGTGTAGCTCAGCCGGTAGAGCAACTGATTCGTAATCAGTAGGTCGGAGGTTCAAGTCCTCTCACCAGCACCAT
>CALFYS010000079.1 GCA_937952245.1 uncultured Alphaproteobacteria bacterium | reverse complement strand
ACAAAAGCACGTTCAACGACAAAATCACCGGGGGCGCTATTGGCGCCCTCGACAAATCCCATGTCTTCAAGTCGGGATTTCACATCATTCAACATCGCCATCGACCCACAGATCATCACCCGATCTTGTTTTGGGTCAAGCCCGCCACGTTCCAGCAAATCATAAAGACTGCCATTATCCATTAAGGTCGTGATCCGCCCCATGGTGGGTGAGGTCTCACGGGTGGTGGTGGTCACAAGATGGAGGCGATCTTTGGCAAATTCCCCCACCAGCGGGTCTGATTTCACCGCATCAACCGTATTGATGGAATAGGTCAGCTCCGCCACATCACGGCAGGTATGGGTAACAATCACCTTGTCAAATTTCTCATAGGCTTCAGGGTCACGAACCAGCGAAGCGAAAGGCGCAAAGCCAGTGCCTGTTGAAATCATCCATAGGGTCTTGCCCGGCAAAAGCGCGTCCAAGACCAGCGTGCCTGTGGGCTTTTTCCGCATCAGCACGGTATCGCCGGTTTTGATCTTTTGCAGATGTTCTGTTAACGGCCCGTCCGGCACTTTGATGGAATAAAATTCCAGCGTGTCATCCCATGATGGGCTGGCGATGGAATAAGCCCGATAGACAACCTTATCATCTTCGGTCTGGGGCGGCAGGCCAATCATCACAAACTCACCTGACCGAAAGCGGAAACTGGCAGGGCGTGTTAAGCGAAAGCGAAACAGCCGATCGGTGTAATGTTCAACCTCGGTGACGGTTTCTGCAAAAACATTATCAGGGATAATGGCCATGGAATGCTCTTTCATGAAATCAGTGTTGGTCTTTACATAGGGTTGATCACCAAAAAGCGCAAGTCACATCCATTGTCGCAGAAGGGGTTTTACATCGCGGGCCAATCTATGCAAAATTATTGCCGAGAACTGGAGTAACCCATGACAGAAATTCTGCTTGAAACCCGAAATGATGAAATCGCCCATCTGACCATGAACAGACCAAAGGCACGAAACAGCCTGTCGCTGGAGATGATGGCGGTGCTGAATGATGCTTTTCTGCGCCTTGGGGCTGATCAAACGGTGAAGGCGATTGTCTTAAGTGGGGATGGTCCTGCTTTTTGCGCGGGGCATGATTTAAAAGAAATGTCTGCCGCGCGCCAAGAAGATGATAAAGGCCGCGCCTTTTTTGAAAAGACCATGCAGGCCTGTTCAAGATTAATGCAGGATATTGTCGCTTGCCCAAAACCGGTGATCGCGGCGGTTGATGGCATTGCCACCGCGGCAGGATGCCAATTGGTGGCCAGTTGTGATTTGGCGGTGGCCTCATCATCAAGCCGCTTTGCAACGCCAGGGGTGAATATTGGTCTTTTTTGTTCAACACCCATGGTGGCGGTATCGCGGAATATTTCCCGCAAGCGGGTGATGGAAATGCTGCTGATGGGGGAGATGATCTCCGCCCCAACCGCCCTTGATTGGGGGTTGGTCAACCGCGTGACCGAAGACGGCGCGGCGATTGATGAAGCGTTCAAAATGGCAGAAGTGATCGCGTCCAAATCACCGGCGACGGTCAAAATCGGGATTGAAGCTTTTTACAAACAAGCGGAAATGCCGTTGGATCAAGCCTATGACTATACAGCACAGGTGATGGTTGATAACATGATGCACCGCGATGCCGAAGAAGGCATCAACGCCTTTATTGAAAAGCGCAAGCCTGAATGGAAGGGCTAACCCGAAGGGGAATGCGCGCACCACCAATTTATTTGACGTCTTTTACGATAGGGTATGTTATGACAGGTCTTAAGAACATGAAGCGCAATATGAAACGTCATCTTGCGGCTGTTCTCTCCCTTTTCATTCTAATCATGGGTAGTCCAATGACAACACAAGCCGCCGATGATCTCGGTATTGAAATCCTCACCAAGGGCGATGGCGACAAAGCCCAAATTGGCCAGCGCGTCACCGTGCATTATGAAGGCCGCCTGACCGATGGCACGATGTTTGACTCTTCTGTTAAACGTGGCCAGCCGTTTGAGTTCACCCTTGGGCGCGGTCAAGTCATCAAAGGATGGGAGCTTGGCGTCGAAGGCATGGCCATTGGTGAAAAACGTAAACTCACCATCCCGCCGGAATTGGGTTATGGCGAACGTGGGGCAGGGGATAAAATCCCGCCGAACGCCACGTTGGTTTTTGAAGTTGAACTCTTGGGTTTGGCGGAAGCGGTTGTCTTAGGGCAAGCCACGCCAGATGATTTGAAAAAGGCCCAAGCCGATGGTGTTGTGGTGATTGATATTCGCCGCGAAGATGAATGGCGTGAAACCGGCATTATCGAAGGGGCTGAAACCATCACCGCTTTCACCGAAACAGGGCAGTTGCATCCTGATTTCCAACGCCGTTTCTTTGGTCTGGTGCAAAACCCTGAAACGCCGATCATGCTCTATTGCCGCACTGGCAACCGTACCGGCAGTCTGGGCAACGCTTTGATTGATCAATTGGGCTTCAGCAATGTCACCCATCTGACCGATGGCATTGTCGGCTGGAAAAAAGATGGCCACGCCACCACGGGCTGGCCTGAATAACATCAATTTATCAACGCGTCCTGTTGGGGGGTATGATCCCGGCAGGACTCGAACCTGCTGCCTCAAGATTAGGAATCTTGCGCTCTATCCTGATGAGCTACGGGACCATGATATTGGCATAGGTATTGTTTTACCCCATTATTCTCCGCGATCTGAGCGTTTGTCAAATCACCGGTTTGGCACAACCTCATAGCCGGGTTCTTCTGGTTCATCGTCAAGGATTTCATCGGGGAAGCCATCGGCAAGAACGCTTAATCCGGTTTGGTCTTCAAGGCGGCGGATGATATTGGGGGAAAACTCCCTTTCGCCATATTTCGCGATCCCATCTTTGAACATCGCCACCATCAGCGGAGAGATTTCAAGCGGGACGTTGTTGTCCTCGGCGATGCTTTGAAACAGGCCAATATCCTTCAGCACCAAATCCATGGTGAAGTTAATATCGCGGCTGCCGTTCAAAATCACTTGGCTTTCGGTTTCATGCACAAATGACGTGCCTGATGAAATTTTAATCGCTTCATAGGTGGTGGCCATATCCAGCCCCGCGGCCTTCATGGTGGTTAAGGCCTCCGCGCAGGTCAGCAAATTGGCGGTGGCGAGATAATTGGTCATGACCTTTAACACAGAAGCTGAACCCAATTCACCGGTATGCAGCACCCGCCGCCCCAGAGTGGTCAGCACAGGCAACATCCGATCAAAAACATCACGGTCACATCCCGCGAAGATGGAAATATTGCCCGTGGCGGCACGGTGGCACCCGCCGGAAACAGGGCAGTCCACTGGCGAAGCGCCTTTCGCGCGGACTTTTTCACCCAGCCTTTTGACTTCATTCACATCGGTGGTGCTCATCTCTGCCCAGATTTTGCCCGCGGTCATCCCCGCCAAAAGCCCATCTTCCGCTTCCATCACCGCGGCGCTGGCGGCAGGCGAAGGCAAGCAAGTGATCACCAGATCGCAGGCTTCCATCATGGCTTTCGGGGATTCCCCCCAATGGGCGCCGGCCTCTAAAAATGGGGCGGTAATTTCAGGGTTCAGGTCACGTACCGTGACTTCAAATTTATTGCGAATAAGGCTGCCGGCCAATTTACCGCCAACATTGCCAAGCCCGATGAATCCAATATGACTGATGGTCATGTCTTTCCCCCTTATGATTGCCCCAATGATTGTCATGAAAGCAATTCTGAAAATCTAAGTTTATTGAGGGGTAAATCGAGGCGGTTTTCAAGTGAAAACTTATGGGCGTATCACGACGCCGAATGCCGTTCATAAAGCCTGTCGATTTGATCACGGAAATCCCGCCGGATGATATGCCGCCTGATTTTAAGCGTTGGTGTTAAGCGTTTGTTTTCGATGGTGAACCCATCTTCCGCCAGCACAAAACGGCGAATACGTTCGGATGTGGTCAGGCGGGCGTTGGCGGTATCAATATCGTTTTGAATAAGGCTGATGATTTTATCACGGCGGCCGCCCGCGCGTTGCAAACATTCTTCGGAAGGCGCGATCACCGCCGCCAACCATGGGCGGCGATCCCCATCGACCATGGCTTGGGCAATATTGGGCTGGCCTGAAAGGCGGGCTTCCACCCGCATGGGTGAGATATTCTCACCGCCTGAATTGACGATAATATCCTTACTGCGGCCAATGATGGTGATATAGCCATCATCATCAATTTCCGCCAAATCACCGGTATGAAGCCAACCGTTTTTAATGACTTTCGCGGTTTCTTGTGGCCGTCCCCAATAGCCTTTCATCACCAAATCGCCGCGCACCAGTAATTCACCTGAAGCGGCTAATTTTAATTCCACCCCTTCCAATGGCGTGCCAACACTGGCGATGCGGTTATTATCCAAAGGGTTAACGCTGATCACGGGGGACGCTTCGGTCTGGCCATACCCTTGGGTTAAGGGCAAGCCCATGGCGAGGAAAAACCGCCCCACGCGCGGCGGCAAGGCGGCACCGCCGGATACCATCACCTTAAGGCGACCGCCGAAATGGTCACGGATTTTCCGGCGCACCAAAAACGTCAAGATATGATCGGTGATCATTTGCAGGATCGGCAGGCGGGTTTGATTGGCGCGGGCATGGCCAAGGCGCAAGGTTAATTGCGCCAAACGTTGTTCCAACCCGCTGGCATTATTGATCGATTGGTGCATCCGATCATGCAGCACTTCACACAGGCGGGGGACGGTTGTCATCATGGTGGGGCGAACATCTTTTAACGCTTGAGCCAATTGATCCGGCGCGGTCAGATGATAAATCTCCGATGCCAAGAGGATGGGCAAATAAAGCCCCGTGGTGTGTTCATAAGCATGGCTTAAGGGCAAGAGTGATAGAAACACCTCTTGTTCCAAGTTCAAGGATTGAAAGCGGTCTTGGGCGGCAAAAATATTATGGAGCATTGACCGATGGGTCAGCATCACGCCTTTCGGTTGGCTGTCACTGCCGGAGGTGTAGATCAAACAAGCGGTATCATCTTTTTTGATTTTCCGGATACGGGCATCAATATCAACGGCGTAATTCGTGCCATCTTTCATCAATTGTTGCCAAGCGATGACGGCAAGCCCCGCGGGTTGATGGATGGTCTGTGATTTTTCCACCATCACCATCAAGCGGCAATAAGGCGATTGTTCGGCCGCGGGTTCAGCAATGGCCGCCAGCCTTTTGGAAGAACAAATCACCGCCACGGCTTGGCTGTCTTCAAGGATATGCAAATGATCATCGGTGGTGTTGCTGATAAAGGCGGGCACGCTGATGCCGCCAATCGCCATAATCGCCAGATCAGCCACCACCCATTCCAGCCTGTTTTCCGAAATAATGACAACACGATCACCGGCGTTAATCCCGCGCGCGATCAAGCCGGATGCGATGTCGCGCACCTGCTGGGCGACCTCTTGATAACTTAAGCCAATCCAGCGGTCATGATGTTTGTTCCAGATAAACTTCCGCGCCCCATGGGTCTTGGCTTGGGTAAAAAAGACCTGCGGCAAAGACCGTGTTGTTTTTTTTGTTATTGTATTCATGCCGTTGAAAAGACCCTCCACCGAAAACTTTATCAGAGCGGTTGAAGAAGGCCAATCGTTCTATGATTAAAAACTAATCAATGGGGCGAAATCATCAGGGTTATTTTGTCGCGGTGATATTTTGCCCAGTCATATTGTGCAATCCCCCATCCCGCCTATATTTATAAAGCACGTGAAGGGAGAGACTGATGCCTGATACCATCTCAACAGAATTGCCGGAATGGTCACTACAAGATTTGTATAAAGGGTTTGATTCAGCAGATATGACCGCTGACCAAGCCTTTGTCCGACAAGACGCGAAAGACTTGGCAAAAGAATGGAAATCACGCCTGCATGAAGCCTCTGCCCAAGAGCTGGCCAATGTCATCAGCCGATATGAAGTGATTTGCGAAAAACTTGGCCGCATGACCAGTTTCACCGATTTGGCTTTTGCCGCCGATATGTCCGAAGCGGAAACAGGGCGGCAAGCCGGCATGATGCGCGAGATTGAAAGCGAGATCAGCGCGGAATTGGTTTTTGTCGAACTTGAATTGGCAACATTAGACGATGACCTTATGGCAACACATCTGGCGGACCCGGCCTTGGCCTATTGGCAACCTTGGATAAGAATTGTGCGGGCGTTCCGTCCCCATCAATTGTCCGAAGAAATGGAAACCATGCTTCTGGAACGCCAGCCCGCGGGGCGTTCGGCGTGGATACGTTTGTTTGATGAAACCGCCGCCAGTTTAAAATTCCCCATTGATGGTGAGATGGTGGGGGAAGCGGAAATTCTGGATATGATGACCGACCCTGACCCAAAACTGCGGGAAAAAGCAGGGCAATCACGGTCAAAAGTGCTGGCGGAAAACAGCCGCTTGATGACATTGATCTTTAACACCATCGCCAAAGATAAAAGCGTTGATGATAAATGGCGGCAGTTTGATCGGCCGGTATCTTCGCGCAACCTGGCCAATGATGTTGAAGACGAGGTGGTGGATGCGCTGGCCAATACCGTTACCAAACGGATGCCTGATTTGACCCACCGTTATTACAGCATCAAAGCCCGTTGGATGGGCAAAGACCAATTGCCTTGGTGGGATCGCAACGCGCCTGTGCCGGGGGAAGACAATCGTAAGTTTTCATGGGATGAAGCCAAAGAGTTGATCCTCTCTGCTTTTGCCGAATTTGACCCCAGCATGGCGGAGGTCGCGGGGTGGTTCTTTGACCGAGGCTGGATTGATGCCCCCACCCGTGATGGCAAAGCATCAGGGGCGTTCAGCCATCCAACCGTGCCTTCAGCCCACCCTTATATTTTGATGAATTACAGCGGCAACACCCGTGATGTCATGACCTTGGCGCATGAATTGGGGCATGGCATTCATCAGGTTCTGGCCGCCCCTAAAGGTCATTTGATGTGTTCAACGCCATTGACCTTGGCGGAAACAGCATCGGTCTTTGGGGAGATGTTGGTGTTCCGGAAATTGCTGTCGATCACCGAAGACCCCGTGCAACGGCGGGCGCTTTTGGCGGGCAAGATTGAAGATATGCTGAACACGGTTGTGCGGCAAATCGGCTTCCATAATTTTGAGGTCAAATTCCATGACGCGCGGAAAAATGGTGAGCTGACCCCCGATCAAATCGCTGATCTTTGGATGGAGACCCAAGCCGATGCCTTAGGGCCAGCGATTAAGATTGATGACAGCTATCGTCCTATTTGGGGGTTCATTCCGCATTTCATCCATGTGCCGTTTTATGTTTATGCCTATGCTTTCGGGGATTGCCTTGTGAACGCGCTTTGGCAAGTTTATGCGCAAGCTGGTGAAAGCCCATCTGGACAATCGGATGAAAAAACCCAATTTGTTGATCAGTATTTGAATTTGCTTCGGGCGGGCGGCACCCAGCGTCACGATGTGGCGCTTGCGCCGTTCGGACTTGATGCCAGAGATGCGGATTTCTGGAACCTTGGCCTTGATATGATTGCCGGCATGATTGATGACCTCGATCAAATGCTGGAAGAGGAGTAAGCCTTATGGCTGATGACAGCACAGGAACAAGCGGACGGTTGCGCCGCTATGCCAAGGTCACAGGAACCATGGGCAATCTTGCTGTTAAAATGGCAGGGGAGCGTTATCTCGGCCTCAAAGTGGATCGGGAAAAACACGCCGCTGAATTGCGCGATGCTTTAGGTGGGTTAAAAGGCCCGTTGATGAAAGTCGCGCAAATTCTGGCCACCATCCCTGAAGCCTTGCCGCGGGAATACGCCGAAGAATTGGCCAATCTGCAAACCGATGCGCCGTCAATGGGCTGGCTTTTTGTCAAACGCCGGATGGCCACCGAATTAGGTTCAGATTGGCAGGGCAAGTTTGCTGAATTTGAAAAAACCGCCGCCGCCGCCGCGTCCTTGGGGCAAGTCCATCAAGCGGTCTCCCATGATGGTGCGAAACTGGCGTGTAAATTGCAATATCCCGATATGGCCAATGCCGTGGAAGGTGATCTTAAACAATTAAAGCTGATCCTGTCTTTATATGAACGTTATGACAACGCCATTTCAACCGGTGAGATTCATCAGGAATTGGCGGATCGTTTGGCCGAAGAATTGGACTATCGCCGTGAGGCGGCCAATATGCGGCTCTATGGGGCGATGCTGAAAGATGAAGCGGGGGCGAATGTGCCATCGCCCGTGGATGATCTGTCATCTGATCGGCTGCTGACCATGTCTTGGATTGAAGGCACAAGGCTGAAGTCTTTTATTGAAAACACCCCTGACCAAGACCAACGCAACGCGGTTGCCGTCAATATGTTCCGAACATGGTATGTGCCGTTTTATTATTATGGCGTGATTCATGGTGATCCGCATCCGGGCAATTACACGATCGCCGATGATGGTTCAGTCAATTTGCTGGATTATGGTTGCATTCGGTTGTTTAGGCCTAGTTTTGTCTGCGGCGTTATTGACCTTTACAAGGCGTTGCGAGATGGAAATAATGATCTTGCAATACAAGCATATGAAAACTGGGGGTTTGCCAACCTTGATCAAGACGCCATTGATGTACTGAATATTTGGGCTAAGTTTATCTATACCCCCCTTTTAGAAGATAAAGCACGTCCTATACATGAAATGCGTTCAGGGTCTCACGGCAGAGAAGTCGCAATGAAAGTCTATGAAGAATTAAAGCGTATTGGCGGTGTCCAACCGCCGCGTGAGTTCGTGTTGATGGATCGCGCGGCCATTGGTTTGGGCTCGGTCTTTATGCATCTGCAAGCGGAGGTCAATTGGCACCGTTTGTTTGAAAGCATGATTGATGAATTTGATCAGGATAAACTGGCAGAACGTCAGCGTTTAGCCGCTATCGATGCCGGTATCCCTGAGGAGATTTACACCCATTAACCCTGCGGTGAAAATACGAGAACATTAAAGGAAGAAAGAGGTCGGACATATGAAATTAGGAATGCCAAAAGAGATTATGGATGGTGAAGCCCGGGTGGCTTTAACCCCTGAATCAGCGCTGAAACTGCAAAAACTTGGTCACGAGATTTTCGTTGAAAAAGGCGCGGGCGAAGCGTCAAGTTTTGCCGATCAGGCTTATGCTGATGCTGGTGTCACGGTGGTGAAATCCGCCAAAGACCTCTACAGCCAAGTCGATGTTGTCGCAAAAGTGCGCCCCACCACCAGCGCTGAATTAAAAATGATGAAAAAGGGCCAGACCTTGGTTGGCTTTTTCAACCCCGGCGGCGATGAAGCGGGCCTCAAGCAAGCGGAAACGCAGGGCGTTAATGTCATCGCCATGGAAATGGTGCCGCGTATTTCACGGGCGCAGAAGATGGATGCTTTGTCATCCATGGCTAATATCGCGGGCTATCGCGCGGTTATCGAAGCGGGCAACAATTTTGGCCGATTCTTCACCGGTCAGGTGACGGCAGCGGGTAAAGTGCCGCCGGCAAAAGTGCTGGTTGTTGGTGCTGGTGTTGCGGGTCTGGCCGCGATTGGGACAGCCCAATCCTTGGGCGCGATTGTGCGGGCGTTTGATGTTCGTCCTGAGGTCGCCGAGCAGATCGAATCCATGGGCGCTGAGTTTTTATTCCTTGATTTTGAAGATGCTCAAGATGGCGCATCAACAGGCGGGTATGCCGCGCCATCAAGCCCTGAGTTTCGTGAAAAGCAATTGGCCTTGTTCCTTGAACAAGCCCCTGAGGTTGATATTGTCATCACCACCGCGTTGATCCCGAACCGTGAAGCCCCTGAGCTTTGGACCAAAGAAATGGTGGCGGCGATGAAGCCCGGGTCTGTGATTGTTGACCTTGCGGCGGAAAAAGGCGGCAACTGTAAACTGACGGTTGCTGATGAAAAAATCGTCACCGATAACGGCGTGACGATTATTGGTTATACCGATTTCCCATCACGGATGGCGACACAGGCCTCAACGCTTTATGCCAATAACATTTTCCACATGATGGCAGACCTGACCCCTGAAAAGGATGGCCAGATCGTTCACGACATGGAAGATGATGTTATTCGCGGGGCCACCGTTACGTTTGATGGCAAGATCACCTATCCGCCACCACCACCAAAGGTGCAGGCGATTGCGGCAAAAACCGCAGAAAAACCGCCTGAAAAAACACCGGAAGAAATCGCCGCTATGGAAGCCGAAGCCATGGCGAAAGCGGGTCGCCAACAAACCGGGCTTCTGGTCTTGGGCGCGGCTGTGATGGCGGTGATCGGGATGTATGCCCCACCAAGCTTTATGCAGCATTTCATTGTGTTTGTGCTGGCGGTGTTTGTGGGCTTCCAAGTCATTTGGGGGGTCGCTCATTCCTTGCATACGCCGTTGATGGCGGTCACAAACGCGATTTCCGGCATTATTATTGTCGGCGCGCTCTTGCAGTTGGATACAGGCAATTCGATCATTACCATTCTGGCGGGGATTTCCGTTTTGATTGCGACGATCAACATTGTCGGCGGGTTCATGGTGACGCGCCGCATGCTGCAAATGTTTAACAAATCTTAAGGCCGGAGGAGAGCATTATGACATTCGGACTTCAAACCGCTGCCTATATTTCGGCAACTGTCCTATTCATTCTTTCACTTGGTGGCCTTTCTAATCAGGAAAGCGCGAAACGCGCGGTCTGGTACGGTATTATCGGGATGGCCATTGCGGTCGCCGCCACTATTGTAGGCTCATCAGTTTCACCAAGCATGATGCTGATTGGCGCCATTGTTGTGGGGACGATCATTGGGGCGATTGTCGCCACAAGAGTTGAAATGACAGGGATGCCGCAATTGGTGGCAGCGTTGCATTCATTCGTTGGTCTTGCCGCGGTCTTTATCGGCATCAATTCAGATATGTCGGTTCATGATTTTGCCTCTAAGGCTGAGATGATTATCCATGAAGTTGAAATCTTCTTGGGCGTCTTTATTGGCGCGGTCACCTTCACCGGGTCGATTATCGCTTATGGCAAATTGGCAGGGTCGATCAATGGTAAGGCGTTGATTATTCCTGGCCGGAATTTGTGGAATATCGCGATTGTTGTGGGCTCATTGGTCTTGTTGGTGATGTATATGAACCACGCCGGATCATGGACACTTTATGTCATGACCGGTCTGGCCTTCCTTTTGGGGATTCATATGGTGATGGCCATCGGCGGGGCGGATATGCCTGTTGTGGTCTCCATGCTGAACTCTTATTCAGGATGGGCGGCCGCCGCCACAGGCTTCTTGCTTGGCAATGATCTGTTGATTGTGACAGGGGCGTTGGTCGGTTCATCTGGTGCGATCTTGTCTTATATTATGTGTAAGGCGATGAACCGCCATTTTGTCTCTGTTATTCTTGGCGGCTGGGGTGATGCCAAAGGCCCAGCCATGGAAATTGAAGGCGAGCAGGTGGCGATTGATGTTGATGGTGTTGCTTCCGCGCTGAATGATGCTGACAGCATTGTTATCGTCCCGGGTTATGGCATGGCGGTGGCGCAAGCCCAGCAGTCAATTTCAGAAATGACCCGCCGTTTGCGGGCGCAGGGCAAAAACGTTCGCTTTGCGATTCACCCTGTTGCTGGCCGTTTGCCCGGGCATATGAACGTGCTTTTGGCCGAAGCCAAAGTGCCGTATGACATTGTCCTTGAAATGGATGAAATCAATGATGATTTCCCCGACACTGATGTGGTGATTGTTGTGGGGTCTAACGATATTGTTAACCCTGCCGCGCAAGAAGACCCGAACTCACCCATCGCAGGGATGCCGGTCTTGGAAGTTTGGAAAGCCAAGCAAGTGTTTGTTTCCAAGCGTGGTCAAGGCACAGGGTATTCTGGCATTGAAAATCCGCTGTTCTATAAAGAAAACACACGGATGTTCTATGGTGATGCGAAGGCAAGTGTTGATAGCCTGCTGGCGCAGATCAATTGATCTGATAATATCTGTAAGAAAAGGGCAGGGTCTGTTGATCCTGCCTTTTTTATTTGGGGGTTATTGGTCTTGAAAGGCTTTGCCGCGACTGGTCAACAGCCCCATGGAAATCCGGTCTTCTGTTTCAAACCCCAAGCTTTCGTAATAGCGTTGAAGGGATGTGTTATCCCCGCGGATTTGAAGATTAACCTTCACCGCCCCGCGGGCTGTCATCAGGTCAATCGCGGCATCAATCATCGCTTTGCCCAAATCTTGACCGCGGTGGTGGGGATGAACCGCCAGACAGTTGATCCACCCGCGGTGGCCATCATACCCTGCCATGACGCTGGCAATAACCTTGCCGTCGAATAGCCCCACCAACAGGCCATCCTGATCAATCATGCGTTTTGAGGCGATCATATCCGCTGGATCATTCCATGGCGGGTCATGGGGGAAAGCCAGTTGATAGAGCGCGATCAAATCCGATTGATCCTTGTCCTGATAGGCTCTGATGGTAAGCGGTTGTTCAGTCATGGTTTTATTCAGCCACAAAAAGAAAAAGCCACCTCGCGGCGGCTTTCTCCAGTTATATCACAAGCAAAAAACTAGAATCCTTCGCGTTCCATGCGTTTGCGCATTAACTTGCGCACACGGCGGGTCGATTCAGCAGCTTCACGAGCCCGGCGTTCAGATGGCTTTTCATAAGAACGACGGTTTTTCATTTCGCGGAACATGCCTTCACGCTGCATTTTCTTCTTCAGCACACGAAGGGCTTGATCAACATTGTTATCCCGTACGGTAACAAACACTGGCTTCACATCCTTTCAAGATGGAATAAGTTAAGGTCTAATGACCGGAAAGCAGAACTTATACCACAATTTGAAAATTTGGCAATAATGGATTAACAATAGGCACGATCTTGGAAAATCAAGCAAAACACCCTATATTGTGAGAAGAGTAACCGTAAGGAAACAGCACCATGGCCAAGGCCAAAGACACAAACGCTCCCAAAGGCAAAAAAACTCAGGCGGGGAAGAAAATGTCAGAAATTGAAATCCGTGATCAGTTGATCGCGGCGATGCTGGTTCATGTTCCTTTCGATGGTTGGGGTGAGGCGTGCTTGCGGTCTGGCGCAGAAGACGCGGGCATGAGCTTTGATGAAGCGAAAGCCATCCTGCCGAATGACGCGGCGGCGATTGATGCTTTCACCGATTTCGCTGACCGTGAGATGGCGCGCAGTCTTGATCAGATGGATCCGCGCCCTGAAAAAATCAGCGCGATTATCCGTGCCTCCATTCTTTGTCGCCTTGAAAATGCAGAACCGCATCGTGAAGCGGTGGCGCAAGGGCTGAAAATTCTGGCTCGCCCGCAACACGCCCAAATCGCGGCATCAACGCTTTATCGGACGGTGGATCGGATGTGGCGGCTGACAGGTGATCGCGCGGTTGATTTCTCGTTCTATACCAAGCGGGCAACCTTGGCGGGGGTTTATTCGGCAACATTGCTCTATTGGGTGGCCAACCCCAATGCTGACCGCGCCGCGACAGAAGCGTTTCTTGATGGGCGTTTGCGGGAAGTGGCGATGATTCCGAAAGTTACCGCTCCGGCCAAAAAAGCCGCTGAAATGGGGGTTAAACTTGCCGGAAAGTTTTTGGGACGAATGCCCATGCGGCGTCATTCTTAATCTAAACACTCTTTCGTTCTCGTGATGACCATTGGTGTTGAAAAGCCAACAGAATCCCAAAAAGTAGAATCTCATGCCTATTAAAATTCAAGAAGATCTTCCCGCGCGTGCCGTGCTTGAAGGTGAAAATGTTGATCTGATCGTTTCAGGGGAAGCGGTCAAACAGGATATTCGTCCGCTGAAACTCCTGTTGTTGAATTTAATGCCGAAGAAAAAGGAAACTGAAATTCAGTTTGCTCGTCTTCTGGGCAATTCGCCATTGCAGGTTGAATTAACCCTGATGACAACCGCCAGCTATACGCCGCGCAACACAGAGCCGGGCTATTTAAGGCGTTATTACCGTAATCTTGATGATGTGCGCGATGACTTTTTTGATGCGATTATCATCACCGGCGCGCCTGTTGAAACCATGGAGTTTCAGGATGTCAATTATTGGCCTGAATTGCAGGAGATTTTTGACTGGTCCAAAACCCATTGTTTTCGCCGCTTGGGGATTTGTTGGGGGGCGCAAGCCTTATTGAACCATTTGCATGATGTCCCAAAACATGGGCTGGACGCGAAATGCTTTGGGGTGTTTGACCATCAAGTGACCGAAAATATGTCACGATTGATGAAGGGCTTTACCGATAATTTCCCGATGCCGGTATCGCGCTATACCTATAATGACCGTGATGAGATTCTATCGGCGGATGGTCTGGAATTGCTGGCCGAAAGCGCCATCGCCGGGCCTGGCATGGTGCGCGACCAAGCCACGGGCGATATTTTTATCCTGAACCATCTGGAATATGACGCGGAAACATTGGCGGCTGAATATCACCGTGATGCCGATGAAGGGTTGGAAACAGCCTTGCCGTATAATTATTTCCCGAATGATGATCCATCACAGACGCCGATTAATTTCTGGCGGCCTTTTGCCTATTTGTTCATGGCCAATTGGTTGCATGATCTTTATCAGGCAACGCCATTTGATTTGAGCCATCTGGCGAAAGATTAATCCGCTCAATCATCAAGGCGGCGGGTTAAATGCGCCATCTTGCGGCCATGCTTGGCGGCGGATTTGCCATAGCGGTGCACAAATACGCCATCTTCGGAAAGCGCGGCTTCCAGTTCCGCCATATGTTGACCCAAGATGTTATCCATTTGCCACCGTCCCATGGCATCGGTCTTGCCCAAGGGCAGCCCCATGACCGCCCGCACCAATTGGCTGAACTGGCTGGTCTTCGTGCCTTCGATTGTCCAGTGAAAGGAATTATGCGGCCGAGGGGCAATCTCATTAAAGACAAGCCCTTCAGAGGTGATGAATGTCTCCATGGCCAACACACCCACAAGCCCCAGCTTTTCGGCCAATGCGGTGATTTTGCTTTGGCCATCATGCAGCAAGTCTTGGGGCAGAATTTGCGGGTCAGCAGGGGCGATTGACCGCGCCAATATTCCATCTTCATGGTGATTGATGCTGGCGGGGAAAGAACAGGTCTCACCACCCGCGTTCCGCGCCACCAGAAAACTGGCCTCAGCGGAAAAATGGATCATTTCTTCAAGGATGCAATCATCGCTGTTCAGGCTGTTGAAGGCGGCGGTCAGATCATCTGATTTTTTGAGCCGAACCTGTCCTTTGCCGTCATATCCCAGCCGGCAGGTTTTTAAAATCGCGCCATTGGGCATATCTTCCATGGCGGTGGTTAAATCTTCCGCTGACGAAATCGCCGCAAATCGCGGGGTGAGCATCCCGATGTCTTGGGCTAATGTTTTCTCTTTGATGCGATGTTGGGCGGTCTCAAGGGCAGGACGGCCCGGACTAACAGTGTATCCATTTGAAATATGCCCCGCTAAAACATCCATAACATCCGCGGGCACATTTTCAAATTCACTGGTAACCGCATCAATGCCCTTGGCAAAGCGTTCCAACGCGGCGAGATCATCATAATTGGCGCGGGTGGTGGCATGGGCAAAATCACAAGCTGGCGCATCACCATCAGGGGCAAACACATGGACACGGTAGCCCAATTCAGCGGCGGCAATCGCGGTCATTTTCCCCAATTGACCACCACCGAGAATCCCTAAAACTGCACCTTCAGGAAGCGGGGTTGATCTAGTCATCGTCGCGCTCATCCTCAGGGGCTTCACCAACATTTTCGCTTTGGTTTTGCCGCCATGCCGCAAGGGCGTTTGCGATTGCATCATCATTCAAGCTCAGGATACTGGCGGCCATCAGGCCAGCGTTGATCGCCCCAGCTTTGCCAATGGCCAATGTGCCAACAGGAACCCCGCCGGGCATTTGAACAATGGATAATAATGAATCCATGCCTTTCAAGGCTTTGCTTTCTATGGGAACACCCAGCACCGGCAAGGTTGTCATGGAGGCGATCATCCCGGGCAAATGCGCCGCCCCGCCCGCGCCCGCGATAATGACCTTGACCCCGCGCTTTCGGGCTGTTTCTGCGTATTCGGCCATCCGTTTTGGGGTGCGATGGGCGGAGGTGATTTTGGCTTCATAAGCAATGCCAAGCGCATCCAACACATCAGCGGCGTGTTTCATGGTTGGCCAATCGGATTGACTGCCCATGCAAATGCCAACAGCAATATCGCCGCTGTTGTTGGAGTTGTCTCCAGTCTTATTGATGGATGAATTTTCTTCAGAAGACGGTGTCATGTCATGGTCCATTGGTTATGGTTCAGGCGATAATATCAGGAAGAATCCGGCTGTGAATTTTTCGGATTTCATCTTTGATGGCCAATTTGCGTTTTTTCAAGCGTTGGAATTGAAGCATATCGACAGATGGGCTGCCAGACGCAAGGGTCAGCAATTCATCTAGGTCACGATGTTCGAGCGTCAAATCCTCAAGTTTTTTCCTTAAGGCATCTTGTTCTTTTTGCAAATCGCTTTCGTCAGACATTCTTTAGGCTTCGTTTCGGCCGTGGGGGCCCGTTCATAAATTATTTCGTCAATAATCTTATCATTCAATGGGGGCTTGCGAAGATCATCCCAAACCGCTTAGATTAGAATACTCTTTTTAAGAGGCATAATATACCGAATAAGGTTCAATTTGACCATGACTGATACATTTTCTCAAATTCAAGACGCTGCAACAGCAAATCCGCAAGAGTTTTGGGCCAAAGCCGCTGAAGATATTCATTGGATGTCGCCTTATACCCGCGTGCTGAACGATGACAAGCCGCCGTTTTACCGCTGGTTTGAAGGCGGGGCATTAAACACGTGCTATAACGCCCTTGACCGCCATGTCGATGAAGGGCGCGGGGATCAATTGGCGTTGATCTATGACAGCCCCGTGACCGATACAAAACAGCGTTTCACCTATCGAGAATTGACCGAAAAAGTCGCGCAATTTGCTGGCGCCATGCAAGCCCAAGGGCTTGGTTATGGAGACCGCGTGATCATCTATATGCCGATGATCCCTGAAGCGGTGATCGCGATGTTGGCCGCCACCCGAATTGGCGCGGTTCATTCAGTGGTCTTTGGCGGTTTTGCCGCCAGCGAATTGGCCAAGCGTATTGATGATTGCAGCCCCAAGATGGTGGTCAGCGCATCATGCGGGATTGAACCTAATCGCATTGTTGAATACAAGCCGCTGTTGGATGGCGCGATTGAATTATCGCAACACAAACCGCAATCCTGCATCATCTTACAACGTGATATGGCCAAGGCCGATATGGTTGAAGGCCGTGATATTGATTGGAATGACGCGATCTCAGGGGCAAGCCCAGCGGATTGCGTGGCGGTGGATAGTTCAGACCCTTGTTATATTCTCTATACCTCTGGCACCACGGGTGTTCCTAAAGGCGTGGTTCGTTCCACCGCTGCCCATATCGTGGCGCTGAAATGGTCGATGAAAAATATCTATGATTGTGACCCGGGGGATGTTTTTTGGGCGGCATCTGATGTTGGGTGGGTTGTTGGCCATTCCTATATTGTTTACGCCCCGCTGTTCCAAGGATGCACAACCGTGCTGTATGAAGGCAAACCCGTGGGCACGCCGGATGCGGGGGCATTCTGGCGGGTGATTTCTGAACATAAAGTTAAAGTCATGTTCACCGCGCCAACCGCCATCCGTGCCATCAAGCGTGATGACCCTGAAGGCAAATTGCTGGCGCAATATGATATGAGCCATTTCAAAGCGCAATTCGTGGCAGGGGAGCGTTGTGACCCGGATACATTGCATTGGATCGAAGACCAATTAAACGTTCCGGTGATTGACCATTGGTGGCAAACCGAAACAGGTTGGTCGATCGCCGCCACGTGTTTGGGGATTGATAAATCGCCGTATCGTGTTGGCAGTCCTGGCCGGGCTGTCCCAAGTTGGGATATTCAGGTGCTGGATACTGCAGGGCATCCGGTGCCAGCAGGGGAGATTGGCGCGATTGTGGTGAAATTGCCCATGCCGCCGGGGTGCTTGCCAACCCTGTGGAATAACGATGACCGTTTTGTCGAAAGTTACATGGCGGAATACCCGGGCTATTACAAAACTGGTGACGCGGGGTATCTTGATGAAGATGGCTATGTTTTCGTCATGGCGCGGACTGATGATATTATCAATGTCGCGGGGCATCGCCTCAGCACTGGCGGCATGGAAGAAGTGCTGGCGGCGCATCCGGATGTGGCGGAATGCGCGGTGGTTGGCGCGGCCGATAAACTCAAAGGCCAAGTGCCGCTTGGGTTCTTGGTGTTGAAATCAGGGGTCAGCCGTTCAGGGGAAGAGATTGTTGCTGAAACCGTTAAAATGGTGCGGGAGCAAATCGGCCCTGTTGCCGCCTTTAAAGAAGCGGTGATTATCCAACGTTTGCCGAAAACACGTTCAGGTAAAATTTTGCGAGGAACGATTCAGAAAATTGCCGATGGTGAGGATTACCCCATGCCCGCGACAATTGATGATCCCGCGATTTTGGACGAGATCACCATTGCGCTTCAATCAATCGGGTATCCGAAATCCTAACCCCTTCCCATGAAAGGGCGCGTCAGTTTAGGGCAATTCGCTAATATCAGCGACTTGCTCTGCTGGCGATTGAACACTGCCGCCTGATTTTTCAATCGCGGCGTTCAGATCATCCTGTGAACACAGCCCCAGCATCACCGGATGTTTGGCGGTGATATTGGCGATATTCCAATGCGAACGATCACGAATCTTGGCAATCGTGTCTTTGGTTGTGCCCACCAATTTTGAAATTTGACTATCTTTAATATCAGGATGATGCTTGACGATCCAAGCGATGGCATCAGGCTTATCACCGCGGCGCGCCAACGGCACATAACGAGGGCCTTTGGTGCGGGTGGTGGGTTCTGGCAAATCACTGCCTGACCGTGTCAGCCGTGCTGAAGGGTCTTCTTCGCAACGTTTAATTTCATCTTCGGTCAATTGCTTGTTCAAAACAGGGTTATAGCCTTGAATACCCATGCCGACATCACCATCGGCAATGGCTTGAACTTCAAGATCATGCAGGGAGCAAAACTCAGCGATCTGTGTAAAGGTCAGCGCGGTGTTATCAATTAACCAAACGGCGGTGGCTTTTGGCATGAGCAGGTCAGTCATAAGAACTCCTGAAGGATGGGCGAGGCCCTGTTTTTGGCATCCTATTTTGGCATAGCGCCATCATTTAATGCCGACATTTAATGAGGTAAGATTATTGCCATTTGTGGCAAAAAATAATCTTCTTATCAATTCTATATAGTATCCCCGCCAAGAATTTGCAAAGATTGTCTTTCATTTATAGTGTTTTCACGTCCTTAAACGTGCTTTGGGGCGTGTTGTTGATGAAATTGAGGCGAAATCACAAGCAATCAATAGGGGAAAACCATGGAAGATGAACTTGATGCCCTGAAGCCAAAGCAACGTCCTGCTGAATTTGAACGCTGGAATCTTGAAGATTTAGAGGCGTATAAAGCCCGCCTTCAGGCTGAGATTGAAAAAATTGATACGGTGATTTCGGGCAAATCGTCTGTCCGTGATCTTGCCGACCAATTGTTCAAATCATGATCGAGTGAATAAAGGGAAAAGACCAATGCTTAATGTTTTCATCACCGGCGCCACCAGCGGTATCGGGCTGGGTATTGCCAAAACAATCGCGGCAGAAGGCCATCATATCGGGTTTAATGGGATCGCGGATCAAGAGACGGTGGATGCCATCAGCGCCGAATTGATCAGCCTTGGGGCAGGGTCAGCGCGTTATTTTGATGCTGATTTGCGCGATGGCATGGCGACCCGCCAGATGATCGGTGATGCTGAAGAAGCCATGGGGCACATTGATGTTCTGATCAATAACGCCGGCATTCAGCACGTCGCCCCAATAGAAGATTTCCCCATCCCGAAATGGGATGATGTGATCGCCATTAACCTGTCTTCTAGTTTTCATACAACCGCGGCGGTATTGGATGGCATGAGAGCAAGAGGGTTTGGCCGGATCATCAATATTTCATCGGTGCATGGGCTGATCGCTTCGGTCAATAAATCGGCCTATATCGCGGCGAAACATGGGCTTGTTGGCCTGACCAAAGGCACGGCATTGGAAGTCGCCACCGATGGAATTACCGTCAACGCGATTTGCCCAGCATGGGTCAAAACCCCATTGGTCGAAGCCCAGATCGAAGCCCGGGCGCAAGCCAATGGCAATTCTTTTGAAGACGAAACCATTGCCCTTGTGGAAGAACGTCAGCCCAATAAGACCTTTGTCTTGCCGGAGCAAATCGGCGCGTTATGCCTCTATTTCATGAGCGATGCCGCCGCCAGCGTCACCGGTATTGCCATGCCGATTGATGGCGCCTGGACGGCTCAATAGGGACGGCTCAATAAAGGGATAATAAAGTCAATCTTTTTTGGCCGGGAGCGGCATTAACCGTTCGGGGAAAAGCGGGGTGAGCCGCGCCCCATCCATGGTCAACCCTGCGCCATCTTCCGCCGTGCCATTGATGGCTTCCAGCCGGATGGAGGCCAACCCAATCAAACCGTCGTCATCTTCGGCCATCCCCATGACCTGCCCCACCAGCTTTTCATCAAGGGTGATGTCTTGGGGGTAATCACTGTTGAGCAGATGGGTTTTTTGCCCGCCGTCATCATCAACGCGAACCGGCATATAACTGCGTTTGACCAGCCCGCGATAACGGGTGCGCGCCGTTACCTCTTGGCCGATGTAACAGCCTTTTTCAAAACTGATCCCTTGGTCAAGGTCAAGTCGGGCTTCTAGGGGCAGGGCTTTTTCCGGCGGCAGATCAAGCCCGCCTTCCGCCACCCCATGACGATAACGGAAAGCCTGATAATCGCGGTCATCGCCGTTCTGGTCATCTCGGTCGCCATAATATCGGCGGGCCGTGCCACCAAAGCGGGGGTCGGTTAATCCTGTAGTGTCGGCATCATCAAAAACAACATGAACCGCTTGATCATCAGGGGTGATGGTGACGGGGCGGCGCAACCGATACATCATCATTTTTTTGATGAACTCGGCTTGCCGTTCGGCATCCACTTCCAAGAGCAAATCTTCACCATCACGGCTGATCAACAGATCATAAAGAATTCGGCCTTGGGGGGTCAGCAGCATCCCTTGTTGAACCGTATGGGGGGCGATGGCGGCTGTGTCCGCGGTGATCAAATCATTGAGGAAATCCGCCGCTTCATCCCCGCTGAACCGCACCAAAGAACGGGTTTTTAATTGATAGGAATAGGTCATTAATCCAACACCACCTCGCCTTGATATTGGCGCAAATAAAAATGTTTTTCGCCCGCCCAAAAACACCGATCTTGATCAGGTTTGGCTTCATAAAATTCACCCATTTTTGTCATGTGAAAAATCTGGGTGCAGGCCAGAAAGCTAAGCCCGATGGTGGTATCGGTGAATTTCGCCTTGCCGTTGCGCTGTTCGGTGATGGTGATTTTCGGGGCGTTGGCTTTAAAACATTGGCCTGCCCGCTGTTTTTTGCAATCGTCTTTTTCCGTGCTGTCGATGACTTTCATATAGGTCACGCGGCCTGATGAAAACAAAAACCCATCATCATCCAACATGGCGCATTCGTCTTGGGGCGGGGCTTGGCGGCTGGCAAATTCACATTCAAACCACAGCCCATCCCAGGCATTACTTTTGGATTTGCTTTCAGCATGGGCCAGCGATACGCCGCCCGAAACCAATAAAGCCGAGATAAGAATTGCTTTTAAAATCATGCGATTGGTCATCAAAAACCCTGTTTATTCCATCATGAATGTTTAATGCCGCGTGCTGGTGGCGATCAGCGCCAATACGCCTGAGGTGACAGGCAAAGCCCCCAACACCATCAATAACGCCGCCAGTGACATGCCTTGGTCGATCATCAGCCCCAAAATAACAGGCGACATGGCCGATGCAAAGACCATCATGGATTGCGCGATGGCTTTGATGCCGCCCAAATGTTTCGTGCCGTATAATTCCGCCCAAATCGGGGTGGCGGCGGTATGGGAAAGCCCTTGGATCAGGCCAAAGACGCTGAAATAAACAAACACCATCACCCCGGGCGTGGTGATATACAGCATAAAGACCGCGATGGTGATCGCGCCAACCGCAAGGGGGGCGACGCGGGCGGCGGTGAATTTATCGACCAAATACCCGCCGATGAACGATCCGGCGATGCTCATGCTGGCGAAAAATCCAAAACCGGTGACCCATTGCGACAGTTCAATGGATTTCACTTCAACAAAATAAATCTGGTGGAAAAACAGCCCCGTGGTGGTGAAACTTGGGGCGATAATCAAGCCCGATAGCATCCAAAACCGCCAATGGGTCAGCATATCGCGTCTTGTCCAATGCACGCCGCCGCGTCCGGTTTCATTGGCATCAAGGCTATCAACCCCGCCGCCGTCTTGCCCCTTGCGCCGACCTGTCAGGAACAGGGTTGCGGGGATCATAATAACCAGCACCATGACGGCGGTGACTTGCCAGACCTGCCGCCAATCCATCAGGGCAAGGGCGGCGATGACAAAAATCGGCATGGCAAATTCAGAAACCGGATGGCCAAAAACAGCGATGGAATACGCCCGGCCTCGTTCAGCGACATAACGGCGGGTGATGGCGGTGGCGTAAAGATGGGACATCATCCCTTGGCCGGAAAGCCGCAAAAAATAAATCCCCAACCCCAAGGTGAAGACCGAAGACACAAAGGAAAAATGAAACGCTGCCAAGGCCAGCGCGATAATAATAGCAAAGGCGATGCGGTGTAATTTGATGGTGTCCACCAATCGCCCTAGGGGGATTAATGTGGCGGCTGAAATCAATGTTCCCGCGGCGTAGATGGAGCCAAACTCACCATGGCTAAGGTTTAATTCACCGCGAATCTGGCCAGAAAACAGCGAGATGAAAAACGTCTGCCCCGGGGATGAAAAAAACGCCAAAAGAAAGCCGAAGAGCAAAAACTGCCATTGACTCTTAAAAAATGAAAGCGGAGGGGTCAGCGTTGTCATGGCACCTTAACCAATATTGAAGGTTGATTCTAATCCAACCCCATGACCAACACAAGGATCATGCGATGCCTTCATTTGGTGGTATGGCCAGAAAGTAAACCCCTACAAGGTGCTTTGTTAATTATAAGTGGCATCATTCAGCCGCCAGTAAGCATCCGTGCCATAGATCGGGTTGTCTTCTTTGATCTCATCAAAAAAGGAGAAAGAAAAATAATCAAAAGATATAGCAAAATTATAATGCCAACCAATTTTAAAAGTGTGAAAAAGATTAAATTAAGCATCCCCGCCCCCTTTATTTTTTGATCCGCCATTAGGATAAAACAAAAGGGTTAAATTCTCGTTAACGGGCGGGAAAATCACCCCATCACAGGCCTTTGGTCATATTTGGTCTGATCCGCATCAGAAAATGCTTGCAGAACGCGATATTTTGCCAAAAAGTAATTCCTTGAGAAATGATACTTATAGGGCAAGGCGGCCAAAATGGGCGGCCAAAACAGGAGCCAGAGATGCTGACACAAGACCAGATCGATTTTTTCAATGATAATGGGTATTTGGTTGTCGAAGACGCCATCACCCCAGAACAACTTCAGGCATTGCGCGCGGATTTTGCCGCTTGGGTTGAAGAAAGCAAAAGCCATGAAGACGCTTGGGGTGAAATGGTCAATGGCAAGCCACGGTTTGATGTGGAAAAAGGCCATTCATCGGACAATCCAGCCTTGCGCCGAATCAACGCCCCCCATGAAGTCTCAGAGGCTTATTTTAACGCCATGGCCGATAGCGGGATGGCGGATATGGTGGCGGATCTGATTGGCCCTGATGTTAAATTGCACCACACCAAGATCAATTCAAAATTGCCCGGGTCTGCAACCGCGGTGAAATGGCATCAGGATTTCCCCTTCACCCCCCATACCAATGATGATTTGATCACCGCTTTGTTGATGGTGGATGAAGTGACCGAAGAAAACGGCCCGCTTGAAGTTTGGGCGGATACCCATAAAGGCGAAATTCATACGCTTTGGCATGATGGCCAGTTCACCGGCGCGGTTTCAGATGATGTCACCAAAGAAGCTTTGGAAAAGCGGACGATTTGCACCGGCAAGGCGGGCAGTGTTTGTTTGATGCATACCCGCTTGTTGCATGGGTCTGCGCCGAATAATTCGGACGCGCCACGGACGTTATATATCTGTGTTTATAGCGCGGCGGATGCCATGCCGATTTCACCTTCACCCGTGCCAACCAAAGACCAAGGCATGATTGTTCGTGGTGAAGATAAAGGCCAAGTGCGGGCGGTGCCATATGATATGCCCATGCCGCAATTGCCTAAAGGGGCTTCCTTTTTTGATCAACAGCAAAAGTCATAGGGTTTATCATGCCACTTGATCAGGATCAGTTTACGCTGCTGAAAGCGGTGGCGGAGGATTTATCCCGCGCCCCTCATTCCATGCCCGGGTGGTATTATGCCGACCCAAACCTGTTTGAATTGGAAAAAACCAAGGTTTTTGCCGAAGGATGGGTTTGCGCCGGTCATGCCAGTGAGATCACCAAGACAGGGCAATATATGACGGTCACCATCGGCAATGAAAATGTCGTGGTCTTGCGCGATCGTGAAAAAAATATCCGTGCTTATTCCAATGTCTGCCGTCATCGCGGCATGGCTTTGGTGGAAGGCAAGGGCAAGGCTTCTGTCTTGACCTGCCCTTACCACGCGTGGAGTTATCATCTCGATGGCCAGTTGAACAAAGCCCCTTATATGGATGGTGTTGAAGGGTTTGACCCTGCCGCTTGTTCTTTGCCTGAATTTAAAGTTGAAGAATGGCTGGGGTTTGTTTTTGTAAACACCAGCGGAACGGCCGCGCCTTTGGCCCCGCAATTGGAAGGGATGTTGCCTTATCTGAAAAACTACCATCCCGAAGAACGCCACAGCACCGAAACTTGGTTTGAAGAATGGTCAACCAATTGGAAATCGCTGATTGAAAATTTCATGGAAGGGTATCATTTGTCGATCACCCACGCCAAAACTCTTGATCACGTCACGCCAACGCGGCTTTGTGAAAAGCTTGCCTCAGGACCGGGGTTCACCGCGTATCGGTCAAATTATGATCCGACCTTCCCGCAACGTGAGCCCTTCCCTGAAGACCTGACTGAACAAGAACGCCGATCATCGGTGCTGTTCAATGTCTATCCGAATTTTGTGATTACGGTTGGGCCGAATTGCGCGGTGTTTTTGATCCTGCTGCCGGAATCTTCTGAAACCGTCAATATCAAGATGGGGGTTTTGGTGCAAGAAGGGGCGGATGACCTGCCGGAAACAGCCGAATATATCGCCCTTGCCCATGAATTTAACGCCGAAGATAAAGCGACGTTGGAAGCCATGCAGAAAAATACCAAAACAGCGCATCGCCCCATGGCGCCGCTTGCCCCTGACGCGTTGGAAGGCACGATTTGGGATTTCACCCGCCATATGGCGCGGCTGACAACAGGTGAGGCCAGCGCATGATTCCGCAACGGGTAAACACAGTGGTGGTGGGTGCTGGTCAAGCGGGTTTGGCCATGAGCGCCCATCTCAGGGACCAAGGCATTGACCATGTCGTGCTGGAACGCGATTCAATCGCTGAACGCTGGCGTAATGCCCGCTGGGATAGTCTGGTGATGAACGGCCCCGCTTGGCATGATCGCTTCCCCGCTAGGGAATTTTCCAGTGATCCTGATGGCTTCCCTGGTAAGGATGAAGTCACCGCCTATTTTGAAGATTTCGCCAAGCAAATCGACAGCCCCATCCATTGCGGGGTTGATGTCACCGCCGCCACGCCTTTGCCTGAAGGCGGCTATCACGTCACAACATCTAAAGGTGAGATCCATGCTGATCATGTGGTGGCGGCAACAGGGCCTTTTCAAATTCCGGTGATCCCGCCGATTATCCCTGAAGGGGCCATTTCGCAAATCCATTCTTTTGATTACCACAACCCTGAACAGCTTGAAGAAGGCGCGGTGATGGTGGTGGGGGCTGGGTCTTCTGGCTCACAAATCGCGGATGAATTGCTGCGTTCAGGACGTGAGGTTTATCTTTCGATTGGCCCCCATGATCGGCCGCCGCGGTCATATCGCGGGAAAGATTTTGTCTGGTGGCTGGGCAGTTTGGGCAAATGGCAGATGAAAACCCCGCCCGCGGGCAAAGAACACGTGACGATTGCGGTTTCAGGGGCGTATGGCGGCAAAACCGTTGATTTCAGAAAATTTGCTGAACGCGGCATGGTGCTGTTGGGCATGACCGGCGCGTATGATAACGGCACGCTTTCGATTGCTGATGATTTGGCGAAAAACATTGCCGATGGCGATGAAAATTATCTTGGTCTTTTGGCGGAGGCCGATGCCTATGTTGAGGCTAATGGCCTTGATCTGCCGCTTGAGGAAGACGCCAAAATTATCGGTGCTGATCCGGAATGTTTGACCAATCCTATTCGCTCAATCAATCTTGCCGAACGCGGGATTAAGACGGTGATCTGGGCAACAGGTTATGTTCAGGATTTCTCATGGCTTCAGGCGGATGCTTTTGATGATCAGGGCAAGCCTGATCACAATCGCGGTGTTGCCAAAGCCGATGGGATTTATTTTCTGGGTCTGCCGTGGCTGTCCATGCGGGGGTCATCATTTATCTGGGGGGTCTGGGAAGATGCCAAATATCTTGCCAGTCATATTGCTGATCGCCGCTGATCTGTTTAGGCTTGATTTGCCATGATCAACACAAAAACAGATACAACTGAAATCCTTGCTGATTTAATCGCTTTTCCTTCGGTCAGCCGTGATCCCAATCGCGCGTTGATTGATTATTGCGCCTCGCGCCTCGATGATAAAGGCGTGGCCTGCCAGATCATTGAAGATGATACCGGCCAGAAAGCCAATCTCTATGCCACCATTGGGCCTCAAGACCAATCCGGCGTCATGCTTTCAGGCCATACCGATGTGGTGCCTGTCGATGGTCAGGATTGGACAAAGCCGCCGTTTCAAGCCGTGGAAGATAATGGCTTGATCTATGGGCGGGGGACGGCGGATATGAAAGGCTTTGTGGCCAGCGCCCTTGCCGCGGGGTTAAAAGCCGCTGAATTGCCGTTAACATCTCCGCTTCATTTGGCGTTTTCTTATGATGAAGAAATTGGCTGTGTTGGCGTCCGGTCAATGATTGAGATGCTGCAACAAGCCCCGATCCGCCCCGCCATGTGCATTGTCGGAGAGCCAACCCATATGGCGATTGCCACAGGGCATAAAGGCAAAACCGCGATTGAAGCGCATTGCACAGGCGCGGAAGCCCATTCGGCCTTAGCCCCGCAAGCGGTCAATGCCATCCATATCGCTTGCGATTTGATCGCTGAAATTCGCCGTCTTCAGGATGAACTGGCCAGCCATGGCGCGCGTGATGATGCTTATGATATTCCGTACACAACGCTGCACGCGGGCATCATTAACGCTGGTGTTGCGCTTAATATTGTCCCTAATCACGCCGAGGTTAAATTTGAAATCCGCAATCTGGCGGCGGATGACCCGCAAGCCATCCTCAACAGATTAGAACAAGCCATGCAGCCGATTATCGCCGCGGCGCAAGCCAAAGCCCCGCAAGCGGATTTGCGCTTTAACATCACCAATGCCTATCCCGGGCTGGAAACAGGTTTGGATGAAGATGTTGTGGCATTGGTGTCCTCTTTAACGGGGCATAACGACCGCATCAAAGTTGCCTTTGGCACGGAAGCGGGGTTGTTTACCCGTGATCTTGGGGTGCCAACCGTTGTGTGCGGGCCGGGGTCAATGGCGCAAGGGCATAAGCCTGATGAATATGTCAGCCTTGATCAATTGGCGGCTTGTGACGCCATGTTGGATGCCCTCAACGCGCGCTTGGTCGAAGGGCTTTAAAGCTTTTATTTGTCAACCTTCATTCGTCGACCTTTATTCATCACCGGGCACACCATAACTAGGGGCGGCATCGGGCTTAAGGGCGCGGGTCACATAATCGGCCATTTGCGGTTTATAGACATCCCACGCCGTGGCGATGGCTTCAATGGGGCAATCTTCTGTCCAGTCACAGCGCAATTCCGCCAATGGCCAGTCCTGTTCATCCACCAGCAATAACCCCGCGGAATGAACGGGCCCTGCCTCCCCACCAGCGGTAAGGGCGGCGCGCATGGCGGCAATCAGGCGATCGCCTAAATGGCCCGAAGCGTCATGGAACGCCGTGACCATGGCTTCAGGGATGGTGTCATTGGCCAAGAGATTCCCCGCCGCCGCCGCGTCTTTTGATTTGAACTCGGTATGAATCCCCAATGAATTTTGACCGGAATGGATGGCGGTATTGCCATGGCAATCCACCGCCAGCAATTGCCGAAATTCAGTGTATTCCGCATCGGCGATAACAGCGGCAACCGCGTCACCGGCGGTTTGGCCATTGGCCATGGCGGCAAGGGTTTTGCCGCCTAATCGCGGGTCGGTGATATTCTGGCTGGCGACCGCGCCAACCCCGGCTTGGGCATAGGCACAGCGCGCCGCCACCGCCGGTGATGACGATGATACCGCCATGCCAAATTGCCCTGTTTCCGCGCAACGCGCCACAATCGAAAAGGTCATGATTTACACCTCATCAGGGATAACAGCGGTGGCATCAATTTCAACCAACCATTCCGGTCGCGCCAAGGCTTGCACCACCAATCCCGTGCAAACCGGATGCACGCCTTTGATATATTCCCCCATGGTGCGATACACCGCCTCACGGTGACGAACATCGGTGATATAGACGACCAATTTCACCACATGGCTCATATCGCCGCCGGCTTCACCGACCAATTGCCGAATATTCTGCATGACTTTATGGGTCTGTTCCGAAGGGTCATGGCTGTCAATATTCACGGCATCATCCAAGTTTTGCGGGCATTGCCCCCGCATCCAGACGGTCTTGCCGCCTTCGGTGACAACCGCCTGACACAGATCATTATCAAGACTCTGTTCAGGATAGGTTTCTTTGGTGTTGAATTTACGGATCCGATGATGCGCCATGATCAATCCTTTTCGGTAATGACGTTGATTTTATTTAAAGTGAAGACGAGCCTTCAGCCGCTTCATGTGATTATCCAATTGCCCAATTTCGACATCAGGGTTGCTGAGAGTGCTGACCACCCGCGCGAGGCCATGGGCATGGCCTTTCTTCGGCGAAAGACAAGCGGAGGTAATATGCCCCACCGTGCTTTCACCGTCAAAAATTTCCGCCCCTTGTTGCGGTACCCATTGGCCTTCAATGTCAATGGCAAGCGTCTGGTGACGAGGGTTCTGTTGATCAGCTTCACAAGCGGCGCGCCCCACAAAATCACCTTGCTTTTTATCAAGCGGGACGGTGAAGCCCAATCCCGCCACAAAAGGCGTTTGATGGCTATCAAATTCCGCGCCGGAGGCTGCTAACCCAGCTTCAAGGCGGCATAATTCCAACCCTTCCAAGCCCATGGGCAGCATCCCTTCTGGCGCGCCCGCTTCAAGGATCATCGTCCAAAGGGCAGGGGCATCATCAGGGCTGCAAAACAACTCATAGCCGGGTTGGCCGGTGTAGCCCGTGGCGGAGATAATGGCGGTCAGGCTTCTGTCATGCATCGCCTGCACATTATTCGTTTGCACATGGGTAAAATTAAACGGTTTTAATTCCGAAAGATTAGGCCAGGTTTCAGGGCTGGTGAACAAAGGGGCGAGGATGGCTTTGGCCTTTGGGCCTTGCACCGCCATATTGGCAAGATGCGGACTGGTCTCCCTGATCACGACATTAAATTTCTGGTCTTCGGCCAGCCCCCTTAACCAATCGCCAGCCTTTTCATTGCCGCCCGTCCAGCGGAACAGGTTTTGATTAAGGCGGAATAAAATCCCATCATCAATCACCCCGCCATGATGGTTGAGCAAGGTGGAATAGCCGCAACGCCCAATATCAAGGCGGTTGATGTTGCGGGGGAAAGCGTAATCAGCAAAGGGGACGGCATCAGGCCCCGCAATGTCAAATTTCCGCAATTGCGACAGGTCTTGGATACTGGCGGCATCCATGGTCGCCCAAAATTCTTCAACAGGGCCATGGCCATTGAACTTGGCGGGAATCCAAACATCTTTCGCCGCCGTAAAATGGCGGGTCAGTTCTTCGGTGACGGGGGCAAGCGGTGATTTACGGGTCATGACAGGCAAACTCCGGACTGAGGTGCGGAAACTGGATTGGCGGTCGAAATCTTCGGATTGATCATAAAGCCGGATTTGAATATCGGTGGGGTTCCAGCCGTTAATGGGCGACAGGTCATCGGCGCAAGAGGTGGAAACACAGACCAAATCCGTCATCGCCCGCATCAAAATATAATCGCCGGGGCGTGACCATCCATCATCGGAGCGGATCACCCCGCCGTGGGCAATTTCGGTGTTGTAAAAGAAATTAATCGCCGGCCAAGACGCGCGGCTGGCCACATCATACGCCGCCATCTCACGGCTGATGTTATCCGAACAATTATCATGGTCGGGATAGCCCTGCAGGTGATACGTCCGCGCCGTGCAGGCATGGCCAAACGTATCATGCCGCCCGCAGGTGTCTTGGACAATCTCAACCAATGGGGTCAAATCTTGGTCAAAGAATTTTGACGCCATCCCCGGTTGCGGATAGGCGTGACCGATCATCGATCGCGTCGCCGTGGAATCGATAAACCGTTCCAACCCGCCATCCAGCGCGGCTTGCGAAAAGGCGAGGAAATCAGTGCATTGCCGCCCTTGGCCATCAATAATCTGAATGTAATCGCCTTTCTTGACCTGATAAGCACGGCCACCGGCGGCGGCGACGGTAAAGTCATCTTTCAGCGCGGCCAATGGGTCTGGCAAATCAAAATGGCTTTGGTTCTGGCGCGATGCTTTCGCCAAGAATATATCAAGGGGGCCCGGCGGAATCTCTGCCCCCGCCTCCCCATGGCTGATGATGATGATCTGGGCCGGTTGAAGCGCGGTAATGGCCACCGGCGATTGGGATGAGCTCAGCACCACCGGCTCCGGCAAGCTTTTTGCCAAGGCCATTTGTTCCGCCCCCAAAATAGGGGCAAGCCACGCCGCTAGATCGCCGGCAAAGGGCGCGGGTGTCATGCCTTCGGGCAGGCTTAACGTTGCGGTCAGGTTTGCGCCGCTGGCAATGATGGTGATGGGCTGGCCGCCTTCACGGTCTTCGATGCTGATCTGGTCTTGGGCGGCAAGCTCCAGCCCGAGGGCGGTGTTGGCGTTGACCACCAGCGTCTGATGCCCCGGGCGATAGATAAAATCATCGCGCCACCGGCTGCCCTGTCCGGCAAACTTCTGCCCCAAGGTGTTGATCTGATTGTTTTCAGCCATCTTCCGCTACCCGACATTCCCCAAAATCAAACGGTTCTGATAGCGTACAATTTCCACCACAAAAGGAAACAAAAATCGTTTCGCTTGGCGATGTTTTCAGGCATGGTAATTTGAAGGACAAAAGGATGCCATGGGGGATGCCATGGGGGATGCTATGACCGATTTTGCAAAGCCGTTTACGCAACAAGAAGCCATTCCTGAAGATGGCATCAACCGCGCTGTTGAAATTCTCCAAACCGGGCGGTTGCATCGCTATAATCTGGCGGAAGGCGAGATGTCGGAAGCCAGCCTCTTGGAACAGGATTACGCCCGCTATCAAGGCGCGGATTATTGCTTGGCCTGCACCTCCGGCGGGTATGCCATCGCGCTGGCGCTTCGGGTGTGTGGGGTGAAGCCGGGGGATAAAGTCTTGGCCAATGCCTATACGCTGGCGCCGGTGCCGGGGGCGATCCACAATGTCGGGGCGGAACCGGTGTTGATTGAAATTGACGAAAATTATCACATTGATTGCGATGACCTAGAGGCAAAAGCCCAAGCCTCCGGCGCGAAGGTTTTGTTGCTGTCGCATATGCGGGGGCATATCGCCGATATGGACAGAATTGTCAGCATTTGTGACGGGCATGGTATCACCTTGGTGGAGGATTGCGCCCATACCATGGGGGCGACATGGCGGGGGATTAAATCAGGCAATTTTGGCAAAGTCGCGGCGTTTTCCACCCAGACCTATAAACATATGAACTCCGGCGAAGGTGGGCTTTTGACCACCAATGACGCGGAATTGGCGGCGCGGGCGGTGGTCTCCTCCGGCTCGTATATGCTCTATGGTCGCCATGGCGCGATCCCCGCCGAAGATGTTTTCCAAAAAGTCCGGTTGGAACAGCCGAATTATTCCGGCCGGATGGATCATTTGCGGGCGGCGATTTTGCGGGCGCAGCTGCCGCGGCTTGATCAGAATATCGCCCGTTGGAACAGTCTTTATGATCGGCTTTTCGCGCGGTTTGATGCCATGGACGGCGTCAGTATTCCCGCCCGCAAACAGCATGAAGCCTATGTTGGCTCATCGATTCAATTCCG
>CALFYS010000078.1 GCA_937952245.1 uncultured Alphaproteobacteria bacterium | reverse complement strand
CACCCGTGACAAAACCGTCACCATCACTCAAAAAAAATTGGGTAAAACACTGGCGTTTTCAGGGAAAAAGCCCCTCCCTCGGACGATGCCCGAACACGCTTAAAAAACATTACTGAGAATCAATCGTAACAATAAAAAGTTAAAATACCGTTAAGAAAACAGGAAAATTTGATTAATTCTGATTTTTTTTCATCCGCTGGTACAAACGGACATTGCGGTTATGTTCCGCCAAGGTTTTGGCGAAATTATGACCACCTTTGCCATCGGCCACGAAATAATAATAGCCGGTGTCATCGGGGTTCAAGACCGCTTTGATCGCCGCCACCCCGGGGTTGCAAATTGGCGTGGGCGGCAGGCCATCAATCCGGTAGGTGTTCCACGGTGAATTATGTTTCCAATGCCGCCGGAGCAAGGTTTCAACCTCAATCCCCGCTTGGGTCAGCCCATAAAGCACGGTGGGGTCTGATTGCAGGCGCATCCCCGCCTTCAGCCGATTGATAAAGACCGAGGCGACTTTGCCCCGCTCCCCCGAAAGGCCTGTTTCCTTTTCCACGATTGAGGCGAGGATAATCGCTTCTTCTAACGTGTCGAACGGCAGGTTATTCGCCCGCGATGCCCATAGGGATGCGAAGCTGATCTCTTGGGCTTGTTGCATCCGCTGAAGCATCTGATTGCGGCTGGCATCGCGCAGAAAAGCATAAGTTTCTGGCAATAACGTGCCTTCAGCAGGTTGCGGGGTGATGGTGCCGGACAGGCGAGTATCGGCGTTGATTCGCGCCACCACCTCGGCGCTTGCCAACCCTTCGGGAAGGGTGAATTGATGCTGGATGGATTGGCCTTGGTGGATAATATCCATCGCGCCGGATAAAGACACGCCTTGAGGCAGGGCAAACTCCCCTGCTTTCGGCAGATACGCATCCCCCCGGCGAAGCTCTTCAAGCCGCATGACCCAAAGCGGATGCGGAATCCCCACATGGTTTAAAATCGCGCTGATGGCAACACGCCCTGCCCCGGGCTTGATGATAATCACTTGGTCGCTCGAAAATATCGCGGGGCGGTTCAAAATCGAGGCGGTGTAAAGCCAGCCCCCCGCCATCCCCGCCAGCATGATCAACAGCGCGTAAAACCCAACGCCAAAAAGCCGCCGTCCTTTGGGGGGCGGTGATGATGGTGGGGAAGAGGTGTTGTCTGGCCCTTGGTCAGGCGGCGCGTCATGGCTTGTCATGGCATCAGTCTATACCAAAACAAGACCGTGCCAAAAGACCTGAAATAGAGAAAGTGATTAGTCAGGCTTGCCGACAACAAGCGAAGCGTTTGTGCCACCAAAACCAAAGGAATTGGACATGGCGTTACGAACCTCACGCTCTTTTGATTGATGCGGCACCAGATCAAGCCCCGCGACTTCATCAGCAGGGTCATCAAGGTTCAAGGTCGGCGGCACCATATTGGTCTTGGTTGCCATGATCGAATAAATCGCTTCAATCGCGCCCGCCGCGCCCAGCAAATGCCCAGTCGCGCTCTTTGTGGAGGACATGGACATATTCGCCATCGCATCACCAAACAAGCGTTTGACGGCGCCCGCTTCGATCAAATCCCCCAAAGGCGTGGAAGTGCCATGGGCATTAACGTAATCAATATCATCTTGCTTGAGGCCGGAATCTTTCAATGCCGCCTGCATGGCGCGGAACCCGCCATCACCATCTTCGGCAGGCGCGGTGATGTGATGGGCATCACCCGAAAGACCATAACCTTTGATCTCAGCATAGATTTTAGCACCGCGGGCTTTGGCGTGTTCATAGCTTTCCAGCACCACAATGCCGCTGCCCTCACCCATAACAAAGCCATCACGGCCTTTGTCCCACGGGCGGGAGGCCTTTTCAGGCGTATCATTATAGCCTGTTGAAAGCGCGCGGGCGGCGGCAAAGCCCCCCATGCCCAACCGGCAAATCGCCGCTTCCGCGCCACCGGCCACCATGACATCAGCATCACCATATTTGATCAGCCGCGCGGCATCACCAATGGCGTGCGATCCAGTGGAACACGCGGTCACAACCGAATGGTTCGGGCCTTTAAAGCCATATTTAATGGAAACTTGACCAGAGATCAGGTTGATCAGCGATGATGGGATAAAAAATGGGCTGATCCGGCGTGGGCCGCGTTCATCCATTAATTTTCCGGTTTCATAAATGGTCTGAAGACCGCCAATCCCTGAACCGATGACAATCCCTGTGCGGCATTTCTGTTCTTCGGTTTCAGCCACCCATCCGGAATCTTGAACCGCCATTTGCGCGGCGACAATACCATAGAGAATGAACGGATCAATTTTACGCTGGTCTTTCGGCTCAACCCAAAGATCAGGGTTGAAAGTGCCGTTTGTGCCATCACCGCGGGGGATCATCCCCGCGATTTGGCAAGGTAGGTCATCAACTTCAAAACTATCGATTTTGCCAAATCCATTTTGGCCAGCCAGCAAAGAGGACCAATTGTGATCCAACCCTACACCAAGAGGGCTAACAATGCCCATGCCTGTAACAACGACGCGCGTCATAACAACACCGATAGTTTATGATTTTGATTTAAGAGCCGTTGGCTGATACGAAATCAACAGCGTCCTGAACAGATTGGATCTTTTCAGCGGCATCGTCAGGAATTTCACAACCGAATTCTTCTTCAAATGCCATAACCAGTTCAACAGTATCGAGGCTGTCTGCACCAAGATCGTCAATGAAGCTCGCGCTTTCGACAACTTTGGACTCTTCAACGCCGAGATGTTCAACAACAATCTTTTTTACGCGATCAGCAATGTCACTCATTTTGTGCTCCCCTAGCAACGGGTTTAGTTAACGGGCTTGGACTTAGTCCAAGTATGTGGGGGTAGTAGCAGATAATTTCCGCCATGACTACCCTTGGATTACATCTATTTTTAACCTTTTTTAGGCGGTTAATACAAGATGTTGTTTTATAGCATCGCCATGCCACCATTGATATGCAATGTTGCCCCCGTCAAATAACCAGCTTCTTCACTGGCTAAATACGCCACCGCGGCGGCAATCTCACTGGCTTCCCCAAGCCGTCCGGCGGGAACACCGCTCAACAGGTTGGTTTTTTGATCATCGGTCAAGGCATCGGTCATCGGTGTGCTGATAAAGCCCGGGGCGATCAGATTGGCGGTAATCCCGCGGGAGGCGACTTCCGCCGCCAAGGCTTTGGTAAAGCCGGCCATGCCCGCCTTTGAAGCGGCGTAATTGGCCTGACCCGGGTTGCCTGTATATCCAACAATGGAAGACATCTGGATAATCCGCCCCCAGCGATTTTTCATCATGCCTCTTAATACAGCACGCGAAAGGATCATGGCTGAGGTCAGATTAACCTCCATCACCGTATCCCAATCTTCATCTTTCATCCGCATCATCAGCCCATCGCGGGTGATGCCAGCGTTATTGACCAGAATTTCAACAGGTTTGCCCGCCGCTTCCGCCGCGCGATCCGCCAGCCCCGCGACATCATCACGGTCAGATAAATTCGCCGTCATGGCATGGCAACGCCCCCCAAGACTTGACGCGAGATCGTCGAGAACCGCTTGTCTAGTACCGGTTAAGATCACTTCTGCCCCTTGGCCATGGAGCGATTTTGCAATTTCTGCCCCAATGCCGCCGGTTGCGCCGGTGATTAAGGCCACACGTCCTGATAGATCAAACATAATATCCCCCATAAAGCCTTACGGTCGAAGGCAAGTTCGGATTAACGATTAAAGACTGGATAAAAACGCATCCATATCTTCTGGTGTTTCAATATTCATGGCTTCCGCGTCGGGAAGCGTGCGCTTGACCAAACCGGTCAGCACTTTGCCAGTGCCCAGTTCAACAAAGCGCGTGATGCCCGCATCCGCCATATTCAACAATGTTTCGCGCCAACGCACCATGCCAGTAACCTGAATAATCAGGTTTTCACGCAGAACAGCAGGTTCGCTGATCGGGCTGGCGGTGACGTTACAATAAACAGGCAAGCTTGGCGGATGCAATGTCACCCCAGCCAGCGCCCGCGCCATGGCATCAGCGGCAGGCGCCATCAAACGGCAATGGAACGGCGCGCTCACAGGCAATTTGACGCCTTTGCGGATGCCCATCTCTTTGGCGATTTCAAGGGCAGCGTCAACTTCAGCAACCGCGCCACTGATCACCACCTGCCCCGGGGCGTTGTCATTGGCAATATCCAAAGCGGTCCATTCTTTCGCCGCGGTAATATCATGGGCTTGTTCAATTGTTGCGCCTAATAAAGCCGCCATTGCCCCTTCACCGACAGGAACAGCATCCTGCATAGCATTGCCCCGCAACCGCAACAAACTGGCGGCGGTGCTAATATCAATTGCCCCTGCCGCGGCTAAAGCGGCGTATTCGCCCAAAGAATGGCCCGCCACCACATCACCCATTTGATCAAGGGTTTTGCCGGAAGCTTCTTCCAAAGCGCGGGTCACGCATAAAGCCGAGGCCATCAAAGCAGGCTGGGCATTGCTGGTCATTTTCAGATCATCAGCAGGGCCATCTTTCATGATGCTGGCCAATTCAGCCCCCAAAGCCTCTTCAACTGAGGCCATGACATCTTGCGCGGCTTTTGAATGGGCGATCATATCCTGCGCCATGCCAACGGTTTGTGAGCCTTGTCCGGGAAAAAGAAATGCTGTTTTTGTCATGATGTATCCTTTCATGACCTTATTATATGAAGTGAATGGATTTTTAAACCGTAATCCGAAGACCAAGCCCACTTAAAAGCCCAATAAAAAGCCCAGGTTAATAACTTAGGGTATTAATCGGCCCATAATATGATGAGCGTATTCTTCGGCCTATATATTAGCAAACGCCCGATTATCGGTTGGCCAGCCAAACAGAGCTATGCCAATCAATGGCGATGGCCGCCGCGCCAATGATCATGATCACCAACCCAAAGTTCAGCATCTTTTTGGTATTGGGCATAATATCGGCTGTATTGATCTTATGTTGCAGGAAAAAAACAGCACCCATCACCGCCAGTACACTAAACCCACCGACTAAAACTGTATCCATCATGCTGCTCCTTTTGCGCTCATTCTGATGTCAATGATGCCTAAAACGACCTCATTTGGCTTATAATAACATAGGTTTTGTTAAAAAATTTACAATTATTTAATAATTAATTTTGTTTAATTACAGATACTTAACAAAAAAATTACAAAAAAATTAATACCTTTTATTGCCCCGCCTCTTTTTAGACATAATTCATTACGTAAGACTGCACAGGCCCCCAAATCCTGTGCAATTTTTAGAAAACTCAACGTTGAGGAGTATCTAATGATTAAGATGCTAAATAAAATGGCTAAGTTCGCTGTCCCGGCAGCTGCTTTGTCTCTAGTCCCAGCAGTTGCTTCAGCTGCTGAAAACCTTGCTCAGGATGATTTCGTTGGTATCTCATTCTGGCTTATTTCAATGGCCCTTTTGGCTTCAACAGCTTTCTTCTGGCTCGAAACCAGCCGTGTTTCAGCTAAGTGGAAAACATCACTGACCGTATCAGGTATGGTGACATTCATCGCTGCTGTTCACTACTTCTATATGCGTGACGTATGGGTAGCAACAGGCGATACACCAACTGTATATCGTTACATCGACTGGCTGATCACTGTGCCGCTGCTGATGGTAGAATTCTACCTGATCCTGCGCGCGATCGGTACTGTTGCAAGCGGTATCTTCTGGCGTCTGATGATCGGTACACTGGTCATGTTGATCGGTGGTTATGCTGGTGAAGCTGGTTACATTAACGTAACACTCGGCTTTGTAATCGGTATGGCTGGTTGGGCCTACATTCTGTATGAAGTCTTCGCTGGTGAAGCTGGCAAGATGAATGCAGACCAGGCACCTGACTCAGTTAAGTCAGCTTTCTCAACAATGCGTTGGATTGTTTCAATCGGTTGGGCGATTTACCCATTGGGTTACGTCTTCGGTTACATGACAAACACAGCGTCAATGGAAAGCCTGAACGTAATCTACAACCTTGCTGACGTTCTGAACAAGATCGCCTTCGGTGTGATCATCTGGAGCGTAGCGGTTGCTGAAAGCGAAGCTAAGTCCTAATGACATGGTTCAGGCCGCCCCTATGGCGGCCTGAACTTTCTTTCTTTTAATTGATAGATTGAGGGGGGTTGAAATGAATGATCTGATGCTTCAATTGGCACAAACATCCTCGCTGAACGTAACACCAGCGCAATCCAATGACCCTCGCAAATTTGTTTTAAGTCTTATTAAAGCCAATCTTCCCCAAAACAACGAAGCTCTTGGCCAAGCCGCCCAGCACCATTTCCAAGACACCGGTAAAATGATGCGCGCAGGGCTGGCGCTCTCAACCGCAAAATCATTGAACATCCAAGGCGATATTGGCCTTTACTGGGCGACCGCCATCGAAGTGATGCACAACGCCTCGCTCATCCATGATGATATTTCGGATGGCGATACTTGCCGCCGTGATCGGCCTTCAATTTGGGCTGCTTTCGGGCGTGATACCGCCTTGGCGCTTGGGGATTGGCTGATTGGTGAAAGTTTCAATTACGCCGCCCAAGCCGCAACGCTTTCACGTACCCCTGAATTGGTCAGCGTCCTTGCCAAGCATATGAAGGACACAACATCTGGCCAAGCCATGGAATTTGAGATGAAGCGTTATCCGGAATGGAACGATTACCTCAAAATCATCCGTGGCAAGACCGCGCCGTTGTTTATCGCGCCGGTTGAAGGCATGGCGATTGTCGCGGGTCGTGATGATCTGGTGAAGCCTGTTTCTGATTATTTTGATGCTGTTGGCACCGCTTATCAGGTGGCCAATGATATTTTGAATGTTTTGGGTGAAGATGGCGCGTTAAACCCAGCGTCTGATCTGGTGCGCCGCGCCCCTAATGGCGTTATTGTGACCTTCCGCAATACATTGATGTCTGATGATGCCGATCGTTTTGACCAATGGCTTAATTCCGGTGATCACCAAGACGCGGGCTATTGGCATAACCGCATCTTGTCGTCTTCTGCCATTAAAATCACCTGTGAGATGATGACCGGCATTTTGCGCGATGCCGAACATAAAGCCTCCACCGTGCCGGAAGAATTGATTGATATTGTTGCGCCGGTGCAATCTTTGCTGAATAAAGTATGTTCAGCATCCCTTCAGCACGCCGCTGAATAACAGCCGAAGGCATTGCCCTTGTAATGCTTTTGTGCTTGATGAAATAACCGCTCTTAGAAGCAAAGAAGACAACCCCATGAAGACCAAAACCCCTCCATCAAACGGCAAATCCGCACTGGTTATCGGCGCGGGTTTCGGCGGCATTGCCTCAGCGTTACGGATGCGCGCCATGGGATATGACGTCACTTTGGTGGAACGGCTGGATTCTATTGGCGGGCGGGCGCGTGTTTTTGAACGTGGCGGCTTTCGCCATGATGGGGGCCCCACGGTTGTCACCGCGCCGTTCTTATTTGACGAATTGTTTGAACTTTTTGGCGAAAAACGTGAAGACCATGTGGAATTTGTCCCCCTCGACCCATGGTATCGGTTCTATTTCGATGGCGGTGAGCAATTTGATTATCGCGCCACGGTCGAAGACACAATGGCGGAGATTGACCGTTTCAACCCTGATGACAAAAAGGGATACGCCAATCTGCTGAAAGCATCGAAAGATATTTTTGATGTGGGCTTTGAAAAACTGGCGGATAAACCCTTTACCAAATTCTTCACCATGATGAAGCAAGTGCCATCATTGCTGAAATTAAAAAGCTATATGACGGTCGCCCAGATGGTGAACAGTCATATAAAGCACCCTTTGTTGCGGCAGGCGTTTTCGATTCACCCGCTTCTGGTGGGGGGCAATCCCTTTACCACAACATCAATTTATACCCTCATTCATTACCTTGAACGCCGCTGGGGCGTATGGTTCGCCATGGGCGGCACCGGCAAATTGGTGGCGGAATTAAAAGGCTTGATGGAACGCGCGGGCGTCACCATCACATTAGGGGTGGATATTGACAGCATCACCGTTGAAAATGGACTCGCGACAGGGGCGGTGGCCATGGATGGCACTGTTTTTAAGGCGGACCGCGTGATTTGTAACGGCGACCCGCCAACAGTCTATAGCCAGATGATGCCCGCCCCCCATGCGCGCCCCAAGAAAGCCTTGCCAGAATCCATGACCCATTATTCCATGGGGCTTTATGTGCTTTATTTTGGCAGCACCAAAACCTTTCCTGATGTTGCCCATCATACGATTTGGATGGGGCCTCGGTATAAAGAATTGCTGAAGGATATTTTCGACCATAAAATTTTGGCCGATGATTTCTCGCTTTATGTTCATCGCCCCACCGCCACTGATGCCAGTTTCGCCCCCGAAGGATGCGATAGTTTCTATGTGCTGTGCCCGGTGCCGAATTTGCAAGGCGGGCAGGATTGGGACAAAGAAGGACCTGTTCTGCGTGACCGTATTGTCGCCGCCCTTGACCGCACCATCATGCCGGGGATTTCAGAAAGCATCACCGAAGATTTCTGGATGACGCCTGAAGATTTCAAAACAGATTACCGCGCCATGCATGGCACGGGCTTTTCCATCGCGCCAATTTTCTCACAATCGGCATGGTTCAGGTATCACAACCGTGACCCGCAAATTCCGAACCTCTATTTTGCCGCGGCGGGCGCGCATCCCGGAGCGGGGATGCCAGGGGTGATTTGTTCTGCTAAAGTGGTGGAAACCCTGGTCAAAGAAGATGACCGCCAGTCATCAGCCGCTTGACCTCACAAATTGCTATTCGGGGGATCGGATGACAAGTACAACCATCACCGCCGCTGAAGCCAGCCTGAAAGCCAATGGACGAACCTTTCATTGGGCGCGGCGTTTTCTGGGCGATGAGATGGGTCAAAACGCGGCGCAACTCTACCAATTTTGCCGATTGCTGGATGATCTGGCCGATGGTGACCTGCCCCATGGGGCGGAACGTTTAACCGCGTTGCGTGACCATCTTAACAACGGCGCTGTGTTAAACGACCGTGAATTGGCCGGATTTATGCCTTTTATTGAACGCCATCACCTGCCCCTTGATGTGATTTTATCGCTGATTGATGGCTTGATCATGGATCAGGATGTGGTGGCACTGCAAACCCAAGATGAATTGGTGCGCTATGGCTATCACGTGGCGGGGACGGTGGGGCTGTTGATGTGCCATATCCTGAATTGCCAAGACAAAGAGGCTTATCCTTTTGCCATTGATTTGGGCATCGCCATGCAATTGACCAATATCGCGCGGGATATTCGCGAAGACGCGGAAATGGGGCGGCGGTATTTGCCCGCGGAATGGATCAGCTCCTTATCCGCCGATGATATTAAATCCGCCGCCATGAATCCTGACCAAAACCAAGACCAGATCAACACCATCCGAGGCGGGGTTCAGCATCTCTTAGGATTGGCGGAGGTTTATTACAACAGCGCCATCCATGGGCTGAATTACTTGCCGTTGCGCGCCCATATCGCGATTTTAATCGCCGCCCGCGGGTACAGGCAAATCGGGGTGCAATTGGCGCGTCAAGGCAGCCCGTGGCATCTTGGCCGACAAGTCACCTCAACCTCCACCAAAGCGGTGACCAGCCTTACCGCCCTGCCCTTTATGGCAAAACGGTTGGGGGCGATCCCGCCGCATCACGCTGAATTGCATCGCCCCCTTGCTGGCCTTCCTCTTGCGAACACACCCCCTCAAACGTCATGACCCATCAAGACTCCACAAAAAATCATGATTATGACGCGGTGATTATTGGCGGCGGATGCGCGGGATTGTCATTGGCACGGCGCGCCCATCAATTGCCGTATAAAACACTGGCCGTCATTGAACCGAAAGACAAAAAGCAAGACCACGCTTGGGGGATTTTCCCCAATAGCGAAACTGATGATGCGCTGGCCATGGCACGGAAAACATGGGCGCATTGGCAGATTATCACCCCAAAGGGAGCCGTGACCCAAACCAGCCATGATCGCCCCTATGCCTGTCTTGAAAGCAAAGCATGGCTCAGCCATTGCCGCGAGCAAGCGCGCGCCCATGGTGTTGATCTGATCACTGGTCAAGTGACGGATATTGAACTCAACGCTCACGCCAACAGCATCACCACCGACCACGGCCAAATCACCACAGGGCAGATTTTTGACAGCCGCCCCAATTCCATCCCGAAAGGGATGATGATCCAGCATTTTATCGGCCATGAAATCCAAGTCTCCCGCCCTGTTTTTGACCCAGAGACCGCGATTTTGATGGATTTCCGATGCGATCAATCGAGAGGCATCCATTTCATTTATGTCTTGCCGTTTTCAGCCACCCAAGCACTCGTGGAATCGACGCTCTTTAGCCCCCAGATTGAAGATAACGCGTTTTATGAAACCGCCATTTCCGCCTATCTTGAAGAATATTACGGCATCACTGAGAAAATCACCTTGCGGCGGGAACAAGGCGCCATCCCCATGGGTTTCATGCCCGAAGACCATAGCACGGGCTTGCCTATTGGTGGGCGGGGCGGGGCGATCCGGCCATCCAGCGGTTATGCTTTTGGCTTTATCCAAAAACAAATCGCCCGCGTCATGTCCCATCTGAAATCAGGTGAGATGCCGCAACAGATGACCCCGCATCAAGCGATTGACCTTTGGATGGATCGGATATTCCTGAAAGTCATTCGCAATCAACCGCAATTGGCGCCGAGGCTTTTTCACGCCATGGCCAAAGCCCTTAATGGCAATGAGATGGCGCGGTTCATGACCGGAGATGCGGATTATCTTTTGCGCTTGAAAGTCATCATGGCCATGCCAAAATACCCGTTCTTAAAAGCCTTAATCAAAGGTGGGGGATGATCAGAAGATGATCGAAACATTTGGTCCATTGGCGCTGTTCAGCTTAGCCGCCGTTGTCTTTATTGGCCTGCCCCATGGCGCGATGGATGGGGCGGTGGCCATGGTTTCCGGCTATGGCAAAAGCCGGGGACAGATCATTAAATTTTCCCTGCAATATATCGCTATCGCCGCGCTGGTTGTGTTGGTTTGGGTGTTGATACCGGTCTTTAGCCTGACCATGTTTTTGCTCTACAGCATGGTGCATTTCGGACTGGGGGATGCGACGCCGCCTGCCGCCCCCAAAAAAGACAAAGAAAAAAAGAAACTCTTGGTTGATGTTGATATTGCCCGTTTCGCGCAGATCATCTGCCACGGCGGGTTGGTGGTGGTGGTCATCCCGCTTGCCCATTTAACCCTTGTCCAGCCGATCTTTACCGTGCTGACGGGCGGGGCTGAACTGGAGGCGTTTTGGTCTTTGTTCTTAGCCATGGTGGCGATTTTTGCCATCGCTTCGGTGATCTATACCATCGCCGCCATCATCACCCCACGATACCGCCGCCGCTGGCTTGAATTTGCGGGATTAGGGGCGGTCTTGGCCGTGCTGCCGCCCTTGACGGGCTTTGCCCTTTATTTTTGCTGTGTTCATACGCCGCGGCATATGGCACGGGTCATCCACGCGGTAAAAGCGATTATGCCCGATGCGCGTATTCTGCCCTTAACCCTTGGCTTTACCTTGGCGACATGGGTGATGATGGCCATCGCATTGGTGATCTTGGGCGACCAGATCAGTTTTAATGCCGCCATGGTGCAGGTGATCTTTATCGGCCTTGCCGCCTTGACCGTGCCACATATGATGTTGGTGGATGGGGCGTTTCGGCGTAAACTTGAAGCGATGAAGACCGCAAGTCCGGAAAAGAGATAACACGTCATGACGAAAGCCGCTGATCGCAAAAATGCCCATCTTGATCTTGCCCGTGGGGAAGATGCCCAAACCGCCCATGGCAATGGCTTTGATCGCGTGGTGTTGAGCCATAACGCCCTGCCGGAATGTGATTTGGATAAGATTGATCTGACCTGCCGTTTCCTTGGCCGCCGTCTTGCCATGCCGTTGATGATCGGGGCGATGACCGGCGGAACCGACCGCGCCGATGCGATCAACACTGCCTTGGCCATTGCCGCGCAAAAACATGGGGTTGCGCTTGCCGTCGGCTCACAACGCGCGAGCATTGAAAACCAGCGTGATCAGCACGTGATCCGAAAAAACGCCCCTGATGTTCCGATTATTGCCAATCTTGGTGGCGTGCAATTGGCACGGCCAGATGGGCTGAACATGGCGCAAGATGCTGTTGATATGCTAGGGGCAGATGCCATTGCCATTCACCTGAACCCTTTGCAGGAAGCCGCCCAACCCGAAGGCGATCGCGATTGGCATGGGGTTGAAGACGCGATTGCCCGTTTGGTGCAAACCATCGCTTGTCCGGTGATTATTAAAGAAGTCGGAGCGGGCATCACCAGCGATGTCGCGATGCGGCTGGATGCCCTTGGGGTGCGGTATATTGATGTCGCGGGCTTGGGCGGTACCAATTGGACACGGATTGAAACCCTGCGCCATCAAAACGGCGACAACCCTTTGATGACACCGTTTTTGGATTGGGGGATCAGCACTTGTGACGCGTTGATTGACCTTAAAAACGTCCAAAACCAATCAGGGCAGCAATCGCGGCTCAACGCGCGCTTAATCGCTTCCGGCGGTATCCGTCATGGGCTTGATGCCGCCAAAGGCATATGGCTGGGGGCGGATATGATCGCGGCGGCGGGGCATTTCTTGAGGGCGGTTGAAAATGACAGCGGTGACATCACCCCTGATGCCATTGATCAAGCGCTTCAATTATGGCGCGAACAGATGCAATTGGCGCTGTTTTTAACAGGGTCACGTGACCTGCAATCTTTTAAAAACGCCAAAGGCCTTATCAAGCCTTAAGGCTGTTTTTTATCAGACCATCAAAATATAAGTTTTTTGTAATGAAAAACGTGAAAAGAGGGGTTGAAACATCGCAAAACAGCGATATTTCAAGCTTATTAATCTCCCCCGGTGATGGCCTCAGATCCCCCATAGTTCTGAGGTCATCCGAGATTATCCCCCTTTTCACATCATAAGAATGTTTGAACAAAACATTTTTATCAAGTGGACATATTAGCACATCAAAATTGTGCATCATCCTGCCCAAAAGGATCATTGATGGCTCATTTACGTCTTATCCTTGGTGATCAGCTCAGCCCTGAAATCTCAAGCCTAAGCGATATTGCCCCTGATGACGTCATCCTGATGGCGGAGCTTAAAGCCGAAGCAGGATACGCCAATCACCACCAGAAAAAGATCGCCTTTATTTTTTCGGCGATGCGGCATTTCGCTGAAGAATTGAAAACCGCTGGCCATCACGTTGATTACATCCGTTACGATGACCCGCAAAACACCGGTGATTTTACCAGTGAAGTGAAACGCGCCCTCACCCGCCATCAAATCGACAGCATCATTGTCACCGCCCCTGGTGAATACCGCCTTAAATCCATCTTTGACAGCTGGTCAGATGCTTTTGATCAAACGGTTGAGATTAGGGAGGATGATCGGTTCTTAAGCACGATTGAGCAGTTCAACGATTGGGCGGAAGGCCGGAAATCCCTTCGGATGGAGTTTTTCTATCGGGAATTGCGGCGGCAATACCAAATCTTAATGGATGGCGATCAGCCCGTTGGCGGGCAATGGAATTATGATAGCGAAAACAGGCAACCGCCTAAAGAAGGGCTGCACCCGCCGCATCGCCAAATCACCCCGCCCGATGCCATCACCCAAGAGGTGCTGGCGCTGGTGGCTGAGCATTTTGATGATCACTTTGGCCATCTTGACGGTTTTGATTTCGCCACCACAAGGGCGGAGGCGGAACTTGTATTAGACCGGTTTATCACCGAACGCCTGCCGCTTTTTGGCACTTATCAAGATGCCATGGTCGAAGGCGAGCCGTGGATGTATCACGCCCATATTGGGCTTTATTTAAACGCGGGTTTGCTTTCCCCCATGACCGCGATCAAAGCTGCTGAAACAGCGTATATGCAAGGGTTTGCGCCGTTAAACGCGGTGGAAGGCTTTATCCGACAAATTCTGGGGTGGCGGGAATATGTACGCGGCATTTATTGGCTGAAAATGCCGGAATATGCCGCTGAAAACGCCCTTGATGCCCAGCGTCCTTTGCCTGAATTTTACTGGACGGCAGAGACCAAGATGAATTGCCTAAAGCAAGCCGTGACCGAGACCCGCGACAACGCCTATGCCCATCATATCCAGCGGTTGATGGTCTTGGGGAATTTTGCCCTGATCGCGGGGATTAAACCTGATGATGTCAACGCTTGGTTTTTAGGGGTTTATGCCGATGCTTATGAATGGGTGGAACTGCCCAATGTCAGCGGCATGACCTTATTTGCCGATGGCGGGTATTTGGCCAGCAAGCCATACGCGGCGAGCGGGGCTTATATCAACCGTATGTCCACCTATTGCAAATCATGCGCTTATAAGGTCAGCCAAAAGAACGGCACAGAAGCGTGCCCGTTTAATTATCTTTATTGGGATTTCTTGATCCGCAATCAGGATCGCCTTTCGAATAACCCCCGCATGGGGATGCCCTATCGCACTTTGGCGAAAATGGATGATGCCAAGAAAGACGCGATTAAGGCCGATAGCCAAGCCTTTTTTGATCAGATTTAAAACCAATTTCCCAACAATAAGAACACCTTGCAATCAGACCATCTTGTCAAATCGCCTTCTGTTTCTTACTCTAGAGAAAGGAGGCCATCATGATCTTTCGTCAATTATTCGATAACGTATCATCAACCTATACCTATTTGATCGCCAGCCGTTCCGGTGGTGAGGCGCTGTTGATTGATCCTGTTTTTGAAAAAACAGACCGCTATATCAAATTGATGCAGGAATTGGATTTAAAACTGGTCAAAGTGATTGATACCCATGTCCATGCTGATCATATCACCGCCATGGGGGCGTTGCGCGATGTCACCAATTGCGTCACCGTGATGGGCAAAGAATCCCCCACTGATGTGGTGTCGATGCGGGTCAGCGATGATGAAAAAGTCTCAATTGAAGGTATTGATTTGCGGGCGATGTACACCCCCGGCCATACCGATGACAGTTATTCTTTCCGCATGGATGATCGCGTCTTTACCGGCGATACATTGTTGATCCGTGGCACGGGGCGGACTGATTTCCAAAATGGTGATGCTGGCCGGCAATATGACTCCATCTTTAATAAACTTCTGAAATTGCCTGATAATATGATGGTCTATCCCGCCCATGATTATAAAGGCGATCACGTCACCACCATCGCCGAAGAACGCGCCCATAACCCAAGGCTGCAAGTGTCTTCCCGTGATGAATATATTGATTTGATGAACAACCTGAACCTGCCGAATCCCAAAATGATGGATGTCGCGGTGCCTGAAAACATGAAAATGGGCATCACCCTTGAACGCCAGCGGGAATATCCATCGGTGGAAGCCCATGACCTTGCCGCCAACCGCCCTGATGACATAATCTTGGTTGATCTTCGCGATGACAGTGAACGCCATAAACATGGGCAAATTCCCCGATCACTGCATATGCCTTACGGGCAGTTGGACACGCATTTAAACAGCCTCGCCAATATTGATGCGAAAGCCATTGTTTTTTATTGCGCGGCGGGGGAACGTTCGGCCATGGCCATGGCTCAAGCCGCTGAAAAAGACCTTCGTTCCATCGCCCATATCCCCGGCGGTTTCAACGCTTGGAAAAGCATTGGCGGGGCTATTGAAACCTTACCCGCCTGACCCATTTGAATGATCGTAAATATTAGAAATATCTAATAATCTGTGGTATGAGATGACCTCATCACATCCTGCCGCCAAGGAGAATTCGAATGGATAAGGATACAAAACTTGCAATTAAGCGGATGCGCGAAATTCAGAAGATTCGCGCAGGCTATAGCAAAAAACTGGTAACGATTGAACAGAACCTCACCAAGATTGGTTGGGAAATCATGGTTGGTGACGCGTCTGAAAATGATGATGCGATGGCAAAAGCGGCTGAATCCGTTGATAAAGCCATTGGCAGCCTGCAGGACGCGCTGAACGCGCTTGGCCGTGTTGAACCTGCCCTGAAGACAGTTTCACGCCCAAAGGCGAGCGAGGCGGCAAAGCCAGCAAAGAAATAAACTGATATTTCAGAGACGAAAAAACCGCATGAATTCATGCGGTTTTTTTATTTTGGCCTCAATTAAAGAACTGATCCAAAAATGGCGACCCGTACGGGATTCGAACCCGTGTTGCCGGCGTGAAAGGCCAGTGTCCTAGGCCTCTAGACGAACGGGTCATAGAAGCGTGATTAGTACTACTCAAAACCCCGGGGTAAATCAAGCCATTAAATCTAAAAATTTTAAGAAAAAAATTATATTTTTATATCGCTGATCAACAATTGCGCGGTTTCACGATCCCTGAAACGATTGCGGTTGAGCCGCCCGATGATCTGAACCGGACGCCCATCAGAGGCGGATAATAAAGCATCGCCTAATGCCGTGCCCGCCACATTAAAGGCAATCCCATCAAGCCGCGCCATGCCATCACTGATGGCAACCGCCATATGGTTTTGATCTTTGCCAATCTTGCGGACAGGCCCAAGGGTAACGCCATCCAATAAAAACATCAGGGGGTCAAACCCAGTGCCATAAGGCCCCGCTTGATCCATCCAATCCAATAACGCCAGATTAGCGGCTTGCGGCGAAAGCGGCGCATCAATGGTGATTTTCCGCGCGGGCGCATCCCCCCCGAAATCAGCACGGGCGCGGGCGATCATAAACGCCTGAAACGCATCCAATTGTTCCATATCAATGGTGAAGCCTGCCGCCATATCATGCCCGCCGCCGGCCTCAAGCAAGCCATGTTGATGGGCGGCGATCACCGCGGCCCCCAATTGAAACGGAGCGACTGACCGTGCGGAGGCTTTGCCAATTTTCTTGCCATCGGCGGTGGTGGTGACGCTGATGACCGCGGCAGGGCGGTCAAAATGTTCTTTCAAGCGGCCTGCGGAAATACCGATTACCCCTTGGTTCCAATCTTCACCCGCCACCATAATCACCGGCGGCAATTCAGCATCACCATATTGCTTTTCAATCTGGGCGATGGCGGCGGTGGTGACCTCCAGTTCAATGGCTTTGCGCTGGGTGTTCAGCGCGTCCAATTCCGCCGCCAGCCGTTCAGCCTCGCCATGATCATGGCTGGTCAAGAGATTGACCCCAAGGCTGGAATGACCAATGCGGCCGCCAGCGTTAATCCGTGGGCCTAATAAAAACCCCAGCGCATAAGCATCAGGGGCATTTGTCATGCGCGAGACATCGGCCAAAGCCGCAAGGCCAAAACGTTCCCGCCCCGCCATGACCTGAAGACCAGAGCGGACATAAGCGCGGTTCAGCCCCGTCATTGGCACGACATCAGCCACCGTTGCCAAAGCCACCAAATCAAGGGATGCCATTAATTTTGGTTCAGGCTTATCGGTGAAAAAGCCTTTCTGGCGCAACCCCCGCATCAGCCCCGCCATCACCATGAAACAAACACCAGCGGCGGCGAGATAGCCATAACGCCCATCATCTTCCAGACGGTTGGGATTCACCACCGCCAAGGCTTGGGGCAAATCAGGCCCGGCGATATGGTGGTCAATGATAATGACATCAACCCCTGCTTCCACCGTTGCCGCGATGGGCCCATGGGCGGTGATCCCGCAATCCACCGTGATGATCAAGCTGCACCCTTGGGCTTTCAGTTTTTCCAACGCCGGCAGGTTTGGCCCATAACCTTCACTGAAACGATCAGGGATATGGATGCTCACCGTGCATCCTAGGGGGGTTAAAATATCATGCAAAACCGCGGCGGAGGACGCGCCATCGACATCATAATCGCCAAAAATGCCGATCATCTCCCCTTTTTCAACCGCTTTGATCAGCCGTTCCACCGCTTGATCAAGATCAGTGAAACTTGAAGGATCCGGCATTAAATCACGGATTTTAGGGGCGAGCCATGATTCCACATTGTCTTTTGTGATGCCGCGCTGGGCAAGGGCAATCGCCAAGGCCAGTGGCATTCCCGTGGCTTCAACCAAACCTTCAGCAAAATGCGGTGCTGGCGGATGATATTGCCAATCCGCACCGGTGGCTGAAAGCGCTTGGTCTGGCATGGGATTAACCTTCCCCGCTGATAATCATCACCGTTGGGTCGGCGGTCACCGCATCCAGAGCTTTGATCTCTTTAATCGCCGCGGTCATCTCACTGTTGTTGATGTCATGGGTGGTCAAGACAACAGGAACCGTGCCATTACCGCCTTCGGCGGCGCGCCCTTGTTGCAGGATTGATTCCACCGAAACATGATGATCACGCAAGACCGCGGTGACATCCGCCAGCACGCCGGGGCGATCATATACGGTTAAGCGCAGATAAAAGCGGGCGGTGTAATCCGCGCTGCCATTGTTGGACGCGGGCGTTAATTGGTCTGCTTTGCACCCAAAGAATGGCGCGGCACGGCCTGCCGCCACTTCAACCAAATCCGCCAAAACTGCCGATGCGGTTGCTCCTGCCCCTGCCCCTGGGCCAACGGCGATCACGCTTCCTAAAGGTTGGCCTTCAACAGCAACCGCGTTTAACGGCCCATCAACCTTGGCCAGCCCTGATGATAGCGGCACCATGGTGGGCTGAACACTGGCGACAATATTGCCCCCACGGTTTTCAGCAATCGCCAACAACCGGATGGCATAACCGATATTGGCGGCGGAATTAATATCAACGGCGCTGACCGAACGGATGCCGGTAATATCAATCGCGTCAAAATCCGGCAATGTGCCAAACCCGATTGAAGTCAACAGCGCCAGTTTATGGGCGGCATCAATCCCATCAACGTCAAAACTAGGGTCAGCTTCGGCATAGCCTAAATCTTGGGCTTCTTTCAGGACATCATCAAAATCACGCCCTGTGGTTTCCATGGTCGATAGAATGTAATTGCACGTGCCGTTTAAAATCCCTGAAATCCGACTGATGCGATTGGCGGCAAGCCCTTCGCGCAACATTTTCAGCGATGGGATCCCGCCAGCAACGGAGGCTTCCCCCGCAAGATGAACGGATTTAGCCTCCGCCAATACCGCCAGTCTTGCGCCATGTTTAGCCAATAAAGCTTTATTGGCGGTGACCACCGATTTGCCGTTATTCAACGCGGTTTCGATCAAATCCAACGCCGGGCCATCTTCACCGCCGATCAATTCGATCACAATATCCACATCATCGCGCTTTGCCAGCGCAACAGGATCCGCTTCAAAAGCAATGCCATCCATGGAAAACCCGCGGTCACGGCTGGCGTCTCTTGCGGAGACCGCCGTCAAACTCAAAGCACGGCCAGCGCGAGATGCGATATGGTCAGCGTGATCAAGCACTTGGCGGGCGGTTTCAGCCCCAACAGTACCAAGACCTGCAATAGCAATTTTCAGCGGTGCGGTTGTCATAACGGGTTCCATTCTTCAGTCAATCTATATCCATGTCATCAATACGACACTGGCATCAAACCGTCCAGCATTGGCGGCAATTTTTTGCAATATTTCCTGACTTTATCACTGGTCTGAGGGGTGGTTCACGCCATCATGGATAGGGGCATCTTGATAATCGGCCATATCAACACCATCAAAGCAACCGACATTAATGCCGTATTCATTGGGGTCACTGCGCCGCCGATGAAACATATACGTCCCGCAAACCTTGCAAAAGTAATGTTCAGCAACATGGGTGTTAAACTGATAAAGCGTCAGCGCGTCTTGACCTTCGATGATATGCAAATCCCCCAAAGCGACAGAGGCGGTGGGCGCCCAGCGGCGGCGGCAAAGCGAACAATCGCATCGGCCCGCGTCTTTCAAATCAGTTGCTTTCGGCACCGCGATTACAACAGCACCGCAATGGCATGATCCGGTGATGTGGTTGTCTTGGTCTGCCATCATCTCCCCCTTCTTCAATCTTGGCTAAGGGCGAAATTGACCGCCGCTTCAGCGTGTAAGGCGGTGGTATCAAACACCGGATGCGGCGCGTCTTCCGCCCCGATTAACATGGTGATCTCCGTACAGCCCATAATCACACAATCAGTTTCATCGGCATATTTCGCCATGATGTCTTGATACATCTGGCGCGAGTCATCCTTGACCTGACCTTGGCACAATTCATCATAAATAACGCGGTGAATCTCCTGCCGATCTTCAGCATCAGGGATCACCACATCAAGACCAAAGCCATCAATCAGGCGGGCGGTATAAAAATCCTGTTCCATGGTAAAGGCGGTGGCCAATAACAGCGGTTTTTTAAAGCCTTGATCTGTAATCGCCTTGCCCGTGGCATCGGCGATATGCAAAAGCGGCACGCCAGAAGCACGGGCAACATCATCGGCGCGTTTATGCATGGTGTTGGTGGCGATTAAAATCGCTTCGGCTCCTGCCGCCGCCAAACGCCGCCCTGCCTCTGCCATAATCGCCGCCGCGCCATCCCAATCGCCTTGATGTTGAAGCTGTTCGATCACCCCGAAATCAACCGAATACAGCACCAATTCCGCCGAATGCAACCCGCCCAAGCGCGCCGCAACCCCTTTATTGATCGCGTCATAATAAAGCGCGGTGCTTTGCCAGCTCATGCCGCCTAATATTCCGATTACCCGCATGGGATGCCCTCGTCTTCGTCATTATTCTGGGTCTATCCTAAACAGGATCAAGGGATAAAAACAAGGCTTGCCATCGGTGCAAATTTAGGATGAAGTGATCGAAGATTACATATGGCAAAAGAGGATGGAAGCGATAATGACCGAAGCGACGACTGGGACCGAAGCGACGACTGGCCACTCAAATCCTGCGCATGACAATCTTGCGAAAAACAAACGCCAAGAATGGAATTTCCATCCCGATTTCCCGATTGATAACAACCCGCTGTTTTCATGGCCGATCCGCTGGCGTGACGCGTGGGTGTATTATCGTGATGGCTGGCTGGTGGTATCAGAAGCCACGATTTGCATCGCCTTGGCGGTCTTGGTCTATGGGCTTGCCACCCCAAGCCTTGCGGCAACAACAACCCTTGAATGGGGCTGGGCTTTACAGGTCTATGCCCGAAATCTATTGGTTTTTGTTGGGGTAACGGGGCTGCTGCATTATTATTTCTACAGCCAAAAATCGCAAGATATTGACCTTAAATACGTCCCGCAGTTTCTTTCAAAAGGCAGTCGGTTTCTCTTCAACAATCAGCTTTACGACAATATGTTCTGGAGCATTATCAGCGGCGTTGGCATCTGGACAGGGTTTGAGATTATCATGATGATGGCCATGGCCAATGGCCATATCGCCACCATCAGTTTTGCTGATGCTCCGGTTTGGACAATCCTTGCCATGCCGTTGATTTCCATGTGGATTTCCTTCCATTTCTATGTCGTCCACCGTATTTTGCACCTCAAGCCTTTTTATGATCGTTTCCACGCCCTGCATCACCGCAATGTCAATGTCGGGCCGTTTTCAGGGATCGCCATGCATCCGGTGGAACATTTGCTCTATTTCTCATCGGTGTTGATCCATTTTGTCATCCCCACCCATCCGATGCATATTATCCTGCATTTTTACCTGCTGGCCTTAGGCGCAACCTTTGGCCATACTGGGTTTGATGCGTTGCTGATCAAAAACAAGCGCCGCCTTGCGATTGGCCATTTCCACCATCAGCTGCACCACCGTTATTTTGAATGCAATTATGGTTCGGTTGATATGCCGTGGGATGTTTTCTTTGGCACGTTTCATGATGGCACGCCCGAAGCCCGCGCCCGCATGAACAAACGCATCCGGAACGATCAAAAATCATCAGGGTAGCGCCAACCTCATCACCCCCACTCTTGTTGGATTGATGGCAATAATTTTGATTGCCAAAAATAAAAACTGTGCCACGCTCATTTGATGTAATTTTAAATTTCAAATGAATGAGGCTGGAGATCAATGCAAGCGTTTGAAGGGATCAGGGTTTTAGATTTAACCCATGTTTTGGCGGGGCCATTTGCCACGTATCAGCTGGCGTTGCTGGGCGCGGATGTCATCAAAGTGGAAAGCCACGACGCCAGTGATATGAGCCGCGAAATTGGCCTTAACGAAGAGCTAAACCGCGATATGATGGGAATCCATTTCCTATCCCAAGGCAGCAACAAACGCGCCATCACCGTTGATCTGAAATCCGAAGAAGGCAAAGCCATTTTCACCAAATTGGTGGCCTCGGCGGATGTCTTGGTGGAAAACTTCAAATGCGGAACACTGGCCAAACTTGGCTTTAGTTACGACAATCTGAAGAAGATTAAACCGGGGATTATTTATTGTTCCATGACGGGCTTTGGGCATACCGGCCCGAAAAGTGAGCATGGCGCGTTTGATAACGTCATCCAAGCCTATAGCGGATTGATGGAGACCACCGGCTTCCCGGATCAATCGGTGTTGGTTGGCTCCCCCATGCTGGATTACGGCACGGGCGCGCAAGCGGCGTTTGCCATTTCATCAGCACTGCTCCGCCGTGAGCGAACCGGCGAAGGCCAGCATCTGGATGTCGCGATGTTGGATTGCGCCATCACCTTTATGGCCTCCAGCGTTGTCACCCATAGTGTTTCGGGCAAAACGCCGGAACGCGCCCCCCAAGGCCGCAATTATATCGCGGCTTATGGCTGTTTTGATGCCGCTGATGCGCGAGTCATGATCGGGACATTCACCGCCAAGCAAAACGAACGGATGTGGCGGGTGCTGGGGCGGGATGATCTGGCCGATTTGGTCAAAGACATGAGCATTGATGACATCACCAAAAGACGTGATGAAGATGAAGCGCTGCTGACCGAAATTATCGCCACAAAGACCGCCGATGAATGGGAGGCGATTTTAAACGAAGGCGGCGTGCCCGCGGCGCGTATCCGTGATCTTGATGAAGCCCTCACCAGCGATCAAACGAAAGCGCGCAAATCCACCCTCACCTTCCCTGCCCCGAACGCGCCTGACCAAGATTTTCGCGCGGTGACAGCGGCTTTTGGCGCCGATGATGATGGGCCGAGCTATCGGTCTCCACCCGCCCGATTGGGTCAGCATAATGCTGAAATCTTGGCGGAATTGGGCTATTCCGATGAGGACATCAAGGCCTTTGCCACCAAAGGGGTGATCTGATCAGGATCCATCGAACCCATGGTTGAATTATTCTTATCCGCCGTGGCGTTGGGGTTTTTGTTTAACGCCGCGCCGGGGGCGATCTTCACCTTAAGTTTAAAACGCGGCATCAAAGGCGGGTTTTGGCCAGCTTTTCATGTTCAAATCGGCTCATTGGTGGGGGATTTGACTTGGGCGATCTTGGGGTTGGGCGGCGCGGCGGTGTTGTTTCAGATTGATGCGGTGCAACTGCCAATGGCAATTTTTGGCGGTGGGCTTTTGGCTTATCTGGCCTATGGCAGTTTCAAAGACGCCGCCAGCCCTCTCCCCCAAATCAAAACCGCATCTGAAACTGGCTCACCTGAAGCAAGCCTACTTGATGCAAGCCCGCTTGACGAAAACACCCTAAAATCAGGCCTGTCGGTTGGCGCGGCGGTGTCTTTATCCAACCCGATGAACATCACCTATTGGGCGGGGTTGGGCGGCACCATCACCAGCCTTGGGGTGAGCGACCCCACGGGCAAAGCCTTTGCCGTGTTTCTGGCAGGGTTCATGGCATCATCGGTTTTTTGGTGCTTTATTTGCGCGGGGTTTATCGCCGCCGTCCGCCATATGATCAGCCAGAGGACATGGGTTTTGATCAACCTCGGTTGCGGGTTCGGCCTTTTGTATTTTGCCTTTAACGTGGTGGCGTCTGTTTGGGCGGCGGTGATGGGGTGAGCCGCTCACCGATCATCACTTGATCAATATTATCACCGAATAAAAGCGGTTTACCCCTCACGCGTCGCCAGTTTGCGCATCCGCTGTTCGAGGCCGGTTAAGTCCAGCTCACCCATTTTATCCATCACGGCGTTATAATCGGTGGTTTCTCTGTTTTGGCTGAGTTTTGATTTGGCTTCGATTTTATTGATTTTAAACTCAATCGCGACAATACCATCCAGCATCATCTTCATATAATCTTTTGGGGCATCGCGCATTTTCCAAGCGTTATCCCCATTGACCCTTTTTTCATGCCGTTGGGTGAGCAGCCCCACCGCCGCGATCTTATCTTTATCGTCATGGCTAAAAAACAACTCACCATGCATATGAACAACTTGATAATTCCATGTTGGCACGTGTTTATGGTGCTGTTTTTTGGTGGGGTACCAATTGGGTGAAATATAGCTGTGTTCAGCGGTGAATATAAAGGCGGCTTTGCACCCGTTCTTTAATGTTTGATGCATCGTATTGGCATGGGCGATATGGCCGATCAACCTGTCATCACGCCAGATCATGGGGAAATGATTTAATTCAAATTCATCGCCTAAATTGGCAACACAAACCGCCAGCGGAAATTGTTCCACAATCGCTTGTATTTCCTGCAAATCATCTTCGGTAAAATGTTCCGGTAAGTACATTTGATCTCCCCAATTTTATGGCGGTCATCATGCCTGTTGAAATAAGCCGGGGCAATATCTTTCACGCGCAAAAGATAACCGCGATAAAGCCCAAAAAAAAACCCGCCGCCAGCAATGCCAGAAGCGGGTTTTTTGAAGATAATGTGACGTTGTGATTAACGTTTTGAGAACTGGAAGCTCCGGCGGGCTTTCGCCTTACCGTATTTCTTACGTTCAACAACACGGCTGTCACGGGTCAGGAAGCCGCCAGCCTTCAGCACGGGGCGAAGACCAGGTTCAAAGCGGATCATGGCATGGGAAATGCCGTGGCGAACCGCGCCCGCCTGACCGGAAAGACCGCCGCCTTTTACCGTGGCAATAACATCAAATTCACCGGTACGACCTGCGGTTTCAAACGGCTGATTCAGCAGCATCTGCAAAACAGGGCGGGTGAAATAATCAGTGACATTCTTGCCGTTAACGGTGATCTGGCCTGTGCCACGCTTGACCCAAACGCGCGCGGATGAATCTTTACGGCGGCCCGTGGCGTAGGAACGACCAAGGCTATCAATCTTAGGTTCAACAGGGGCAGCCGCTTCAACGCCAGCATCGCCACCTTCAGCAATCGCGCCTAGAGCGGCCATGCCATCAGTTGTGTTTTCGAGTGTTTCTGTTTCGTTGCTCATCGGGACTACCTCGCGGTGTTCTTGGCGTTCATCGCCGCAACATCAAGAGTTGCAGGCTGTTGGGCTTCATGCGGATGGCTGGCGCCAGCGTAAACATGAAGATGCTTCATGCAACGGCGACCCAAAGGCCCACGTGGGATCATGCGCTCAACCGCTTTGATCAGGACACGTTCAGGATGGTTGCCATCAAGGATTTTATCCGCGGTGCGAGACTTGATGCCGCCCGGATAGCCGGTGTGCCAGTAATAGGTCTTGGCCGTACGCTTATTGCCCTTCAAAAGGACTTTTTCAGCGTTGACGACGATGACGTTATCACCGCAATCCATATGCGGGGTGTAACTTGGCTTATGCTTGCCGCGCAAGCGATTGGCAATGATGGATGCGACACGGCCCAATACCAAGCCTTCCGCATCAATAACGCACCAGCCTTTTTCAATATCAGCAGGTGTTGCCGTGAAAGTTTTATGTTGAGACATCAGTCCACTCTCTTTCAGGTTATTTTAAACAAAATTCGTTCAAACAGGGTTGCCCGTTGGGGCGAATAACGGGGTTATACAGACCTCACCGAACAGGGTCAAGCGATAGTTTGAATTAAATTTAATGAAAACTGTTATTTTTCAATAGTTTAATAATACGGTATTATTTTACCACATACTTTTTCTGCGCAAACACGCTTGCTTCAGCCTTATTGCACATATCGGCGCATTTGTTTACAAGTAAATGGAAAGGGCTGGAGGCCAAGATGATCATTCTGATCGATAATTATGATAGTTTTACATGGAACCTATGGCATTTCCTGTCGGATCTGGGCGCCGAAGTGGTGACCATCCGCAATGATGCCAAAACGCCAGAAGAAATCATGGCGATGAAGCCTGAAGCCTTGGTGATTTCCCCGGGGCCTTGCACCCCTCAAGAAGCGGGGATTTGCCTTGACTTGATCAAATTGGCGGCAGGGAAACTGCCAATTATGGGGGTTTGCCTTGGGTTTCAATCCATCGGCATGGCCTTTGGCGCAACCTTAAAGCGCGTTGACCCGCCTGTTCATGGCAAATTATCCATGATCAAGCATAACGACAAAGGCATGATGGCGGGATGCGCCAATCCTGTGGCGGTGACGCGGTATCATTCCTTGATCCTTGATCGCGAAAGCATCCCCGATACATTAGAGATTACCGCCGAAACCGAAAGCGGGATTGTCATGGGCATTCAGCATAAAGACCTGCCCATCCACGGGGTGTTGTTCCACCCTGAAAGCATCGCTTCGGTCAATGGCTATCGGATGCTGGCGAATTTCCTTAACATCGCGGGGATTGTGCCGCTATCAAACAGCAAATTGGATGATCTGGAACAGCATACGCTCAACCTTGCTGAACGCTATCCTGATCATATCCACGCGTAAATTTTGTTTTAAAGGTGACGTTGATGTCCGATGAATTAAAACCGTTGATCAAAACCATCGCCGAAGGCGGTTCGCTCTCCCGCCAAGAGATGGAAACCTGTTTTGACACCATCCTTGAAGGCGAAGCGTCTCCGGTTCAGATGGCGGCATTTATCACCGCCCTTAAGATGAAAGGCGAGACGCCTGATGACATTGCCGCTGGCGCTTCGGTTTTGCGCCGCCGTGCGGTGACGGTATCGGCGGGTGATCTGGCCATGGATGTGGTTGGCACCGGCGGTGATGGGATCGGCACATGGAATATTTCCAGCGCCACCGCTTTTGTGATGGCGGGGGCTGGGGTGCAAATCGCCAAACACGGCAATCGTGCGATTTCTTCCAAAAGCGGGGCGGCGGATGTTCTGTCATCCTTGGGCATTAATCTGGATGCGGATATGGGGTTGGTGCAGAAAGCCCTTGATGCGGGGATTTGCTTTTTGATGGCCCCGCGGCATCACGCGGCGATGCGCCATGTGGGGCCAATCCGTGCTGAATTGGGCTATCGCACCATCTTTAATATGCTGGGGCCTTTATCGAACCCTGCTTTGGTCAAGCGGATCATGGTGGGGGTGTTTGACCGCCAGTGGCTCAACCCTTTTGCCGAAGCGCTTCATGATTTGGGCACCACCCATGCTTTGGTTGTCCATGGTCGTGATGGGCTGGATGAGATTACCACCACCACCGAAACCGACGCGGTGTTGTTGCGCGACGGCAAGATCACCGAAATGGTGATTGCGCCTGCTGATATAGGCTTGCCGATGGCCAAGACTGAGGATTTGATCGGCGGCACACCTGATGAAAACGCCGCCGCCTTAAAAGCGCTTCTGGATGGTGAGAAATCCGCCTATCGTGATATTGTGATTTTAAACGCCGCCGCCGCGTTATTTGGTGGCGGCCATGCCGAAAGCCTTGCCGAAGGGGCGGAACAAGCCATTGCCGCGATTGACGGTGGCGCGGCAAAAGCAAAACTGGATCAACTGATTGCCATCACCAATGGCTGATTAAAAAGAAAGACCATCAATATGGCCGATGTGCTTGCAAAAATTATTGACACCAAACGTGATGAACTTGCCGCGTTAAAAGCCTCGCCCCTTGCCCATGATCTGGCGGCCATGGCGGCGGATCAAGACGCGCCGCGCGGTTTTGCCAAGGCGCTCACAAAAGCCGCGGATACAGGCTATGGCTTGATCGCTGAGGTGAAAAAAGCCTCCCCATCAAAAGGGCTGATCCGTGCTGATTTCGACCCCGCCAGCATTGCCAAAGCGTATCAGCAAGGTGGGGCGACCTGCCTTTCTGTTCTGACCGATATGGAATATTTCAAAGGCCATATGGATTATATGGTGGCGGCACGGGCGGCGGTGGGTCTGCCGGTGTTGCGGAAAGATTTTATGATTGATCCCCTGCAAGTCACCGAAGCGCGCGCTTTTGGGGCGGATGCGATTTTGATCATCATGGCGGCGGTGGATGATGGCTTGGCCGCTGAATTGGAAGATGCCGCCATGGCGCTTGATATGGATGTTTTGGTTGAAATCCATGACGCTGAAGAATTGGATCGGGCGCGGGCATTGAAATCACCATTGCTGGGGATTAACAACCGCAACCTGAAAACCATGGAAACCAGCCTGACCACGGCGGAAACCTTGTTGCAGGACTTCCCTGAAAACCGTGTTGCCGTGGCGGAAAGCGGTCTCTTTACCCCTGATGATCTGGCGCGGATGGCAAAACACCATGCCCGCTGTTTCCTCATCGGTGAATCCCTGATGCGGCAGGATGATGTCGAAGCCGCCACCAAAGCGATTTTATCCAACCCATTGCCGAAGGTGGCCTAAATGGCTGGCCTGACCCATTTCAATGACGCGGGTGACCCCCATATGGTTGATGTGGGGGATAAGGCCATCACCACCCGGCGGGCGGTGGCCACTGGCCAGATCAGCATGGCTGACCAAACCTTGGCGATGATCCGTGATGGCGGTCATAAAAAAGGTGATGTCATTCAAGTGGCGCAATTGGCGGGGATTATGGCGGCGAAAAAAACCCCTGATCTGATCCCGCTTTGCCATCCGCTTAGCCTGAGCCACGTTAATGTTGAAATAGCGTTGATGGAAAATGGCCTTGAGATTACGGCGGAATGTCGGCTTGATGGCAAAACAGGGGTGGAAATGGAAGCCCTGACCGCTGTATCTGTTGCCGCGCTGACGGTTTATGATATGTGCAAAGCGGTTGATAAAGCCATGGTCATTGGCCCGATTAAATTGCTCCATAAATCAGGCGGCAAATCCGGTGAATTCAACGCCGATGGCGGCAATACTGGCGCGCGCGCCACGGATTAAGCCATGACCAACCGCAAGCCTCTTTTACCTGTTGCGGATGCGCTGGCGCAAATCACTAAAGCCATGCCCTTGATGGGGGTTGAAACCATTGCGCTGGCTGATGGGCTGGGCCGTGTTTTGGCCGAAGACGTGCAGGCACTGGTCAGCCACCCGCCCCATGATGTCTCCGCCATGGATGGATATGCTGTGGTGAGCGCTGATCTCAAAGAAGATAACCCAAAGCTGCACATCATTGGGGAAAGCGCGGCTGGCCATCCTTTTAATGGCGCCTTAAAACCGCAATCATCGGTGCGGATTTTCACCGGTGCTTATTTGCCCCAAGGGGCGGATGCCATTGTCATTCAAGAAGACACCCAACAAGATGGCGACCATGTGACCATCCTTGAAAAGCCACGGGCGGGAAAATATATCCGCAAGCAAGGTCAGGATTTTGCCGAAGGTGATGTCATCGCCAAAAAAGGCACAACCCTTGATGCCCGACGGCTTGCCCTGATCGCGTCTTCCGGCCATGGCACCATCCCCGTCCGATCAAAACCAAAAGTCGCGATTATCAGCACAGGTGATGAATTGGTCAGCCCCGGGGAGACGCCTAAACATGGCCAGATTGTCGCCAGCAATGGGATGTTTCTTGGCCATCTTTTGAAAATTCTTGGGGCGGAAGCCATGGATTTTGGCCAAATCCCTGATGATAATTCCGCGTTGGACAAGGCTTTCGACCAAGCCCAAAAGGCAGATTTGATCGTCACCACCGGCGGGGCTTCTGTTGGCAAGCATGATGGCGTGGCCCAGCATATGACCGAAAGCGATGGATTGGCATTTTGGCGCATCGCCATGCGCCCGGGCAAACCGCTGATCTTTGGGCATTTGGGCAACACGCCATTGTTGGGCTTACCGGGCAATCCTGTTTCCACCGGTGTTTGCGGGATGGTCTTTTTGGCGGCGGCGGTGCGCGCCATGTTGGGGCAAGACCCTGACGCGGAAACCCGCCATGCGAAATTGGCGGCGGATTTGCCTGAAAATGATCAACGGCAAGATTATCTGCGGGCGCGCCTTGAATATGATGATCAAGGGCAAGCTTGGGTCAAGGCTTTTGACCAGCAGGATTCAGGGATGTTTAAAACTTTTGCTGAGGCCGATGCCCTGATTATCCGCCCGCCTTTTGCCCCGCCCGCCGCATCGGGTGATGTCGTCACGATCTTGCCCATTCCACGTTTGATCTGACCCAAAATTTCTCCAATCCATACGACCAACCCCAATACCCTTGATTTTTACCGTGAATAAAGGTAGAACAGAACATGATCAAGACAAGAATATAACCATTTCCGTCTGATCAAGATAAATAGGGATGCCATGTTGACCCAACAGCAAAAGCATATGCTGACCGTATTGATTGATCATTTTAATGACCATGACGTGCCGCCAAGCTTTGAAGAACTTTGCAAGATTATGGATTTGAAATCCAAATCAGGGATTCATCGCCTGCTCTCTGGCCTTGAAGAACGGGGCTATATCCGCCGCTTGCCCAATCGCGCCCGCGCTATTGAAGTGCTGAAATACCCTGATGGCAGCCCCAAGACTGAAACGGCAACCGCGCCCATCAGCCAAGATATTGCGCCGCCATCGGAAGCGGTGACCATCCCGTTATTGGGTAAAATCGCGGCGGGAACGCCAATCGCGGCAATCTCAAACCCATCTGATCAGATTGACCTGCCGCCATCCATGATCGGTAATGGGGAGTTTTACGCCCTTGAAATCGAAGGCGATTCCATGATTGAGGCCGGCATTTATGATGGCGATACGGTGATTATCGCCCGCCAGAACACCGCCCAGACCGGCGATATTGTGGTGGCATTGATTGACGATGAAGAAGCGACCTTAAAACGGCTTCGCAAAAAGGGGGAGAGCATTGCCCTTGAGCCGGCCAACGCCCTCTATGAAACCCGCATCTTTGGCCCTGACCGTGTTCAAATCCAAGGTCGATTGGCCGGGCTTATTCGCCAATATTAATCGCCAGAATTAATCCTAATTCTCGCTATCAATAACCCTGCGGATTTGGGGCGGGTTGCCCCCATAAATCAGCACGCCGCCATGGCGGGCTAAATCATCATCACTGATCACAATTTTCGCATCACAAGGGTATTTCGGGGCTTTCCTTGTCAGGAGAATTTCAGCCTCACGGCAAGCCCGGGTCAAGCCATGCCCACGATAGACCATCGCCGCAAGACGGCCATCAATCAGAGGGATCAAATGATACCCACGCCCGCAATCAGGGCATGGATAGGTTGAAATTGACCCTGCACTCTCTTGGCCAAAGGGTTTTAACAATATGCCCGCGGTGAAATCATTAACCTTGCTATGGCTGAGGTAAACCCGCCCATCTTCAGCATGGAAAGCGGCGATACTGCGGCTATGAAGCGTGGTGAAACTGATCATCGGCAGAGGCGTTTGATTCCAAATGATAACGCCCAAAACAAGCGGGATCATCGCCGTCAGCCGCCACCGCCCCTTCACACAGGCGGGCATCAATAAAGCCGCCGTCAGCAAGATTAACACCAGCGCCGATGGTGGCGGGATGGTGATGGCGGAATACGGACGACCACTAATCGCGCTCGCCACCATATTCAGCCAATCGATCCCCAAACCCATCACCGCCAGCGGCAAACCTTCCAACCCGAAAGGCATCAACACAAAGCGATAGCGCCAAAGGGGATAATCATCACGCCCATCAAGGGCATCCCCGCAATATTGGCGATCACTGACCACGCCGTGGTGGTGCCAAAGTGATACAGCACAAATGGCGCGGATGCCCCTGCCGCTAAAATAGAAGCCATGACAATCCCGCCGGTATAACGTAAAACCCAAGGAATATGCTGAACCCAATACCGATAGCGGGTGATCAGCATCCAGCCTGTGACCAGCGCATAAACCGCCGCGAATGACATTTGAAACGCGGGGTGCATCAAACTTTCAGGCGAAAGGATTAATATCCCCATCGCCACCAAAGCGACATGATGCAACGTCATCCCCCGCCGTGACAGAAGAATGGCCAACATCACCAAGGCCAGCATCAGAAATGCCCTGACGGCGCTGATCGGCTGGCGAGATAGCACAAGATAAATCAAACAAAAGGGCATGGCCGCCAAGGTTGCGATTTTCTAACTCGGATGATGGGAGG
>CALFYS010000077.1 GCA_937952245.1 uncultured Alphaproteobacteria bacterium | reverse complement strand
GAAAAAGAATTGATCGCGTTACTGGATGCCGCGCTCAACCGCAATAAGATCAAAGCTTTAGTTTTTGAATGCACCAATCTGCCGCCGTATAAAGCCGCCATCAAATCCGCCTTTGATGTTGAGATTTATGATATATTAACATCCATCCACAGGCGTGACCCTGATCTGGTGAAGCCGGAGTTTTTATGATGACGACAAACCCTTCCCAACAGAAACCGCATGGTGAAACACCGTCCTATGCTAAGGCGCAAGCCGTTGATGCGGCGTTGATTCCGGTGATTGATTTATCGGGGCGTGATGACTCCAAAACCCGAGCGCGATTGGCAAAAGAGCTGGTGGCGACAGCGGAAAATTCAGGGTTTTTCTATGTCAGCCAACATGGGATTGCCAAAGAGTTATGCACGGCGGCGTTTGAAGCCTCCCGCCGGTTCTTTGCCCTTGATGCTGAGGTGAAATCAAAAATCACGGTCGATCAGCATCAACGGGGATGGATGGCGCAAGGCCTGACCAATCTGGAAGGTTCCGCCACCCATGACGCCAAAGAAGTGTTCTTCTGGGGCTATGATATTGCCCCTGATGACGCGGATTTAAAAGCTGGCGCGCCGCTGGTTGCGCTGAACCAATGGCCGGCGGAAGACGCGCCGTTCTTAAAAGAAAACATCCTGCCGTATTATCACGCGGTGCTGGATTTAGGGCGCGATATTCTCTCGCTTCTGGCCGAAGGTTTAGGCCAATCGCCAGATTTCTTTGCTAAGGCCTATGAAAAACCATTGGGGCGGGGGCAATTGGTCTATTACCCCGCCATGGATGGCGATGATCACAAGGCCGAACGTTTTGGCGCCGCCGCCCATAGTGATTTCGGCGTGCTGACGATTTTAATGCAGGATGATCTGGGCGGGTTGCAGATTAAATCAGCCAATGGCGGCTGGATTGAAGCCCCGCCCATCCACGATACATTTGTTTGCAATATCGGCGATTTGCTGGAGATGTGGACGAATAACCGCCTGACCTCAACGCTTCATCGGGTGATCAACACCAGCCCGAAATCGCGGTTTTCCATTCCGGTGTTTTGTGACCCTGCCAGCATGACGGTGATCAACCCGCGGGATTTTGACCCTAAGGCGGGTGGCGGCGCGTCCAGCGGTGAGACCACCACGGCAGGGGCGTATATCAGCGGTAAAAACCGCAAGAACTTTGTCCATTATAAGAAGTGATAGGGGATGGTTGGGGGTAGTAGGAAAATGGTGCCCAGGAGAAGACTCGAACTTCCACGATCTTGCGATCACTGGCACCTGAAGCCAGCGCGTCTACCAATTCCGCCACCTGGGCACGGCTCACGGATATGCCCTGCACAATAGCGATCAGGCCTTTGCTGTCAATCGTTTTTCACAGGAATATCGAACCATCGGCAATTTCGCCGAAAATAAATTCCCTTCAACGGCCACCAAAACCCCTCAGCACCCTAAAAAAATAACCCGCCACACTCAAAATAAATCCCCCGCCATCCTCAAAACAAACCGCGCCCATAAAAGATTCCGATCATGCCTAGGCAAACCCCGCCCATAACCTTATATAGAGGTGAGTGTATTAAGCGGAAATGGGGGGCGTCATGGCGCTATCTTCTTCAACCATCGCTGTCATCGGCGGGACAGGTTTTATCGGACGTCAGATCGTTGAGGTGTTGGCACGCCAAGGCGCGCGGATTAAAGTGCTGGCGCGTAACGCCGACCGCGCCAAGTTCTTAAAGCCCATGGGGGATGTGGGGCAAATCTCCATCACCTCCGGTTCTGCCCTTGATGATGACGCGCTCAACACCATCATCGAAGGCTGTGATACAGTGATCAATACCATCGGTATTCTGGCCGAAAGCGGCAGCCAACGGTTCAACGCCCTGCAAGCCGAATTGCCTGCCCGTATTGGCAAAATGGCGAAAGCCCATAAGGTGAAAAACATCGTTCATCTGTCGGCGATTGGCGCTGATCTCAATTCCGCCAGCGTCTATGCCCGCACCAAAGCTCAAGGCGAAGAAGGGCTGTTGGCTGAATTTCCGAAAGCGGTGATCCTGCGTCCATCTTTGGTCTTTGGGGCAGGGGATGGGTTCTTTAATCGCTTTGCCAGCATGGCGGTTCTGGCCCCCGGCTTGCCGGTGATTGGCGGCGGTAAAAATAAAGTTCAGCCGGTCTATGTCGGCGATGTGGCCGAAGCGGTCTTGGCGGGGCTGACCCAAAAAGGCACTGAAGGCAAGATTTTTGAATTGGGCGGGCCTGAGGTGATGACCTTCCGTCAGGCCATGGAATATATCATCAAACAGATCAAACGGCGGCGGATGCTCTTGCCTATCCCCCATGGGGTGATGACGCTGGCGGCGACGGCCATGTCGGTTCTGCCTTCTGCGCCGGTGACCCGAGATCAATTGAAATTGCTGAAGGTGGATAATATCGCTTCGGCTGATCGCCCGGGGCTGGACGATTTGGGCATTCAGCCCACGCCGATTGATTTGATCGTGCCGTCTTATTTGGAACGTTATCAACCCGGCGGGCGGTTTGCGGTTAAATAAACCGCTTAAACCAGATAAACTGTACCGAGCAAGACCAGCCCAAGGATAACGCGGTAAATCACAAAAGGCATAAAGCCAACGCGCTGAATAATCGCCATCATGGCCCCGATGGAAATAAGGGCAATGATAAAGGCCAAGACCGCCCCCAAGATCAGCGGGGCAAAGGCCATGGCGCCATCACGGGCGAAAACATCCATCCCTTTGAGCAATCCTGACCCCAAAATCACGGGAATAGACAGGATCATCGAAAAGCGAGCGGCGGCGCGGTGGCTCAACCCCATGCCACGGGCGGCGGTCATGGTGATGCCCGCGCGGCTGGTGCCGGGGATCAAGGCCAGCACCTGCGCCAGACCGATCACAATCGCATCACCGAAATTGGTGGTGACAAAGCGGCGGCGGCCTTTACTGCGGTCAGCAACCCCTAAAAGAATGCCGAACAATAAGGTCGCCCAAGCGATCACCTCAACATTGCGGAGCAAATCAATCGCGCCGTCATATTGATTGAGGATATAGCCAGCGATCACCACCGGTATTGTCGCCACAAGGGCGGAAACGGTAACCCCTAATTTGTCACGGTGGCTTTTGCCAAAGGTCAACAGGCTGCTGGCCATTTGCATCAAATCACGCCAATTGTAGATAATCACGGCAAAGACCGTGCCGACATGAACTGCCACATCCATGGCCAGCCCTTGGTCATCATAACTGGTGACGCCATGCAATAGGATCAAATGACCAGACGACGAAATCGGCAGAAATTCAGTAATGCCTTGGATAATGGCAATGAGGATAATCTGCTCGGTCATGGGGGCTTCTCTTTATTATGTAAAAATACTTAACCTGATTTCATGACGATGTTCAATATTAATCATCCTGTTTGAAAGGCTCAATATAGTTCCGATATGAGACTAAATAGGGATTGCAATTGCGTAATTTGCCAAATTGCCCTATATCTTGACGAAGGGATGGAATAATATAGGTTAATAATGTTGACCTTTTATCAAATCTGGCCTATGAATCAGTTGAATTTATGTTCCAGAATAGTTTCCCAATAACAGGTCATCGCAAAAAGAACACACCCACCGTGGAGGGGTAAGACAATGACAACGGATCGAATGCTCCAATTTATTCGCACAGACAAAGCCATGCCGAAAAAGCGTGAAGCAGATGTGCGTAAAGAAGATTTTGATGAAATCTATGCAGCATTTTCAGAAGAAAAGGCCAAGGAACAAGCCTCCCGTTGTTCGCAATGCGGCGTGCCCTTCTGCCAGACAAATTGCCCGTTGCATAACAATATCCCCGATTGGTTGATGCTGACCGCCGAAGGCCGCATGGAAGAAGCGTGGGAAGTTTCCTCAGCAACCAACAGTTTCCCTGAAATTTGTGGGCGGATTTGCCCTCAAGATCGCCTTTGTGAAGGCAATTGTGTCATCGAAAAAGGCTTTGAAAGCGTCACCATTGGCGCGGTTGAAAAGCATATCACGGAAACCGCTTTTGAAAACGGTTGGGTCAAGCCGCCTGTGCCGCGTCAAGAACGCCCGGAAAGCATTGGCATCATTGGCGCAGGGCCGGCTGGTCTTGCCGCCGCTGATAAATTGCGCCGTCGCGGCTATCAGGTTGAAATTTATGACCGCTATGATCGTGTTGGCGGGTTGCTGATTTATGGCATCCCCGGGTTTAAACTGGAAAAGCACGTGGTGGAACGGCGCGAACAATTGCTTCGTGACGCTGGCGTCACCTTCACCATGAATTGCGCGATTGGTGAAGACATCAGTTTTGCTGATCTGAAAGCCAAGCATGACGCGGTGTTGATCGCAACCGGTGTTTACAAAGCCCGTGAAATTGAAGCCGATGGCAATGATTTGGGCGGCATTATCCCCGCCCTTGATTACCTGACCGCCTCCAACCGCATGGGGCTGGGCGATCAGATGAGCGACGCGGATAGCCAGAGCTATACCGCCACCGGCAAGAATATCGTTGTGATTGGCGGCGGTGATACCGCCATGGATTGTGTGCGGACGGCCATTCGCCAAGATGCCGCCAGCGTGACCTGTGTTTATCGCCGTGACCGCGCCAATATGCCAGGGTCTGTCCGTGAAGTGATGAACGCCGAAGAAGAAGGCGTGGTCTTTGAATGGCTGACTCAGCCTGATGGCTTTGCGGGTGATGGCGCGGTTGAAGCCGTGCGCTGTTCCAAAATTCACTTGGGTCAGCCCGATGCCACAGGCCGCCGTGTGCCGCAAGCCATCGAAGGTTCAGGCTATGAAATGAAAGCGGATATGGTGATCAAAGCCCTTGGTTTTGACCCTGAAAACCTGCCGGAAATGTTCCATGAACCGCGCCTTAAAACATCACGTTGGGGTACTATCCAAATCGACTGGCGGTCGATGATGACCAGCATTGATGGTGTTTTTGCCGCTGGTGATATTGTCCGCGGGGCATCCTTGGTGGTTTGGGCGGTTCGTGATGGTCAAGACGCCGCTGACCGCATTGACCAATGGTTGAAGGCGAAAGCCGCTGGAACAGACAAGCTCGCGTCTTAAGCGATCAATTGGAGACATCAGATGACTGAAATGAACGCAAAAACATCTCTATCCGGTGCCGCTTGGTTGGCACGCCGCAAGGCTATGGAAGACCGATTGACCGCCGCTGGTGTGTATTCACCTGAAATGGAACATGACGCCTGTGGTGTTGGTCTTGTTGCCGCCATTGATGGCAAGCCCAGCCGTGAAGTCGTGGAAAAAGGCATTGAAGCCCTGCAAGCCATTTGGCATCGCGGGGCGGTGGATGCTGATGGCAAAACAGGTGATGGCGCGGGAATTCATCTTGAAATTCCGCTTGATTTCTTCCGTGGGCATATCGCCCGAACTGGCCATGATATTGATGATGGCCGTTTGGCGGTGGGCATGGTGTTCTTGCCGCGGACGGATATGGCCGCCCAAGAACGGTGCCGCTGTATTGTCGAAGAAGAAGTGCTGAACGCGGGTTACCGGATTTACGGTTGGCGTCAGGTGCCTGTTGATGTCTCAATTATCGGCACCAAGGCGAACGCGACCCGCCCTGAAATTGAACAGATCATGTTCTCCATGCCGCAGGATGACGGCAAGATTGATGCGGAAACAGCCGAACGCCAGCTTTATGTCGTCCGCCGTAAGATCGAAAACGCGATTAACGCCGAACGTATTTCTGAATTTTATCTCTGTTCCTTCTCCAGCCAGTCCATCATTTATAAAGGGATGTTCTTGGCCGAACAGGTGACCGCGTTTTATCCGGATTTGCTGGATGAACGTTTTGTCTCGCGTTTTGCGCTTTATCACCAGCGTTATTCCACCAATACATTCCCAACATGGAAATTGGCACAGCCGTTCCGTGTGCTGGCGCATAATGGGGAGATCAACACCCTGCGCGGCAACCGCAATTGGATGCTCTGCCATGAAGACCGCATGAGCTCACCATTGTTTGGTGATGATGTGCATCATTTGAAGCCGATTATTGAAAACGGCGCATCCGATAGCGCGGCGCTTGATACTGTTTTTGAAGTCATGCTCCATGGTGGGCGTGATTTGCCGATGGTCAAAACCATGCTGGTGCCGGAAGCCATCTCACCGGAAGCCCCGCAAGAATTGCGCGATCTCTATGGCTATTGCAACGCGGTGATGGAACCGTGGGATGGCCCTGCCGCTTTGGCGGCGGTTGCTGGCAATTGGGTGGTGGCCTCGGTTGACCGAAACGGCTTGCGCCCCATGCGGATCGCGGTGACGGATAACAACCTTCTGTTGGCGGGGTCTGAAACCGGGATGGTCCATCTCGAAGAAAGCGGCATTATTGAAAAAAGCCGTTTGGGCCCGGGGGAGATGATTGGCGTCAATCTGGCTGAAGGTAAGCTTTATCATGACGCGGAATTAAAAGAAGCCTTGGTTTCTCGCCGCAATTGGGGCGAATGGCTCGGCCGGTCACGGATTATGGATGACCTGACTGCCTATGCGGGTGACCATCAGATGCAGGCCATGGAGGTTGATGACCTGCGCCGCCGTCAATATTCAGCAGGCTGGACATTGGAAGATATGGAATTGCTGTTGCAACCCATGGCAGAAGGCGGCAAAGAAGCCACCGGTTCTATGGGGGATGACACGCCTTTGGCGGTGCTTTCAAACCGTTATCGCGGCTTGCATCATTTCTTCCGCCAGAATTTCTCACAGGTGACAAACCCGCCGATTGACTCGTTGCGGGAACGTCATGTCATGACGCTGGGGACACGGCTTGGCAATTTGGGCAATATCTTGGATGAAGCCCCTGACCAATGCGACCATCTGTTGTTGAAATCACCGGTCTTGAATTCGTCTGAATTTAACGCGTTGAACGCGTGGTTGGGCGATAAAGCGGTTTCGATTGATGCAACTTTCACCCCGAATGGTGATGATCATTTGGCGGCGGCGTTGGACCGTATTGAACGTGATGCCGAAGACGCGGTTCGTGGCGGCGCGGAACATATCATGCTGGTGGATTACAACACATCCGATGAACGGATGGCGATCCCGTCTATTCTGGCGGCTGGCGCGGTTCATGCCCATTTGGTGCGGAAACAGTTGCGGACATTTGCTTCCATCAATGTGGCGTCAGGTGAATGCCTTGATGTTCATCACTTTGCCGTGCTGATGGGGGTCGGGGCGACCACCGTCAACCCATGGATGGCGGAACAAGCGATTGCGGATCGACATCAGCGGGGGCTCATCCCGAATATCAGCCTTGAAGACGCGGTCAGCAATTATCGCAAGGCGATTGAAAACGGCCTGCTGAAGATCATGTCCAAAATGGGCATTTCGGTGCTGTCGTCTTATCGCGGCGGTTATAATTTTGAAGCCCTTGGCCTGTCGCGGTCATTGGTCTCCAAATATTTCCCGCCCATGACCTCACGTGTTTCAGGATTGGGTCTGTCGGGCATTGAAAGCCAGTTAAAGGCCATCCATGATGAAGCGTGGGCGGTTGATAAGATTATTCTGCCCGTGGGCGGGTTCTTCCGCTTCAGAAAATCAGGCGAAGCTCATGCTTTTGACGCTGATGTCATCCATTCCATGCAGCACGCTTGCGATACCGGCAGTTACGACAGCTGGAAAAATTACACATCCAAAGTGTATAAAGCAGGCCCTGTTAATTTGCGGGATTTGCTGGACTTCACCGAAGGGCATAAAGCGATTGACCTTGATGAAGTGGAAAGCATCACCAAAATTCGCCGGAAACTGGTTTCCCCGGGGATTTCGCTTGGCGCGTTAAGCCCTGAATCCCATGAAACCCTGTCGATTGCCATGAACCGAATTGGCGCGAAATCAGACAGCGGGGAAGGTGGGGAAGACCCAGCACGATTTAGCCTTCGTGATAATGGTGATAACCCATCAAGCGCGATTAAGCAGGTGGCGTCAGGCCGTTTCGGGGTCACCGCGGAATACCTGAACAATTGTCAGGAATTGGAAATTAAAGTCGCCCAAGGCGCGAAGCCAGGGGAAGGCGGGCAATTGCCAGGCATTAAAGTCGATAGCCTGATCGCGCGTTTGCGCCATTCCACCCCGGGCGTGACCTTGATCTCACCACCGCCGCATCACGATATTTATTCAATCGAAGATTTGGCGCAATTGATCTATGACCTGAAGCAAATCAACCCTGATGCGCGGGTCTGTGTGAAATTGGTGGCCTCCACCGGTATTGGCACAATCGCTGCTGGCGTGGCCAAGGCCAAGGCCGACACCATCCTGATTTCAGGCCATGGTGGCGGTACAGGCGCAAGCCCGCAATCTTCTATTAAACACGCGGGTCTGCCATGGGAAATGGGGCTTTCTGAAGTCCATCAGGTTCTGACCATGAATGACCTTCGCGATAAGGTCGTCTTGCGGACAGATGGCGGGCTAAAGACCGGGCGTGATATTGTCATGGCCGCCATGTTGGGTGCTGATGAATATGGTATTGGCACATCGGCGTTGATCGCCATGGGCTGTATCATGGTGCGCCAGTGTCATTCCAACACCTGCCCAGTCGGGGTCTGCACCCAGCGTGAAGACCTGCGGGAAAAGTTTACCGGCACGCCTGAAAAAGTTGTTCAGCTCTTCACCCATTTGGCGGAAGAAGTACGCGAAATTCTGGCCAGCCTTGGGGTTAAGAGCCTTCGTGAAATCGTCGGCCGTACCGATCTTTTGGCACAGGTCAGCCGTGGTAACGCCGCGCTTGATGACCTTGATCTCAACCCTATTCTGGTGCAAGCCAATAGCGATCAAATCTCAGGCGATGATAGTGGCCGCAATGAAGTGCCGGATACGCTCGATGCCCTGATGGTTGTGGATGCTCGTGATGCGTTGGAACGTGGCCAGCGGATGCAATTGTCTTACAATGTTGAAAACACCCAGCGGGCAATTGGCACACGTTTGTCTTCGCATATCACCCGCCGTTTTGGCATGACCGGCTTGAAGGCTGAAACCATCACCGTGCGCTTGCGGGGCTCCGCGGGGCAATCGTTGGGGGCTTTCGCCGTTCAAGGGGTCAAGCTGGAGGTTTTGGGTGATGCCAATGACTATGTCGGCAAAGGCTTGTCTGGCGGTATGATCACTTTACGGCCCATGGCGGCATCGGTGCTGACACCGCAGGATAACACGATTATTGGCAATACCGTTCTTTATGGTGCGACCGCGGGGCATTTGTTTGCCGCCGGACAAGCCGGTGAACGTTTCGCTGTTCGTAATTCCGGCGCGACCGCTATTATCGAAGGATGCGGCACCAATGGTTGTGAATATATGACCGGCGGTAAAGTCGTGATCCTTGGTGAGGTTGGCAGCAATTTTGGCGCGGGCATGACCGGCGGGATGGCGTATATCTATGACGCCGAAGGTTCATTCAAAGATCAGATTAATCCTGAAACATTGCGCCTGTTCCGTCTGGAACAAGACCATTGGAAGGATGAGCTGAAAGCCTTGTTGGAAGATCATTTGCGGCACACCAATTCACCGCAAGCGGCGCGTATTCTTTCGGATTGGGATCGGGAAGTGGCTAAATTCTGGCACGTTGTCCCTTCTGAAATTATTAAAACCTTGCCGCATCCTGTCTCCCATGGTGAAATTGATGAGGCTTCTGCCTAATAGGATCAGTTTTTCCAAAATGAATATTTAAGGCCATGTCTCAATGACCACCGCCATGGTAACCATACGACAAGAAACATCAGCCGATCAGCATGAAGTTGAACGGCTGATGGGTTTGGGTTTTGATGCCAGCCATTCGAAACGCAACATCTGGCATTTGCGCGAAGGCGCGCCCGTGGCCGAGTTGTCTTTGGTGGCAGAAGATATTCATCAACCCGGGCATCTTTTGGGGTCGATCCGTTATTGGCCGATCACCATCGCGGGGTTGCCATCATTGCTCTTGGGCCCGCTTGCCGTTGATCCTGAATTGCGAGGGCAGGGGATTGGCCGTGAATTGGTGCTGAAAAGCCTTGATCTTGCCCGCAATGGCCCATGGGATTTTTGCTTTGTTTCAGGCGAACGTGATTATTATCCCAAGCTTGGTTTCACGAAATTGTCATCGGATCAGGTCGATTTATTGGCGCATATCGAAGAAGAACGCTTGCATATGATCAGCGTTTCAGCGAAAAAAAGTGATGACTTGCCAACACCGCCATGGGCAATCCGCCCGCAATAAGGCAGCTGATCACGTTGGTGTGTCATCTATTCATCGTGGTTGATGGGGCTTAGTGAGCATCTTATGCGTGTTTTACATCATTACTGGTTATCGTCAGGTTCACGGTATTGCCGTGTAATGCTTGCTGAACGAAAACTAGAAGTCATGCTCAAGCTTGAAGAATATTGGGAAAAGCAAAAAGCCTTCCTGGTGCTCAACCCCGCCAGCACCGTTCCAGTGATGGTTGAAGATGACAGCACGGTTTTGGTTGGGGTCTGGCCGATCACGGAATATCTTGATGAAGCCTATCCCGACAGCGCGATGATCACCGGCACCCCTGCCCAGAAAGCTGAAATCAGACGGCTCACCGATTGGTTTGCGGTCAAGGTGGAACGTGAGGTCATCACGCCCTTGGTCTATGAAAAATTGATGCGGCGGCTGACCGGAGAAGGCGTGCCATCATCAACGGCAATCCGCGCCTCTTTAAGCAATCTTTCCGCCCATATGGAATATATCAATCATTTGGCGGAACGGCGGAAATGGCTGGCAGGGCCTAAACTTTCATCGGCGGATCTTTATGCCGCGGCTTCACTTTCGGTGGTGGATTATTTGGGGGATGTGCAATGGCAGGATTGGCCCGAAGCCAAAACATGGTATTCACGGATCAAATCCCGCCCCAGTTTCCGCAGCCTTTTGGCCGATAACGTCACAGGCTTAAAACCGCC
>CALFYS010000076.1 GCA_937952245.1 uncultured Alphaproteobacteria bacterium | reverse complement strand
GGCCCGCCGCCAATCACCACCAGATGATCAGGGCGGGTCATATCGCTAAAGATCGTTTCATTGGTCAGGTAAGGCACGGTATCAATCCCCGGGATGGGCGGCACAAAGGCCGATGACCCCGTGGCGATGACGGTATATTTCGGCCGCACCACATAACCGCCGCCTGAAATTTCATGGCGGCCAGTAAACCTGCCGTAATCTTCGATAACATTAACGCCAAACCCTTGGAAGCGTTCAACGGAATCATGGGGGGCGATGCCCGCAATCACATTGGCGACATGGGCTTTGACGGCTTTGAAATCAACGTCCACATTGGCCGTGGTAATCCCCATTTCCGCTTTGCCTTGGGCGGCATGGGCGGCTTTCGCGGCGGCCAGCATGGCCTTAGACGGAACACAGCCATAATTAAGGCAATCGCCGCCCATCTTGCCGCCTTCAAACAGCACCACATCCGCCCCCATTTGTGACGCGCCAGCCGCAAGGCTAAGCCCGCCAGAGCCGCCGCCAATGATGCAAAGATCAGGGGTTAAGACAGTCATGTTATTGGCCTTTCTTTAAGAATTTCTTGGCGACAATCGGGATCAATGCCAGCACCCCAAGCCCAACCAATGGTGCGATAATGCGAATATCGCCTAATGTTGATAAATCCGGCGCTTTCCCCGCCGCCAAGACCGCGTCAAACCCGCGTCCAACGGCGACATAAACCGTTGTCCCCGGGGCGATGCCAATCAAAGTGGCGGTGATGTAACTCGATGTTCGCATCCCCAATAGTGCAGGGGCAATATTCACCGCCCAAAACGGCGCCAATGGGATCAACCGCAAGGCCAATAACCAGAAAAACGGTTGTTCATGAAACCCTTCTGAAATTTTAGCCATGAAAGGCCCGCAACGTTTTTCCAACACATCGGCAAACGCGCCCCGTGCCGCAAGGAACAAGATCAACGCCCCCAAAGTGGCGGCAAGGATAATCACCGGCGCGGCGATATAGCCCAAAACCGCGCCGCCCGCTAAGGTCAACGGACTTGCGATGGGCAGGCTGAAGGCAACGGCGATGGTGTAAAGCGCGAAATAAGCGGCGATGGCCAGCAACAGGTTATCCGCCACCCAGCCGGTGATCGCCAAATAGTTTTCGGCCAAAGCGCTGATCGAAATAAACCGCCCTAGATCCAACACAAAAAACAACACCAATCCCAAGACCAGAATGGCAATCGGCATTAAACGTTTAAAGAGAGAAGGTTTTGTTTCCATGGGATGGGAATCCAAATATTGGGGGTCAGAAATGATCTTATGATTGATTACGGTTTTGTCATGTTAAGATATGAAGGCTTTCGGGGGAAATGCAATTCACATCATTGTGAAGACACGCCATTTTCTGGCCATATGTTGAGGATACACCATCTATTGCTTTATCATACGGGTAAAGCCGATTATATTAAAGTTAACCTTCACGCTGATACATCTTGATGACTGAAAACCCAATGCCGCCATCCAATTCGCCCACCATCGCAAAAGAAACCACAAAGACCGAGGCCGAAAAGCGCCAAGACCGTTTGGCGCAAGCCTTGCGGGATAATCTGCGCCGCCGCAAAGCCCAAAAAAGAGGGCGCGCCGATGGTGAGCCATCAGCATCAAAAAAAGGGTCTGATCATGGATAAATTATTGATCAAAGGCGGGGCGCGGCTGGTAGGGGGGATCACCATTTCAGGGGCTAAAAACGCCGCCCTGCCGTTAATGGCAACCGCCTTGATGGCCGAAGAAGGGATGGTGTTGGATAACCTGCCGCCCTTGGCTGATATTATTTGTATGTGTGAATTGCTTGACCATCTTGGGGTCGCGTCCAGCCGTGATGGTGAGACGGTGACGTTCCAGCCTGCGGAAAAAGCCATCACTGATGCGCCTTATGATATTGTCCGCAAAATGCGGGCGTCTGTGCTGGTGCTGGGGCCTTTGCTGGCACGCTATGGCAAGGCGCGGGTCTCTCTGCCGGGGGGATGCGCCATTGGCACGCGGCCGGTGGATTTGCATATCATGGCAATGGAAAAACTAGGGGCGGTGGTGACGCTGGAAGATGGCTATGTCGTGGCTGAAGCCAAACATGGCCTAAAAGGTGCTGAGATTACGTTCCCGCTGGTCAGTGTTGGGGCCACCGAAAACGCCATGATGGCGGCGGTTCTGGCGGATGGCCAAACCGTGTTGGAAAACGCCGCCCGCGAACCTGAGATCAGCGATTTGGCCGAATGCCTCAACAAATTGGGGGCGAAGGTTTCTGGCCATGGCACGTCCCGCATTGTGATTGATGGCGTGGCCAGCCTTAAGCAATGCCGTCACGCGGTGGTGGCGGATCGGATTGAAGCGGGGACATTCGCGCTCGCCGCCGCCATGACACAAGGCAAGGTGACGCTTAAAAATATGCGGCCTGAACATCTTGCGGCGTTGTTTTCCGCCATGGCGCAAGCCGGAGTTGATGTTGAGATCAATCAGGACCAAGTGACGATCACGTCAAATGATCGCCCGCGTCCAGTGGATATTACAACCGATCCTTACCCGGGCTTCCCTACCGATTTGCAGGCGCAATTTATGGCGCTGATGACCTTGGCCAGCGGCACATCGGCCATCTCGGAAACGATTTTTGAAAACAGATTCATGCACGTTCCTGAATTGTCGCGCATGGGGGCTGATATTCACGTTACCGGCGGGCAGGCACACGTCCATGGTGTTGAACGCCTTAACGCCGCGCCGGTGATGGCGACGGATTTGCGGGCTTCTGTTTCGCTTGTGCTGGCAGGCTTGACCGCCGAAGGCGAAACGGTGTTGCAGCGGGTTTATCATTTGGATCGCGGTTATGATCGCCTAGAAGAAAAGCTCAACGCTTGCGGGGCGGAAATCCGCCGCGTCAACGGCTGATCCGCCAACGCGTCATAAGCCAAAGTTTATCAGGGGCCAAGAGAATGTCGTCTAAGACAATGTCGTCCAAAGCAACGTCATCCGATAAATCATCTTCATTAAAACTTGCCATCAAGGATCAAGATGATTTGTTGGTGCTGTCGTCTTTGTTGCAGGATGCCACGGTTTTAATCGGCGATATGGGCTATGACCCTGATGGCGGGCAGTTTATGATGGTCGCCGCCCGTTATTGGCATGATGACCAGATGGGGCACCGCCGTTTGATGGGGATTAATTTTGATCAAATCAAAGGGCTGAAGCGGAAAGGCTTTTCCCCCAATGATCGCGATGATGTTCTGAATTTACTGGCTATTCAAGCTGAAGATGACCATATTGATGTGATTTTCGCGGGTGCGGCAATGCTAAGGCTTGAATGTGATGCCATAAGGGTTTATGCCGCAGACTTAGGTGAAGGATGGTCAACCGGATTTGAACCCAAACATTAACCCCCAAATAGCTTTGGGGCCAAAAGGCGCAATTTAGGAAACGAATTATGACAGAAGTCTCTATGGACGATATTCAAGCACTTCAGTCTTCTGAAAATATGGTGCTGGCCTTGCCGAAAGGCCGTATTTTAAAAGCCATTAGACCGATCTTGAAATCAGCAGGGCTTGAACCTGAAGAAGGATTTTTTGACGAGAATGATCGCCGCCTTCGCTTCACCACCGAAGCGGAAGGGGTTGATGTCATCCGTGTTCGCAGTTTTGATGTCGCGACCTTTATCGCTTTTGGCGCTGCTCATATGGGGGTTGCTGGCTCTGATGTGTTGATGGAATTTGACCATCCTGAGATTTATGCCCCTGTTGATTTGGGTGTCGGGGCGTGCCGCATGGTGGTGGCGTCTTCCATCGAAGCGGCGGAACAAGACGACCCCCGCAGTTGGAGTCATGTTCGCGTGGCGACAAAATACCCGAATGTCACAAAACAATATTTTGCCGCCCGTGGGGTGCAGGCGGAATGTATTAAACTTAATGGCGCGATGGAATTGGCCCCGGGGTTGGGGCTGTGCCGCCGCATTGTTGATCTGGTGGAAACAGGATCTACTTTAAAGGCCAACGGTTTGGTTGAGGTTGAAGAAATCGCGCAAGTTTCAAGTCGATTTGTTGTCAATCGCGCGGCGTGGAAAACACGCCCCGACCAAATTGGCGGTTTTGTTGAAAAAATCAGGGACGCTGTCCATGGCGGTTAAACTCAATACCAGTGATCACGGTTTCAAGGATCAATTCACGGCGCTGTTAAATTCCAAGCGGGAAGACAGTGTTGATGTTTCGGATACCGTCAACGCGATCATCGGTGATGTGATGGCGCGCGGCGATGCCGCTGTGTTGGAATTGACCCGCAAATTTGATCGCATTGATGCTGAAAGCATGGCGGAATTGGCCTTGACCGCGGATGATTTGGCGGCGGCCTATGACCGGATTGACGATGAGCTGAAATCAGCATTATCAACCGCGGCAAGCCGTATTCGGGCTTTTCATGAAAAACAATTGCCGCAAGATATTGCCTATCAAGATGATGCTGGCGTGGCTTTGGGCTTGCGCCATACGCCGGTTGATGCGGCGGGGCTTTATGTCCCCGGGGGCAAAGCGGCTTATCCATCATCGGTTTTGATGAACGCCTTGCCCGCCACGGTTGCTGGTGTCGCCCGCCGGGTGATGGTGGTGCCGACCCCTGATGGCGTGATTAATGATATGGTTTTGGCGGCGGCGCATATCGCGGGGATCAGTGAAGTTTGGCGAATTGGCGGGGCGCAAGCGGTGGCGGCGCTGGCCTATGGCACGGAATCCATCGCCCCTGTTGATAAGATTGTGGGGCCAGGCAACGCCTTTGTTGCCGCCGCGAAACGGCAAGTTTTTGGCAAAGTGGGGATTGATTCCATCGCTGGACCTTCTGAAATTTTAGTGATGGCGGATAACGGCAATACCGCCGATTGGGTGGCGATGGATTTGCTCAGCCAAGCCGAACATGATGAAGCCGCGCAAGCGATTTTGATCACCGATGATGCTGATTTTGCCGATGCTGTTGATGACGCGGTTGAAGCGATTTTACCGACCCTGCCGCGGGTGGAAGTCGCGGGGGCTTCATGGCGTGATCATGGGGCGATCATCACCGTTTCCAATTGGGATGAAGGGGCGGAACTGGCCAATCAGATTGCCGCCGAACATTTGGAAATTGCCGTTGAAAACCCGCAAGAATTGGCGGGGAAGATCAGGCACGCTGGGGCTATTTTCCTTGGCCGCTGGACACCAGAGGCGATTGGTGATTATGTCGCTGGCCCTAACCATGTCCTGCCCACCGCCCGCACCTCACGGTTTTCTTCTGGCCTTGGGGTCTTGGACTTTATGAAGCGCACCACTATGGTGGAATGTGATGCCGATGCCTTGGCGGCTATTGGGCCGGCGGCGGTGACATTGGCGAAAGCAGAAGGGCTTGATGCCCATGGCTTATCCATATCACGGCGATTGAATAGGTGAAGTGATGACAGCGGCTGATGGCCAATCTCCAGAAGACCAAGACCGGAAGATTGTCCGAATCCATCTCGATCAATCTGATGCGCCGCGTCTGTCGCCTGAAGCTGAACATGAACGGTCAATCGCGATTTATGATTTGATCGAAGAAAATCACTTTCAATTGGTTGAACATCTTGGCCCTTATCATCTTGTGTTGCGGTCTGATGCCCGCCATGTGCATTTCGATATTCGTAATGTTGAAGATATTCCGCTGGCGGGGTTTTTTCTGGCCATGGGGCCGTTGCGCCGAATTATCCGCGATTACAAATTGGTTTGCGAAAGCTATTACGAAGCGATCCGCACCAAAACACCATCTCAAATTCAAGCCATTGATATGGGCAGGCGCGCCTTACATAACGAAGGGGCTGAGGTCTTGCGCGAACGTCTTGATGGCAAAGTTGAAATGGATACCAACACCTCACGCCGCTTGTTTAGTTTGATCTGCGTTCTGAAAATGCGAGGGATTTGATGGCTGATCATCACGATAATCAAGACACCAGTATGGATCACGGTCAGGATAAGCCTGAAAACCTCCGCGATAAATTACCCGGGGCGGTTCTGTTTGCTTGCACCCATAATATGATCCGCTCCCCCATCGCCGAAGGGTTGATGAAATCCATGTTCCCCAATCGGATTTTTGCCGATAGTTGCGGGCTTAACGCGGGCGCGCCGGATGGTTTTGTCTTTAATGTTATGAATGAAATTGGCATTGATTTAACCAACCATCAGCCGAAAAGTTTTGATGATCTCGAAGATGAATATTTTGATCTGATCATCTGCTTTTCCGATGTTTCCTATGCTATGGCTGAAAATATCGCCCGCAATAAATCAACCGAAGTTGAATATTGGCCGGTCTTTGATGCCGCCTTGGGCAGTGACAATCGCGAAGAACGTTTGCAAGCCTATCGTGAGGTGCGGGATATTATCGCCGCGAAATTAAAAGACCGTTTTGGTGGCCTTTAAGCCTGTTGATCATGGCTAAAATAAACAAAAGGCTTGACCATAGCGTCCAGAACAGTCACAAAACCATAGATTTTAACTGCAAATTAGGACATTCGCATGGCCAAAGAAGATGTTATTGAGTTTTCCGGAACAGTTTCCGAATTGCTGCCGAATGCAATGTTTCGCGTTAAGCTCGATAATGACCACGAAGTGCTGGCCCATACGAGTGGAAAAATGCGGAAGAATAGAATTCGGGTGCTTGCCGGTGACCGCGTCAATGTTGAGATGACGCCGTATGACCTGACCAAAGGTCGGATCACCTTCCGCTTTAAATAATCTGCCAGCCGCTTTGATTAAAATGACTGCTCTTTTGAGGGGCGGTGATTTAGGGGGCGTTATGTTGAGTGAAAAGCCACGATTGGTGCTTGCATCGGCCTCTCCAAGGCGATTGGAATTGCTGGCGCAGATTAACATCACCCCTGATGCGGTGATCCCTGCTGATATTAACGAAGACCCTCATCCGGCTGAATTGCCGCGGGTCTATGCTGAACGGATGGCGCGTGAAAAACTGGCCGCCGTGGCGGATCAAGCCGATGACGCGTTTTGTCTGGCGGCTGATACTGTGGTGGCTTGCGGGCGCCGTATTCTGGGCAAACCTGAAGGTGCCGATGAAGCCCGACAATTTTTGAAATTATTGGGCGGGCGGCGGCACCGTGTCCTGACCTCAGTTGCCATCAAATCGCCCCAAGGCCAGATTGTTGAGCGGATCAGCACCAGCCATGTGAAATTAAACCGCCTTGATGAAGCCGCGCTTTCCGCCTATATCGCCAGCGGCGAATGGCAGGGCAAAGCAGGGGGGTATGGCATCCAAGGCTTGGCCGCGCAACACGTGGCTTGGCTTGAAGGGTCTTACACCGGTATTGTCGGCTTGCCGTTGTTTGAAGTCTCACAAGTTTTGCGGGGGATGGGGTGGCCGTTTTCACCGCCCCAATAGCAGCGATGACGAAACCTCCAAACACAGATGAACCCCCCATTATTATTATTGATGACTTGCCGTCTTATCGGCGGGTGGCGCTGGTGCGCGATGGCGTGTTGGATCAACTTTGGATTGATGATGCCGCTGATCACACGCCGCAACCAGGGGCTGTTTTTGCCGCGCGAGTGGCGCAAATCTTTGCCGGTCATGATCGCGCGACGTTCGAATTAAAGATTGATGGTCATGCCGAAGGCCGCGCGGCTGAACCGATTATGGCCAGCGGCCGGATCACCTCAGACCAAGCCAAAACCCTGAAATCAGGGCAAATCACCCCCGTGGTGGTCTCTGCCCTGCCGCGAGAAGACAAACCGTTGCAAGTCAAAATCAAAGGCGATGTTTCGCCGAAAGACCTGCCGCCGCAACCGCGATTGATCAGTCCTGCGCCGGATGCTTTGGCACGCGCCTTAGCGGCTGAACCAGAGGCGGCGGTGGTTCACGATGATACAGGCGAGCCATGGGCGGCTTATGGATGTGATGACGCGTTGGAACAGGCGATGGCAAAAACCCTTCATCACCCCTCTGGCGCAATTGTGCATATCAACACCCCGCCCGGGGCGGCGGTGATTGATCTGGATAGCGGGGCGAGCGGTCTGCCGCCTTTCGATTTATCCTGCCAATTGATCCCGTTTATCATGCGGCAGATCAGGTTGCGCCGCATCGCCGGGCCCGTGGTGATTGATTTCCCCCGCGTAAATCCAGAACAACAACGCCAATTGCATGACCTGATCAAAATCGAAGCCAAGCGTGACCCCGAAAAACCCTCTTTGCATGGCTTTACCAGAGGCGGGTTATACACTTTGGCACGTCCGTGGCGTTGGCAAGCCTTATCCGATGTTTTGCAAGACGATGGCGCATCAATGGGGCGTTCCGCGTTGCGCTTAATCCGCCGTCACCGCGCGATGAATATTCAAGGCGGCATCACTATCGCGATTAATGACGAAGGCTTGGATTGGCTCAAAGGGGATGGCGCCGATGCGCTGAATGTCTTGACGGCTGATCTTGCTTTTTCGCCTGAATTCCGATCAGATAACACTCGCGCCACC
>CALFYS010000075.1 GCA_937952245.1 uncultured Alphaproteobacteria bacterium | reverse complement strand
AACTCATGATCAGGGGATAAGGGGTTTCACCGCTGATGTCCAGTTTTTGATCATGGTTTTGGCGGTTTGCCGCAGGATGTTTTCCCCGCCCATGTTTTCATATCCCCCGCCTTGCCATTTGATGCCGCCCTCGCCATATTAACCTCATGACTGATGATAAAATTGATCAAGATAAGAACCCGCAATCGTCTGAGCCGCCGTTAGTGCCTGAGGATGTGCCGATCCCGCCGCGGCCTCAAGGCAAGGATGATGCTGAGGTTTCATCGGAAACAGGCGGTCAATCCGGCCCTGAACCCACCCGCTTTGGCGATTGGGAAAAGGGCGGCCGCTGTACGGATTTTTAACCCTGATGCCGTCTTCTGTTGGCATGACCACGTCATTGATGGTGCAAGCCGCCATGGCCATGGCCAATCGGTCTTTGGTCTCTTGTGTGTTGATCCGCCGTGGCGACCATGATAACGGCGCGGTCTTGGTGCGGCTTGACCACCCAGATGGCACGGCCAGCCTTGAAAGCCGCGTGCTTGATTTCGATGGCCAGTATCAATGGGATGTGGTGATGGGCAACCCGCCTTGCCCCGCCGCCGATGTTGACGCCCGCATTGAAAAAGAATTGGGCTTTGATCCGGATTGCTGGGTGCTTGCCATTGACAGCGCCGTGGGGGATAACCCTTTAAGGGCGATGGAATAGGCCAACGTCCGGCAGGTGTTTTGAATCAACCCAGATTGGGGTAAGGGTGATGTCGGCGGATATTCCGGGGTTTATCGTTCTTGATACGGCGATGTTTGTGGTGCTGATCGCCGGCGGCGTGCTGGGGTATTATCGCGGGGCGGTGAAATCCCTAATCCTGCTGTTGTCGATTTACATTCCTTATCTGGTTTATCTGCATTTCTCGGATCATATCAGCGCCTATATCAACCTCGCCATTTCCCTGACAACAGGGTCAAATACCGCCAGCCTTGGCATTCTTTCCACCTTATCAGGGTTAATGGGGGGGATGGGTCTGTTTGCTGGGTTTTTCTTGGCCTCACGCTTGGTGTTGCGGGTGTTCTCATTGCATGAACCCCAAATGCGCGAAAAACTGGCCGGAGTGTTGATCGGGGTCACGGGCAATCAAATAATGGCGCTGGTCTCACTGATGTTGGTGTTCATGGCCTTGCCCGCCGCCACAACGGAAGTGACATCCAAATCACTGTGGTGGAAAGCCAGCAAACCCTTGGCGCGGGTCATATACCCCAGTTATCGGGCGTTGATTTTGGATCGCACCGAAAACCTGCGGATGGCGATTGCCGAAGATGGGTTGATCCGTGCTTTGGCCGAAGGCGGGGTGGCGCAATCCACCGAAGATTTGGAAAAAGAGATCAATAAATTGGTCAAAGGCGGAGTTGGGCAGGCGATTAACCTGACCGGTGAATGGACGGGTGAATTGCAAGAAATGGTCAAGACGATTGATATTGATGGCCTGCAAGAAGAGATCAACACATTGATTGAACAAGGGCTGACGCCTGAAGATGTTGATCGCAAAATCCGTGAAGAAGATGCCCGCCGCCGCCAAATGCTGGATCAACAATTGGGGAGCGGGGGTTAGGGTTAAGTATGATTATTGGAGTAATAATCTTTCACATAATCCCAAACCTTGCCTCTGCAGGCGGATGGCATTAAATTACCGCCATGGTTAACAACACCCCCACAGCCGCCCCTTCGGCATCCGCATCCGCCGTGGTTGCGCCCAGTCCGCATTGTCTTGCGGTTGCGCCGATGATGGATTGGACGGATCGGCATTGCCGCGTCTTTCACCGGATGCTGGCGCCCCATGCCGCGCTGTATTCGGAAATGGTGACGGCGGATGCCATCATCCATGGGGATCGTGAGCGGCTATTGTCCGGTCATCATAGGGTTGCAAACCCAACTCAAAACTCTACCCAAAACGCTGCCGACCATACCGACACGGTGGTCTTGCAATTGGGCGGCAGTGACCCTGAAAAATTGGCGCGCGCCATCACGCTGGCGCAAGATTACCAGTATCGTGAATATAATTTGAATGTCGGGTGCCCTTCGGATCGCGTGCAATCGGGGCGGTTTGGCGCGTGTTTGATGGCGGAACCGGAGCTGGTGGCCGATTGCATGGCGGCGATGATCACAGCGGCGGGGGAGGTTCCTGCCACCGTCAAATGCCGCATTGGGATTGATGATATGGACCCTGAACAAGGGCTCAACCGTTTTGTTGAAACCGTTGCCAAATCAGGGGTGACGCATTTTATTATCCATGCCCGCAAAGCCTGGCTTAACGGGTTAAGCCCGAAAGAAAATCGCACCATCCCGCCGTTGGATTATGATCGGGTGATCCGGCTGAAACAAGATTTCCCGCAGCTCAATATCTCCATCAATGGCGGCATCAACAGGGTGGAAGACGCGGCGGATTTTGCGGAAATTTTCCATGGCGTGATGATCGGCCGGGCGGCGTATCAAACCCCTTATATGCTGGCGGAAATGTCGGCGGCAATCTATGGCCATGAGGTGGTGGATCGGATGGCGGTGGCCATGGCCATGGCGGATTACGCCGAAGACGAGCGCGCCAAAGGCACCAAATTAATTGCCATCACCCGCCATATGCTGGGGTTGATGCATGGCCTGCCCGGGGCAAAAGCATGGCGGCGTTCGCTTTCAGAAGACGCCAGAGGCGACGACGCGTCCCCTGATGTTATTCGCCATGCCACTGAAAAATTGATCACTGAAATCAACGCAAGGACTTTAGCAGCGTAATGACCAGTTCATCCTCTCCTACCCCCTCTCCAACTCCTTCGCCTAAAGGCAATCACAACATGAAATTAGCCTTGGAATACGGCCCGCTGATTTTATTCTTTGTGGTCAATTCTTTTTACGGGA
>CALFYS010000074.1 GCA_937952245.1 uncultured Alphaproteobacteria bacterium | reverse complement strand
GCCTTTTTCACCAAGGGCGATATATTTGTCATGGCGATCCGCCACCAACGCATCACCTGATAATGAGGACAGGCTGGATAATTGACGGTCAATCGCATCCCCAAGATCGGCAATGGCTTGTTGCGGGTCACGATGGGCAGCGCCAAGCGGCTCATCAACAATTTCATCAATCACGCCAAGTTTGATCATATCTTGGGCGGTCAAACGTAGGGCTTCCGCCGCGTCACGGGCATGATCCGCGCTGCGCCACAAAATTGACGCGCAGCCTTCAGGGGAGATTACCGAATAAACCGCGTGTTCATACATCACCACACGATTGCCCGTGGCCAGCGCAATCGCCCCGCCAGACCCGCCTTCACCAACAACGGCGGAGACAATCGGAGAGGTCAGATTCAAACAAGTTTCAATCGAACGGGCGATGGCTTCGGCTTGGCCACGTTCTTCGGCACCGCGCCCGGGATACGCGCCCGCGGTATCAACAATCGTGATCACCGGCAGGCCAAAACGTTCGGCCAATTCCATCAAGCGGCGGGCTTTACGATAGCCTTCCGGCCGCGCCATGCCAAAATTACGTTTAATCCGGTCTTCGGTATTGCCGCCTTTTTCCGTTCCCATGATCACAACAGGCTGGCCTTTGAAACGGCCAAGCCCACCGATCACCGCGTGGTCTTCTTTAAAGTTGCGGTCACCGCTCAATGGCGTGAAATCATCAATCAGTTGCTTGACGATCATATCTGTTTTCGGGCGATCAGGGTGGCGCGCCACCTGCACTTTATCCCATGGGCCTAATTTGGCGTAAGTTGATTTAATCTCGCGTGTCATCCGTTCCTGCAAACGGCTGACTTCATCGGCGATATTAATATCAACATCCGAAGACATATGACGTAATTCTTCAATCTTGCCTTCAAGAACAGCGATTGGTTTTTCGAAATCAAGAAAATGACGCATGGGATACCCTTTCTTTATTTCTTATACATCAACATCGCCATTGCGGGCAAGCGGGTGGGTGTCATGAACCAGCCCTGAAAGCCGATCATCACGGGTTTTGGTGTAGATTTCCGTGGTTGAAATATCAGCATGGCCTAATAAGACCTGAAGCGATCTTAAATCCGCCCCGCGATTAAGCATATGGGTGGCAAAACTATGCCGCAACATATGCGGCGTTACCGCCCCAACCCCAGCATCCACCCCCAGCTGGCGGATCAATCCATAGACCTCAACCCTGTCGATGGGCTGGTCTGGCGTTTTTGGGCTTGGAAACAGAAACCGCGTTGTGACGCCATCAGGGTTCTGATCACGGATATGAAGCCACGCTTCCACCGCATCAAGCGCGGCATGGGTCAGCATCACCACCCGATCTTTGCCGCCTTTGCCGCGGATGGTGATATGGTCATTGCGGCGATTAAACACCGCCGCTTCCAATTGCGTCATTTCAGAAACGCGCAACCCCGCGCCGTATAACAGCTCCAGCATCGCCATGATCATCACCCCTTGGGGGGATTGGTCTTGACCAGCGGTGGTCAACAACGCCGCCACCTCTGGCTCGCCTAGTGATTTCGGCAAGGATTTCGGTTGTTTTGGCGCATCGAGATATTGCGAAGGGTCATCACCGCGAATGCCTTCAGCCACCAGAAAAATCATAAACTGCCGCAACGCGCTTAATTTTCGCGCCACTGTTTTGGCCGTCAGATCACCCGCCCAATGTTTTAAAACCTGCCGCAAATCATTGGCATTGGCGTTGATCAAATTGGTTTTAGGAGAGAGCGCCAGCCCCGCCGATGTCAAATCACGGTCATAGGCGGCGATGGTATTTGCCGCCAAGCCTTTTTCAGCCCGCATGGCGTTTAAGAACATGGTGATCATCTGCCGGTCTTCTGAGGACAGCACGGACGCCTTTTTTTGG
>CALFYS010000073.1 GCA_937952245.1 uncultured Alphaproteobacteria bacterium | reverse complement strand
TAGGATTTCGACAGATGCTCGGTGATGGTAAATTGCGGTCCTGAAACCGAATACGCCGCCGCAAACCCTGTCACAAGCACGCCTTCATCAGGGATAATCTGGAACAAATGAAAATCGCTAAACCGGCGAATAAGCCCCATGGTTGCCCCTAAATAATCCTGCATTCTATCCATCATCGGCTCAAAACGATCATCATCTCTTTTGATCTGCGTGACCTCTGCTGTAAAGCTGATGCGGACGCGTGCCCAGATGTTTTGCGAAACGGATTCATCCGCCGCCAGCATGAATTTTACCGGAGCGCCTTGCAGCAACGCCCTGACATGGGCAGAAAGATGGCTGGTGTAGATGTAAAAATGGCCGTCTTCATCACGATAAAACGGCGAAAACCCAAGGTCTGGCCCGCCCCCTTCATCTTCCGGCAGGGCGGTGGTGACAATCACTGTTCGCGCCGTGTTGAGAAGTTTTTCTTTGGCGGCTTCAACTTTTTTCAGATCGGACATGGCGGCTCCTTACATCTTTCAAAATAGATGATTTCAGCCGTGGGGCAATGATGAAAATTTCTCCGGTCATCCTGTACCATCCCAACGTTTCAATTCTTTTAATTGAATTTTTCTAATGGGAAGGTCAAATCTTATTGCCAAGTCTGAAACAAGGTGAAAAGGTAATATCCAAGGGTCTGAATAGTCTTGATGAGAGGGATATGTCGTTATCCGCGAAAAGACGCAAGAAAACAGCTGATAAGCATAACAGGCTGCACCAGCAATCGTCCCATATGCCGCTGATCCCCCAAGGCGGCCGCTTTAAGCCGTTGAGTGAGCATGAAGCTGGCCTGATCATTGATCATGCGTTTGCGATCCTTGAGACGGTGGGCATGGCCGATGCCCCGTCTTGGCTAAAAAACCTGCTGTGTGAAAAAGGCGCAACGGAAAGAGGGGACGGCCGGATTTGTTTTGCAAGGCCATCTGTGGAAAAGACAATCACCCGCTCACCATCAACGGTTGCGCTCCCGGGTTATGTTGAAGACCAAGGGATAGATGTTGGCGGCGGCAGGGTGCATATCGGCACCGGCGGTGCCGCGGTTGAAGTCTTGGACAGTTCGACCATGGCTTATCGCCATTCCAACCTTGCCGATCTCTATGATCTGATGCGGATTGTGGATCAATCGCCGTATATTCATTATGGGGTGCGACCAGTGGTTGCCCGCGATATGAAATTGCCTTTTGATTTGGACATCAACACCGCCTTTGCTTGCATGAAGGCGACGGGCAAACCCATTGGGGTCAGTTTTGATCAAGCCGAAAACGTCGCCCCTGTGACCGCTATGTTTGATCTGGCGCTTGGCGGTGAGCATCGGTTTCGGCAACAGCCGTTTTGCATGGCGATCATTGTTCATGCAGTCTCCCCCTTAAGGTTCGCACCTGAAGGGGTTGAGATCATGCGAGCCGCCATTGAACAAGGAATGCCCTTACAGATTTGCACCGCCGCGCAAGCGGGCGCAACAAGCCCCGCGTCTTTGGCAGGGGCTTTGGCACAAGGCTTGGCGGAAAGTCTCGCGGGCATGATGGTGGTCGATGCGATTAAACCAGGGCATCCGACGATTTATGCGTTTATGCCGTTTATCTCTGATCTTCGGACAGGCGCGATGAGCGGCGGCAGCGGAGAAGCCGCGATTGCCAATGCCGCCGCCGCGCAAATCTTATTGTCATTGAACTTGCCATCCACGGTCTCCGCGGGGATGACCGATGCCAAAATCGCCGATGCCCAAGCTGGATATGAAAAAGGCTATACGATTACACAATCCGCCCATGCTGGCGCGGATATGATCAATTTAAGCGTTGGGATGCTCGGGTCAATCATGGTCGCGTCACCGGAAATGATGGTGATTGATAATGAAATGTGTGGCGCGATTTTGCGAAGCGTTGAAGGTGTTGGCGTACGCCCTGAACATCTTGATCTTGCTGATATTGAAACGGTCACCTCCGGCGATGGCCATTACCTCGGCCATGAAAAAACGCTGTCGTTGATGCGAAGCGAATATCTGTATCCTGTCCTTGGTGATCGCCAAAGTGTTGCCGATTGGATGGAGGCTGGCCGTGAAGATATTTGGATGAAAGCCGAACGTCATGTGCAAAATCTGCTCAGCAATCCAGCCACGCATTTGCCGCCAAAGATCGAAGACCAGATCCGACAAATGTTTAAAATCGACCTTGATGAAAAGGAGAGTTCGACATGAAAGTGATGCGAAGCGTCATCATCAACGCGCCGATTGACCGCGTGTGGTCGGTTGTCCGAAATTTTGACGGGGTCGCCAATTGGAATCCAAGCGTGACCGCCTCTCGGATGGAAACAGGAACAGGAACATCTGTTGGCTCCATTCGGCATCTTGATATTATCGACGGCAGCGTTTTTCGCGAAACTTTGCTGGCTCATTCTGACCAAGAGTATTTCTATAGTTACGATATTGTCGAAGGCCCATTGCCGTGTTCCGGTTATATCTCAACCCATTCGTTTGTGCCGATCACCGATGGCGATCAAACGCTTGGCATTTGGATAGGTGAATTTAAATGCGATCCAAAAGACGAAGACGATCTAGAAGAAATTGTGGGCAATAAAATTTATCGCGATGCGATGCGCGGTTTAAACGAATATCTCACAACATCATAAAGGGGGAGACGATGGCCGATACATTAGCACCAAGGGCAATCATCGGTGTCATGACACCAGCCATGAACACCGTTGTTCAACCTGAATTGGAATTGCTGCGCCCCGATGGGGTGACCAACCAAATGCAACGGTTTCGTTTGGGTGGGGAGATGATTTCAGATGACCTTACGGAAGAAGCTGAAAAATTAATGGATTGCAACCCTGTGGCGGTTGCCATTGGCCTGACCACCGATGCTGGCTTGGGCGGTGTTGCGAAACTGGCAAGCGTTTGTCAGGCGCTCGAAAACAAGATTGGTGTTCCGGTATGCAACGCCTCGGCGGCAGACCACGACGCTTTAAGAAAATTCGGCGCAAAGAAAGTGGCGGTGGTGACGCCGTTCAACGCTGAGATTGATCAACACGTCAAAGCCAATACCGAAGACGCAGGATTTGACGTGGTCGCCATTAAAGGCACCGAAGCCCCCTCGCTTCCGGCGATTTGTGAAACGTCAATCGAAGATATTATTGCCGTTTTTGATCATGTCGCGGCATCGGATTGTGATGCCATCCTTCAGGTTGGCACGGCCTTGCCGGTTGTCGCCTTAATCGCGGCTTTGGAAGGCAAATATAACAAGCCGATTGTCGCCTGTAACGCCGCGGTCTATTGGCAGAGTTTACGCAAAGCAGGAATAACAGATCAGTTTAGCGGTTATGGCCGCTTGTTTGAGGAGTTTTGATCATTGCGCAGTCACGCCCGAGTTGTAATTATTGGTGGCGGCGCGGTGGGCGCGGCCTGTTTGTATCACCTTTCTGAAGCTGGTGTTTCCGATTGTATTTTGATTGAAAAGAATGAGCTGACTTCCGGTTCAACATGGCACGCGGCGGGCAATATCCCGACCTATGCTGGCAGTTGGCTGGGGATGCGCGCGGGCAATTACGCTTGGTCTTTGTACAAAGATTTGGGGGATAAACTGGACGCGCCCATCACCTATCGCCATACAGGCGCGTTCTGGCCAGCCCATACTGAAAACCGCATGGATTTGTATCACCATCTTGTGGGGATTTCGAAATCCGCAGGGTTTGACCTTGAGTTGATTTCACCCAAAGAAATGGAAGATATGCACCCTTATTATATCCCCGGCGATACGGTGATCGGGGGGATTCATGACCCTTATGAAGGTGATATTGACCCAAGCCAGCTCACCCAAGCGCTGGCTAAAGGCGCGCGGATGAATGGCGCTGAAATCGCTCGTTTCACTGAAGTGACAGGCCTCACCCGAACGCCATCAGGCGAATGGTTGGTCAACACCAATAAAGGCGATGTGACCTGTGAAGTGGTGGTTAACGCGACCGGCTTTTATGGGCGGGATATGTCTTTATTGGCGGGTTATAACGCGCCGGTGGTGACGTTAGAACACCAATATCTTGTCACAGAACCGGTGCCGCAACTCGAAGAAAACACCGCGCTCTTTCCGTTGATCAGAGACCCTGATATTCGGTTTTATCTCAGGCGTGAACGTTCAGGCTTTCTCTTTGGGTCTTATGGCCACCCGGGTCGTCTTGCCTTTCAAGATGGTATTCCCGATGATTTTATCCATGGCCTGTTCCCCGATTCAGTCGATGATATTGCTGAAGTGTTGGAGGCAACATTGGTGCACGTCCCCTTGTTAGGGGAGGTCGGCGTTCAGCGTTTTGTTAACGGCCCTATTGGATATTCGCCCGACTCGCTGCCGCTTTGTGGGCCGGTTGCTGGCGCGCCTAATTTTTATCAAGCCTGCGGAGTTCAGGTGGGGATCACCCAATCCGCCGCCGTTGGCAAAGCCATCACCGAATGGATTGTTGAAGGGGAAACCGAATGGGATATGTCGGCTTGGGATCCACGGCGATTTGGCGAATGGGCGGATAAAGATTATGCCGAAAAGCGAGTGACCCAGCTTTATGATTATCAATACGCCATCCCTTATCCGCATCGCTTGTTGTCATCAGGCCGCCCGGTGCAACAAACGCCCATCTATGACAAATTAAAACAAAGAGGCGCGCAATTCGGGCAAATTGGCGGCTGGGAACGCGCCATGTGGTTTGACCGTGGCGGGCAGGCTTATGATGAAAATAAGCTTAGTTTCCGTGATGATGAGCCATGGCATGATGCCATCAAATTAGAATGTGAAGCCGTCCGAGATCGGGTCGGGGTCATGGACCACGGCGGCTTTACAAAATATCTTGTCACAGGCACGGGTGCCGCCGCCTTTTTAAATCAGGTGATTTGCGGGACAACGCCAAAAGAGGGGCGGGTGAAACTATCCTATATGCTGACCCCGAAAGGATATATCTGGAGCGAGGCGACCATCGCGCATCTTGGGCCTGATCGTTTCCTTCTTTGTGGGCCGACATTGGCGGTGGATCGTGATTTTGACTGGCTCCATACCCATTGCCCTCAAGATAGCACGGTGACAATCGAAAAAGGTTATGACCGCGACGCGGCTTTATTGGTCATGGGGCCACGCTCAAGAGAATTGCTCTCACGCTTAACCGATGCTGACCTGAGCAAAGAGGCGATGCCTTGGATGAGCGTGTCTGAGATTACCGTTGCGGGGAAAGCCGTCACCGCTATGCGCGTTTCCTTTGTGGGGGAATTGGGCTGGGAGCTTCATTTGGCCAGCGCAGATTTGGACGCTGTTTATCAAGCGCTGATCGATAACGGACAAGATTTAGGCCTTGCTGACTTTGGTTCTTACGCCCTTAATGTGATGCGGATTGAAAAAGGATACCACGGTTGGGGTTCAGATTTCGGCACGGAATACACGCTATACGATGCCAAATTAGAAGGCTTTGCCAAAATGGACAAAGATGATTTCATTGGCAAAGACGCGGTGGAACAACAATCCACATCCGCACCAGAATGGTGTTTTCTGGGCTTTGTTGTTGATGGTCATGACGCCGATGCTTTGCCAAGTGACCCGATCTACCAGAATGGCAAATGGGTGGGGTATGTTACCTCCGCTTGTACGGGGCATCGCGTTGGTAAGCGGCTGGCCATGGGCTATGTTAAAACCAAAGACATTGATGCTGACCA
>CALFYS010000072.1 GCA_937952245.1 uncultured Alphaproteobacteria bacterium | reverse complement strand
TCACTGGCCTGTTGCCATGGTTTTTACAATAAAAAGCATCATGACAAAACAGAGGATTGAAACAAAAACAGACGCCAACACATAACCCAGCGCCAGCCCCATCTGCCCTTTTTGGAACAGCACCACCGCATCCAGAGCAAAAGACGAAAAAGTGGTGAGCGCGCCTAAGAACCCCACCATCACCGCGCCGCGCATCGGATCACTGATCCCGCCGCCCATGGCCGTAGCCGTCAAAAGCCCATAGCACAAGCCCATGAGCCCAGAACCCACGGCATTGACCATTAGTGTCGCCAGCGGCTGAAACCCCGCGCCATAAAGACCGGTGATGGCGAGCGAGACGCCATATCGGCTCACCGCCCCAATCGCGCCGCCAATGGCTATGGATATAAGCATGATCATGAGGTGGTTTTAGGCGATGTCACGCCAAATATCCAGCCCTCACGTCTGGCGGCGGGGCGTACCGCTTCATCCAGCACAAAGATGTCTTCAGGGTCATGAAGATGGCGTAAAGCCGCGGCAGAAATCAACGCGTCCAAATCATCATGATCCGGCACATGACTGGCGATTTGATCAGCGGGATCAGCATCAAAATGGGCAAGGGCTTTATTGAGCGCCAATAAAGGCTCAGATGACTTTTCCCGATCCTTCACCCCCGCCATGGCAAAATAATAAGCGGGGAAAATCTCAACCAACGCCAGAACGCCTTTGTCAGGTCTTTGGGGTGAAACCAGATTGATCGGCCAGATCACCGCGTCATCTTTTAACGCGTGCAACACCCGCATTCCTGCCAAAGACCCTGTCCCCACCCCAGCAGGGCCCACACAATTAAACGTCGGTGATGGGCTTCGGGTTTGAGCGGCGGCAGTTTTTTCCGTTTCGCGGCGGCGTGATTGAAACAAATCCCCGCGCCCGCCACTGCCATCTTTGCGCTTGGGGGCATTGTAATACCGCCGCAACACGTCATGCTGCCAAATGCCGCCGCCATAATAATAATCGTGATGCTGATTAACCTCCTCGATCATCTGCCAGAGGCTATAGGCATCGTCGAGTTCAAGCCCCGCCCCAGCGTCATATCCCGGGTAATACGCCCCTTCATCATCAAACGGGTGGGAGAAGGCGAAATCAAACCCCGCCAGCACCCGCCGCCCTGATGCCTGATGGTCTTTCAGATAAGTGATCAGATCATGACGGCTCCAGCCTTTTTGTTGTGGTGGGGCGATCAGTTTTGGGCACGCCCTGCCCTTTTCGGCCTCCGCCACTTGAATCCCCTTATGGCATTCGCCTTGCGCACCAGACCAGTCAATGCCAATGAAAAGATCAAACCCTGCCATGATCAAGATGGTTTCAATTCGTCGCGTTTTTTCGCCCAATAATCGAGGCGTTTTTTAATATCGCGTTCAAAGCCCCGTTCCACCGGGCGATAAAACACCTGCCGCGGGAGATCATCAGGGAAGCAATTTTGCCCCGAAAACCCATCCGCTGTGTCATGGTCATAAACATAGCCATCACCATAGCCCAAATCTTTCATCAAGCCTGTTGGGGCGTTGAGAATATGTTTCGGCGGCATCAGTGACCCTGTGTCCTTCGCCGCTTTCATGGCGGCTTTAAAGGCGGTGTAGACGGCGTTGGATTTCGGCGCGGTGGCAAGATACAGCACCAAAGCCGCGATGGCCAATTCCCCTTCCGGCGTGCCGAGCCTCTCATAACTCTGCCAAGCGGCGATGGCATGGCTCAAAGCCTCGGGTTCAGCCAAGCCAATATCTTCGGATGCAAATCGCGCCAAGCGCCGCAGAATATATCGCGGGTCTTCCCCCCCAACCAACATTCGCGCCAGCCAGTATAAAGCCGCGTCCGCATCCGATGACCGCAAGGATTTATGCAAGGCCGACATCAGGTTGTAATGCTGATCGCCTGATTTATCGAAAGCCGCCGCCCGTTGGGATAACACTTGCGTTAAACTTTCAGGGGTCAGGGTTTCCGTATCCTCAGCCCCCGCCTGTTGCGCCATCACGGTTTCAACCATATTCAAAAGATACCGCCCATCCCCATCGGCCATGGCTTTCATGGTTTGCTTGGCGTCATCATTCATATTGAGCGTCTGGCCTTCATGGGCTTCGGCGCGGGACATCAGCGCATCAAGGGCGGCATCATCAAGACGGTTCAACACCAGCACTTGGCAACGGGAAAGCAACGCGCCATTCAGCGCAAAACTCGGGTTTTCAGTGGTCGCCCCCACCAAGACCACCCGGCCATCTTCAACATGGGGCAACAGCCCATCTTGCTGGGCTTTGTTAAAACGGTGGACTTCATCAACAAATAACAGCGTGCCTGTTCCCGTCAATCCGCGTTCATCGGCACGGGCAAAGACTTTCCGCAATTCCGCCACGCCATCAAAAACAGCGGATACAGGCTCAAAAGCCAATCCTGCCTCCGCCGCCAGCAAACGAGCGATAGTGGTCTTGCCTGTCCCCGGCGGCCCCCAAAAGACCAATGACGGCATCATCTGGCCGGAACGAGCCGCGCTGACCATGCGGGTGAGCTTGCCTTCTGCCCCCAAGAGGTGGTCTTGGCCTGAAACATCATCCAGCCGCAACGGCCGCATTCGTTCGGCGAGCGGTTTTTGGCGTGTTTGTTCAAAAAGTGAAGATGAAGGCGTCATGCGGCTATTATGCAACGGCCAATCCCGCTTGACCAGATCGAAGGCAAGCCTTTGACGAAAAACCCCATAAAAAAAGGCCGGCAAAGCCGACCTTTAAAAGATAGGGTGAACGCCGATTTACGCGGCTGATTCTTCAACTGGGGTGTCATCATCCATGACCGGGCCTGAATCCTGACCACGTGCATCTTCATCACGGTCAACAAATTCAATCACCGCCATCGCCGCGCTATCCCCATAACGGAAGCCAGCTTTGATGATGCGGGTGTAGCCACCCTGACGGTCAGCATAACGCTCCGCCAATGTATCAAACAGTTTAGTGACCATGTCATTGTCGCGCAGGCGAGCAAAGGCCAAACGGCGAGCGTGCAAATCACCACGCTTACCCAATGTGACAAGGCGTTCTACAACAGGGCGCAATTCACGGGCTTTGGCCAGTGTTGTGACGATCTGTTCGTGCTTGATCAAGGCTTGTGACATGTTACGGAACAGCATCTGACGATGTTTTGAGGTGCGGTTCAGTTTACGTCCTGACATACGATGGCGCATTTTGTGTCTCCTATTATCGCTCTGGCGGCCTAGAAAGGTTCGTCCAGGCGTTTGGCCATTTCTTCAATGTTTTCTGGTGGCCAGTTTGGAACATCCATGCCGAGTTCAAGGCTCATCGCCCTCAGCACTTCTTTGATTTCATTCAGTGACTTCCGACCAAAGTTAGGGGTCCGAAGCATTTCTGGTTCAGTCTTCTGCACCAGATCACCGATATAAACGATATTGTCGTTCTTCAGGCAGTTGGCTGAACGGACAGACAATTCAAGTTCATCAACCTTCTTCAAGAGATTGCGGTTGAACGGCAATTCATCAGTTTCTTCTTGCGGCGCGGCGGCTGATGGCTCTTCAAAGTTGATCATCGGCTGCAGCTGGTCTTGCAGGATACGCGCGGCAAAGGCCACGGCGTCTTCTGGCATGACCGAACCGTCGGTTTCAACGGTCAATAACAGTTTGTCAAAGTCAGTACGCTGACCAACACGAGTGTTTTCAACCTTATAAGCAACTTTCTGGATTGGTGAGAAAATCGCATCAATCGGGATCAAGCCAATCGGGCTGTCTTCATTCTGTTGCGCGCTTGCTGGAACATAACCACTGCCGGTTTCAACAGTCAGTTCAGCGTTCAATTCAGCGCCCTGATCCAAAGTGCAAATCACATGGTCTGGGTTCATGATCTCAACGCCATTGACAAGGTTGATCATACCAGCAGTCACCGTGCATGGACCTTCAGCGGAAAGACGAAGGCGCTTAGGGCCTTCAACAGACATCTTAACAGCAACGCCTTTGAGGTTCAGCACCATATCGGTGACGTCTTCACGAACACCAGGGATTGATGAGAACTCATGCAAAACGCCCTGAACCTGAATAGAGGTGATGGCAGCGCCCTGAAGTGAGGACAACAGAACACGACGCAGCGCGTTACCAACCGTAACACCAAAACCACGTTCAAATGGTTCAACGGTAAGTGTAGCCTTATGTGGGTTTTCCTCAGAAGACTTAACTGTTCTGTTTTCAGGCTTTTTCAGCCCCAGCCAATTCTTTTCAATCATGGCGCCATTCCCTTCAAAAATGAGTTGCCTAAGCGGTCGTTACCAGAGGTCAGCAGGGTTGATTAAACCCGGCGACGCTTGCGTGGACGACAGCCATTGTGGGGGATCGGGGTGACATCACGGATTGATGAAATGTTAAACCCAACCGCCTGAAGCGCACGAAGCGCAGACTCGCGTCCTGTGCCCGGACCACGAACCTGAACATCAAGTGTCTTCATACCATGTTCAATGGCTTTTTTACCCGCATCTTCAGCCGCCAACTGGGCCGCGTATGGGGTTGATTTACGTGAGCCTTTAAAGCCCATGCCACCAGCTGATGACCAAGAGATTGTATTGCCCTGAACGTCAGTGATGGTGATTTTGGTGTTGTTGAACGATGCGTTAACATGCGCAACACCATTGCTGATATTCTTTTTTTCGCGGCGACGAACGCGTGCTTGTGACGGCTGTTTTGCCATAATGCTCTCCTAACCGAACGGGTTATTTCTTCTTGCCAGCGATGGCTTTTGCAGGGCCCTTACGAGTCCGTGCGTTGGTATGCGTCCGCTGACCGCGAACAGGCAGGTTGCGGCGATGACGCAGCCCACGCAAACAGCCAAGATCCAAATAGCGCTTAATCGCCATAGATGTTTGGCGGCGAAGATCACCTTCAACAAGATAGTCTTCGTCAATAATTTCACGAATACGGTTTAACTCGTCTTCGGTCAAATCATTGACACGACGTTCTTCGGTCAAACCCGCGCGTGAACAAATGCTATTGGCCGAAGTTTGACCAATGCCATGAATATAGGTCAGGGCAATTTTTACCCTCTTTTTTGTCGGTATGTTGACACCAGCAATACGAGCCACTGCCCTCTCCTTTTACATTAATGACTTCAGCCTTAAACATTACGAAGCGCGATTTTAGCGAAAGCGAATTATAATGCCCTGTGGCGTTCAGTCAACCAGTCAGTTTTACTGACCCCCTAGAATTTCTTTAATTGATGAGGCCACGTCTTCAATAGACATCATGCCATCAACAACACTCATATTTCCCTTAGCACGGTAATACGGCAGAATTGGTGCCGTGCTATCGTGATAAACCTGTAGGCGTTTCTTCAGCACTTCAGCGTTATCATCCGCCCGCGCGCCGCCAGTTTCTTTGGCGCGTGTTTCAATCCGTGCAAATAACGCGGCTTCATCCACCTGAATTTCAACCACATGATCAATGCCCATGTTGATTTCCGCCAGCATCGCATCCAGCCCTTCAGCCTGTGCCACGGTACGCGGGAAGCCATCAAGGATGACGCCATTGGCGCATTCATCGCTTTCAAGGCGTTCACGGATCATGCCGAGGATAATATCATCAGCAACCAGATCGCCGCGATCCATAATGGCTTTAGCCTTCAGCCCAAGTTCCGTGCCATCAGCAATGGCTTGGCGCAGCATATCGCCAGTTGAAAGTTGGACAAGACCGTGGTCAGCGACCAGTTTTTCGGCCTGTGTGCCTTTCCCTGCACCAGGAGGGCCCAGCAAAATAATATTCATCGCTTTTTACCCCTGAGTTTAGACTTTCGCACAAGACCTTCGTATTGATGCGCCATCATATGGGATTGAATTTGGGTTACCGTATCCAAGGTCACGGTGACCACAATCAACAGGCTGGTGCCGCCGAAATAGAACGGAACGCTATACTGGCTGATCAGAATTTCCGGCAGGATACAAACCGCTGAAAGATAGATCGCGCCCAGAACCGTCAATCGTGTCAGCACGAAATCAAGATAATCCGCGGTCGGCTGACCCGGGCGAATACCAGGGATATACCCACCATAACGGCGCAGGTTCTCTGATGTTTCTTCAGGGTTGAACACAATCGCGGTATAGAAGAAGGCGAAGAATGAAATCAGGCCAACATAGACCGCCAGATAAAGCGGCTGACCACGACCCAACATGGCGTTCAGCTCAACAAGCCAGCCCGCGCCACCATCACCACCTGAAGTCAGGTTGATGATAGATACCGGCATCAGCAGCAAAGATGATGCGAAGATCGGTGGGATCACACCCGGGACGTTAATCTTCAACGGCAAATGCGAGGATTCACCACCAAAGGTTTTATTGCCCATCTGGCGCTTCGGGTATTGGATCAAAATCCGGCGCTGTGACCGTTCGATAAAGACGATCAACGCGATCACGCCAATTGCCATGACCATGAAGAACATGATCAGCAATGGTGACAATACGCCAGTGCTGCCAAGCTCAAACGTACCCGCCAAAGCCAATGGCAAATTCGCCACAATACCAGCAAAGATAATCAGTGAAATCCCGTTACCAACGCCGCGAGCGGTGATCTGTTCACCCAGCCAAACAAGGAACATTGTGCCGCCAACCAGCGTCACCACTGTTGTCAGGCGGAAGAACATCCCCGGGTCAATGACAACGCCATTGGCGCTCTCAAGCCCCACAGAGATGCCGTAACCTTGGACAACCGCCAACACCACGGTCATATAGCGTGTGTATTGGTTGATCTGCTTACGGCCAGCTTCACCGTCCTTTTTCAAGGCTTCCAGTGAAGGCACAATCGCCGTCATCAACTGCATGATGATCGATGCGGTAATATACGGCATGATGGTCAGGGCAAAGATTGTCATCCGCCCCAGTGAACCACCACTAAACATATCAAACATCCCGAGGATGCCGCTTGAATTCCGTCCGAAAATTTCAGCAAGCGCTGTCGGATCAATCCCCGGAACAGGGATATAAGACCCAAGACGGTAAACAATCAACGCCCCAAGGGTGAAAAGAAGACGCTGTTGCAAATCGGTGGCTTTTGAAAAAGCCTCAAACCCCATTCCAGCAGCCATCTTTTCAGGAGAACGTGCCATGATTATTCAGCGCCCTTTTCAGCAGCAGCAACAGTGACGCTACCGCCTGCTTTTTCAACAGCAGCGATCGCACCAGCAGACGCGCCAGCCACTTCGATGTTCAATTTTGCTGAAATCTCACCATTGCCCAACAGACGAATACCGTCTTTGGCTTTGGTGACAAGACCAGCCGCTTTCAGGGCGGCGGTATCAACGGTCTTTTTGGCGTCAAGCTTCTTGGCATCGACAGCGGCCTGCAACGCGCCAACGTTGATCACAACATACTGCTTACGGAAGATGTTGTTGAACCCGCGCTTTGGCAAACGGCGGTGAATAGGCATTTGACCGCCTTCAAAACCGTTAATGGAAACGCCTGAACGTGCCTTCTGGCCTTTATGACCTGAACCTGAAGTTTTGCCAGTCCCTGAACCGATACCACGGCCAACACGCTTACGGTTGGTGCGGGCACCAGCATTATCTCTAATCTCATTGAGTTTCATAATATCGTCTCCCGGAAACTCTATTTCGCGTCATCAACGCGAACCAAATGAGCAACTTTGTTGATCATGCCGCGTACTGATGGTGTATCTTCGAGGTCCCGAGTCCGACCGATCTTATTGAGACCAAGGCCGATAAGGGTTGCGCGCTGGTCGCTCTTACGACCAATCGGGCTGCCGGTTTGGGTCACTCGCACTGTTGCTTTCGCTGCCATACCTAGTTTCCTTTAGTTTGCTGTGGCTTCTTCTTGAGCGGCATCAGCATTTTCACGACGATTGCCGAGAATTTCGCTGACACGCTTGCCCCGCTTAGCGGCAACAGACCGTGGAGCCTGAATACCTGAAAGCGCGGCGAAAGTCGCCTTAATCATGTTATGTGGGTTGGATGTGCCGATCGATTTCGCGACAATATCCTGAATACCCAATGTTTCAAAAACCGCACGCATCGGACCACCAGCAATGATCCCTGTACCCGCAGGAGCGGAGCGCAGGATCACGTGGCCAGCACCGAAATGACCTTCAATGTCATGGTGCAAAGTACGGCCATCACGCAGAGGAACACGGATCATGTTCCGCTTAGCGGATTCAGTCGCCTTACGAATGGCTTCTGGCACTTCTTTGGCTTTGCCTGAACCGAAACCAACGCGGCCTTTCGCATCACCAACAACCACCAGAGCGGCGAAACCGAAACGGCGACCACCCTTAACAACCTTGGCAACGCGGTTAATACCAACGAGCTTATCAATCAGTTCTGGTTCTTCACGCTGATTGTCGCGATTTTGTTTGTCTTGACGAGCCATGAAGACCTCCTAGAATTTCAGACCAGCTTCGCGGGCGGCATCAGCAAGAGCGCGCACACGGCCATGATAAATGTAACCACCGCGATCAAACACAACAGAAGAAATACCTTCTTTTTGTGCCCGTTCAGCAACCAATGTGCCGATCATTGCGGCGGCTTCTTTGTTACCGCCAGCTTTGATCTTACCGCGAACATCTTTTTCCAGGGTTGATGCTGAAACAAGGGTCACGCCCTTAACATCATCAATAACCTGAGCATAAATGTTCTTGGATGAACGATGAACCGAAAGACGCAACTTACCAGCTGCTGACTTGGCAAGTGCCGTACGGTTACGCCGACGACGGCGAATAAAGAGTTCTTTTGAAGTAATCATAATACCCTCTACTTCTTCTTGCCTTCTTTACGCAGGATCTGTTCGCCTTCGTAACGAACACCTTTACCCTTGTAAGGCTCTGGTGGACGCTTAGCGCGAACTTCAGATGCAAACTGACCTAATACTTCTTTATTGAAGCTGGACAGGTTGACCTGCGTATTGTTTTCGACAGAACATGAAATTTCTGATGGAATTTCCATTTCAACAGGATGGCTGAAACCAAGGTTCAGGTTCAATTTATTGCCCTGAACAGCGGCACGATAACCAACACCATGAATGGTCAGGTTTTTGGTGAAACCAGTGGAAACACCTTGCACCAGATTATTGACCAACGCGCGTGCAGTCCCCCACATCGCGCGGGCTTTAATGGATTTACCAAGCGGGGTAACGGTTGCTTCTTCGTCACCGATGTTAAGTTCAACCATTGGCGGCAGGGCTTTTGACAGCTCACCTTTCGCGCCTTTTGCTGAAACAACACCATCAACCAAAGACAAGGTTACACCTGATGGGATTTTAATTGGGCTTCCGCCTACTCGTGACATCCGCGCCTCCCTTAGAATACGTGGCAGAGAATTTCTCCGCCAACCTTGGCTTCACGGGCTTCAAGGTCAGACATGACGCCACGTGGGGTTGAAAGGATCGCAATACCAAGACCGTTATAGACACGGCTCAAGTCTTTGATCTTTGAATACACGCGGCGACCCGGACGAGACACACGGTGGATTTCAGAGATAACCGGAAGACCATCATGGTATTTCAGCTCAATCTTGAGCTCACTGATACCAGGACGAACTTCAACACTTGAATAATTGCGGATATAGCCTTCACGCTTCAGCACGTCCAAAACGTTGCTGCGAAACTTTGAGGCTGGGCTGTTAACAACATCCTTACGGGCAGATTGACCGTTGCGGATGCGTGTCAGCATATCACCTAGAGGATCACTCATAGTCATAATTTAACTCCTCCCTATTACCAGCTTGACTTAACAACACCGGGGACTTGGCCGAATGAAGCCAAATCACGCAGGGCGATACGGGACATGCCCAATTTACGATAGTAACCACGGGGACGACCTGTCACCTGACAACGGTTGCGAAGACGTGTCTTGGCACCATTGCGTGGCATTTGAGAAAGCTTCAGGTTAGCCTGAAACCGTTCTTCAATCGGCAGAGACCGATCCATCACGATAGCCTTAAGGCGAGCGCGACGGGAAGCATTGCTGCTTACTTTTTTCGCACGCTTGAGGTTTTTATCGATAGCGCTTTTTTTAGCCATTTCTCTATCCTCGCCTTAACTTGTGAATGGGAATTGGAAGTTGCGAAGCAATTCGCGGGCTTCATCATCTGTCTGAGCAGAAGTCACAACAATGATGTCCATCCCACGGATGCTATCAACTTTGTCGTAATCAACTTCTTGGAAGACGATCTGTTCTTTCAAGCCCATGGAATAGTTTCCACGACCATCAAAACTCTTTGGGTTCAACCCGCGGAAGTCACGAACACGTGGCAGGGCGATATTCACCAGACGATCCATGAATTCGTACATATGTTCACGGCGCAGGGTGACTTTACAACCAACCGGCATGCCTTCACGCAGTTTGAATGATGCCACCGCTTTCTTAGCGCGGGTGATAACAGGCTTCTGGCCAGTGATGGCAGCAAGTTCCTGGGCAGCCGCATCAACTTTCTTGGAATCGCGAACACCTTCGCCAACACCCATGTTGATAACGATCTTTTCCAGTTTTGGAACCTGCATTGGGTTTTTATACCCAAACTTTTCCATCATCGCTGGTCGAACAGCCGTCGAATAATGTTCTTCTAGACGCGTTTTCATCTCAGCTTCCTTTATTAACCGATTGCCTTGCCAGAACGGCGTGCAATACGAGTTTTTGTCCCATCTTTCTTGATTTCAATACCAACACGGGTTGGCTTGCCTGAATCAGGGTCAACATGGGCTACATTAGAAATATGAAGTGGGGCTTCTTTCTGCTGAATACCGCCAGGGCCGCTCTGTGAAGCACGAACGTGCTTAGAGACCATGTTAACACCCTGAACAATAACCCGGCTTTCAGAAGGACGAACTTCGACCACTTCACCAGTCTTGCCTTTTTCGCGACCGGTTGTCACGACAACCTGATCACCTTTTTTGATTTTGAATTTCACAGCCATTACAGCACCTCCGGTGCGAGTGAAATGATTTTCATAAACTTACGGGCCCGCAATTCACGTGTTACAGGGCCAAAGATACGAGTACCAATCGGCTCATTTGATGCGTTCAGAAGAACAGCAGCATTGCGGTCAAAGCGAATGACTGTGCCATCTGGACGCTTAATTTCACTGGCGGTGCGAACGATAACGGCGCGATGCACGTCACCCTTTTTAACACGGCCACGTGGAATGGCTTCTTTAATCGAAACCACAATCACATCACCGACATGGGCAGTGGTACGACCGCTGCCACCAAGCACCTTGATGCACTGAACACGGCGAGCGCCAGAGTTATCTGCAACATCAAGATTTGTCTGCATCTGGATCATAATAGACTCTCCCGCTCAGCCCTTAACTGGCATCTTCATAGATGACAGTGTAGGTCTTTGATTTTGAAATTGGCATGCATTCCTGAATACGAACGCGATCACCGACCTTGAAGCGGTTTTCAGCATCATGAGCAGAAAACTTCTTCGACTTTGAAATAAACTTTTTGTACAGCGGGTGCATCAAGCGGCGTTCAACTTTAACCACCACTGTCTTGTCACCCTTGTCGCTGACGACCACACCTTGAAGGATACGCTTTGGCATAATCTCTACTCCTTACGCGCTGGCTGAGGCTTTTTCAGCCAGAACGGTTTTGACACGGGCGATTTCACGACGAACAAGACGCATCCGAGCAGGATTTTCCAACTCACCTGTTGCCCCTTGGAAACGCAGGTTATACGCTTCTTTTTTCAGGGAAACGAGTTGTGATTTTAACTCATCTGGCGTCTTAGCGCGTAGATCTTGTGCTTTAACAATAGCCATCGCTCACTCCTATTCGCCCAAGCGGCGAACAACACGGGTATCAAGAGGAAGTTTTGCTGAAGCCAATTTCAGGGCTTCTGTAGCAAGGTCTCCATTGACACCATCAATTTCAAACATAATGCGACCAGGCTTCACACGAGCCACCCAATATTCAGGGTTACCCTTACCTTTACCCATACGAACTTCTGCAGGCTTGCTGGATACAGGCACATCAGGGAAGATGCGGATCCAGACCCGGCCTGAACGGCGAAGGTGACGGGTGATCGCACGACGAGCCGCTTCAATCTGGCGCGCCGTAATACGTGCTGGTGAAGTGGCCTTCAAACCGAAAGCCCCGAAGTTCAACTGAGTTCCGCCTTTGGCATTACCGTGGATACGGCCTTTATGCGCTTTGCGGAATTTCGTACGTTTTGGTTGCAACATCGTCCGAACTCCTCACTTATGCGTTACGTGGAGCAGGAGAAGACTGCTGCTCAGCTGTACGCTTATCTTGAGCCATCGGGTCATGTTCAAGGACTTCACCTTTGAAAATCCAGACCTTAACGCCGCAAGCACCGTAAGTGGTATGGGCGGTGGCTTCACCATAATCAACTTCCGCGCGAAGTGTATGCAGTGGCACACGACCTTCACGATACCATTCTGTCCGTGCGATCTCAGCACCGCCAAGACGACCCGCACAGTTGATCCGAACACCCAATGCGCCAAGACGCATGGCTGACTGAACAGAACGCTTCATCGCGCGGCGGAAAGCAACACGGCGTTCCAACTGCTGGGCGATGGATTCAGCAACCAGTTTGGCATCAATTTCAGGCTTACGGACTTCAACGATATTCAGGCTGACTTCTGTACCGACACGCTTGGTCAGATCAACGCGTAATGTTTCAATATCCGCGCCTTTCTTACCAATGATCAGGCCAGGGCGACCGGCGTAGATGGTGATGCGGGCACGACCAGCAGGACGTTCGATCACAACACGGCTGATCGCGGCAGACTTCAGACGCTCCATCAGATGTTCGCGTAATTCACGATCCTGATGCAATAGAGACGCGTAATTGCGATCTGCGTACCAGCGAGAATCCCAAGTGCGGTTAATGCCGAGTCGAAACCCGATTGGTTTAATTTTCTGTCCCATTAGGCGTCCTCTTTTTCAGAAACTACAATGGTGAGATGTGAATAAGGCTTCAGGATGCGAGCACCACGACCACGAGCACGGGCGCGGAAACGCTTCATCACAAGACCTTTACCAACATGGGCTTCACGAACCACCAGACGATCAACGTCAAGAGAGTGGTTGTTCTCAGCATTAGCGATGGCAGATTGAAGGGCCTTCTTCACATCAATCGCGATGCGACGGCGTGAGAATGACAATGTTGCCAAAGCCTTATCAGCTTTCTGGCCACGGATCATTCCGGCGACTTCATTCAATTTTTGCGGGCTGACGCGAAGATTACGAACGATTGAACGTGCTTCGTTATCCGCCAGGCTGCGTGCTTTAGATTGCTTACCCATAATAGACCCTATCGCTTCGATTTCTTGTCAGCAGCGTGACCATAATAGGTACGGGTTGGTGCGAATTCACCAAACTTATGACCCACCATGTCTTCAGTCACGGAGACAGGAATAAACTTATTGCCGTTATGAACACCGAAAGTCAGACCAACAAACTGTGGCATGATGGTTGAACGCCGTGACCAGATTTTGATCACATCGTTACGGCCACTTTCGTGTGCCGCATCGGCTTTCTTTAAGAGATACCCATCAACAAATGGGCCTTTCCAAACAGAACGTGCCATTGATAAAGCCCCTTATGACTTACGACGGCGCACAATCAGGCGATCCGTCTTCTTGTTGCTGCGTGTCCGCTTACCCTTGGTTGGCTTACCCCAAGGCGTCACTGGGTGACGACCACCTGAAGTCTTACCTTCACCACCACCATGAGGGTGATCAATCGGGTTCATCGCAACACCACGAACATTCGGGCGGCGACCCAACCAACGGCTCCGGCCTGCTTTACCCAGTTTGATGTTCTGCTGGTCTGAATTTGAGACAGCGCCGATTGTGGCCATGCACTCAGAACGAACCATGCGAACTTCACCAGAAGCAAGACGCAGAATGGAATAAGACTGGTCACGACCAATCAGCTGAACATAAGTGCCGGCTGAACGTGCCATCTGGCCGCCCTTCCCTGCTTTCAGTTCAACATTGTGAATGATGGTCCCAATCGGAATAGAAGATAATGGCAGCGCATTACCAGGCTTAATATCAGCCTTGGTTGATGAGATGACCTTATCACCTGCCGCCAAACGCTGTGGCGCGAGGATGTAGGACTGCTCACCATCTTCGTAAGTGATCAACGCGATGAACGCGGTGCGGTTTGGATCATATTCAATACGATCAACAGTCGCGAACATATCGGTCTTACGACGCTTGAAATCAACCATACGATACTTGCGCTTATGACCGCCACCCTTCTGCCATGCGGTAACATGACCTGAATTGTTACGGCCACCAGTCTTTGTCAGACCTTCTGTCAATTTCTTGACAGGCTTACCCTTGTGAAGGGCAGAACGATCTACGGTAACAAGACCGCGCTGACCTGGTGATGTCGGGTTATACTGCTTTAACGCCATACCCTTACACTCCCTGCATAATATCGACGCTCTGACCTTCGGCCAGGGTGACGATGGCTTTCTTCTGATCCATGCGGCGACCACGGATGCCACGGAACATCTTGGTCTTGCCCTTCAGGATCGATGTGTTAACAGCCTCAACCTTAACTTTGTAAAGCATTTCTACCGCCGCCTTAATTTCAGGCTTAGTGGCAGAAACAGGCACAACGAAACCAATCTGGTTGTTTTCTGACAACATGGTGGCCTTTTCAGTGATGATCGGGCGCAGAATAGTGTCATAAGCCTGTGCTTCGGTCAGGACAGTTTCTGTCTTTTGACGGGGACGGATACTCATTTCAACCGCTCCTCAATATGAGCCGCGCTGTCTTTGGTCAGAACCAGAACATCACGACGAAGAATGTCATAGACATTGATGCCTGCCTGCGGCAACACATCAATATGCGGAATGTTATTGGCAGCACGCTGGAAGTTTTCATCCAACTCAGCACCACCGATAATCAAGGCGTTCTCAAGACCCATCTTGGAGAGTTTCCCCTTCAATGAGGCTGTCTTGCCATCTGACTTCAGGTTATCGACAACAATCAGTTTGCCATCGCGTGCCTTTGAAGACAGAGCCGACTTAAGACCAAGAGCGCGAACCTTTTTCTGAAGGCTGTGGCCATGATCACGAACAACAGGACCATGCACAACACCACCACCACGGAAGATGTTTGAAGAGGCCGCGCCGTGACGGGCGTTACCGGTGCCCTTCTGGCGGAACAGTTTTGCACCAGTGCGGGCAATCTCAGAACGGATCTGAACCTTATGGCTGCCAGAACGGCGCTTGGCCAACTGCCAGTTAACAACGCGGGCCATGATGTCAGCACGTGGCTCAATACCGAAAACAGTATCAGCGAGCGTCACATCACCTGCGGCTTTGTTGTCGAGCGTTTTGACTGAAACTTTCATCTGTCTTACTCGCCTTTCTCTTCTTCAGCAGCATCATCAGCGGCTGGCGCATCATCAGAAGAGGTTTCCTCTGCTGGTGCTTCTTCTAAAGGAGTTTCATCAGCTTGTGCTTCTTCTGCTGTGGCTTCCTCTGCCTGTGCTTCTTCCACTGGGGCTTCTTCAGCAGCAGCAGCGGCAATCGCATCTTCCAGCAAACCGGCTGGGAATGGCGCTTCATCAGGACGAGCCGCCTTCAGCGCGTCGCTCACCATGACGTAACCACCTTTTGAGCCAGGAACAGCACCACGGATCAAGATCAAGCCTTCTTCAGCGTCGGTCGCAACAACTTCAAGGTTTTGTGTGGTGACACGAGCCGCGCCCATGTGACCAGCCATTTTCTTACCCTTGAAGACTTTGCCCGGGTCCTGGTTGTTACCAGTTGAACCATGCGAACGGTGTGAGATTGAAACACCGTGTGATGCACGAAGACCGCCAAAGTTGTGACGCTTCATAGCACCGGCAAAACCCTTACCTTGGGAGATACCGACAACATCAACCTTCTGGCCGCTGACAAAGTGATTAGCACCCAAAGTTGTGCCCACTTCAACAACCGCGTCATCAGAAACACGGAACTCAGCAACTTTCGCCTTCGCGGTTACGCCAGCCTTTTCAAACTGACCACGCTGGGCTTTAGAAACATTTTTGACTTTACGACTGCCAACGCCAACCTGAAGCGCTGTATAGCCATCTTTATCTTTATTACGAACGGAAGTGACTTGGCAGTTTTCCATCTGAAGAACAGTCACAGGTACGTGTGAACCGTTTTCAGCGAAAACGCGAGTCATCCCAACTTTTTTAGCAATAACGCCGCAACGCATTGGTCTGCCCCTTCCTTAGAGCTTAATCTCAACGTCAACACCGGCAGCCAAGTCGAGCTTCATCAGCGCATCGACGGTCTGTGGTGTTGGGTCAACAATGTCAAGAAGACGCTTATGCGTCCGCATTTCAAACTGTTCACGGCTTTTCTTATCAATATGCGGTGACCGCAAAACCGTAAAACGCTTAATTGAAGTTGGCAGAGGAATAGGTCCGCAAACTTCCGCGCCAGTACGCTTGGCCGTGTTCACAATCTCAGTCGTGGACTGGTCAAGAATACGGTGATCAAATGCCTTCAACCTGATCCGAATATTCTGGTTTTCCATTTTCTTATACCCTTTGGCGCTATCTTAAAAACAACTGGCGGAGGACAATCCCCCGCCAGTTTTAAATCATTACTTCGTGATGCCTGACACAACACCGGCGCCGACGGTACGGCCACCTTCGC
>CALFYS010000071.1 GCA_937952245.1 uncultured Alphaproteobacteria bacterium | reverse complement strand
ATAGCCCAGATCAGGCGAAAGGGAAAGGCCGGCCCTGTTTTAATCAAAAGGTGGTCACGCGGATTAATGATGCTGATGTTGGCAAGGCTTTAGACCCGCCGCCAGATTGTCCCCTCCGGTCCATCTTCCAGCGCGATGCCCTTTGCCGCCAGTTCATCACGAATTTGGTCAGCCTTGGCAAAATCTTTATTGGCTTTGGCTGTCCGTCTTGCTTCGATAGCCGCCAGAATATCAGCATCTTCATCACCGCTATCACCTTGGAACCAAACCGTGGGGTCTTGTTGCAACAGCCCCATCAACCCCGCCGATGCCTTCAGATTGGCCGCCGCGTGGGCATCACCTTTATTAGCTTGCCGCGCCAGCTCATGCAAACGTGCCAGCGCGTTGGATGTGTTGAGATCATCCCCAAGAGCGGCGAGCATCTCATCGTCAGGCGTGCCATCATCCCCCGCATCTGTTATCGCACGATAAAGCGTATCAAGGGCTTTCTTGGCCTCCGCCACCCCCGCCATGGAAAAATCAAGCGGCGCGCGATAATGGGCGGTCATCAGGGCATAGCGCATCGCCTCACCGGGGTGTTTTGCCAAAACATCAGCAACCGTGGTGAAATTGCCCAGCGATTTTGACATTTTCTCACCATCCACGGTGACATAGCCATTGTGCATCCAATATTTCGCCATCATCGCCGTGCCATGGGCGCAACGCGATTGAGCGATTTCATTTTCATGATGGGGGAAGATCAAATCCAAGCCGCCGGCGTGAATATCAAATTCTTCACCAAGATATTCCGCGCTCATGGCCGAACATTCGATATGCCAGCCCGGGCGACCACGCCCCCACGGGCTTTCCCAGCCGGGTTGATTGTCATCAGATGGCTTCCACAACACGAAATCAGCGGCATCACGTTTAAATGGCGCGACCTCAACCCGCGCGCCAGCGATCAATTCATCAAGGCTGCGGCGGGACAATTGCCCGTAATCTGACATGGAACTGACTTGAAAGAGAACATGGCCTTCAGCTTCATAGGCATGGCCTTTTTCAATCAGACGGGTGATCATGCTGATCATACCACTAATATGCTCGGTTGCCCGTGGTTCCACATCAGGTGCCGCCGCCCCTAATTCGGCGCAATCATCATGAAAAGCTTGAGTGGTTTCACGGGTCAGGGCGCTAATATCAATCCCTTGTTCAGCGGCGCGGGCGTTAATTTTATCATCAACATCGGTGATATTGCGGACATAAGTGACTTTTGGGAAATGATGGCGCAGCAACCGTACCAAAAGATCAAACATCACCACCGGGCGAGCGTTGCCAACATGGATACGGTCATAAACCGTTGGCCCACAGGCGTAAATCCGGATATGGTTTTCATCCAGCGGCACAAAGGGCTGTTTTTCGCGCTTTAATGTATTGTGCAGGAATATAGACGTCATTACGCCGCCTCACCTTTCAGCCGTGCCAGAATCCGGTCACGCCCCATCACCGGCAACACCCCTTTTAATTCAGGTCCTGCGGATTGCCCTGTCAACGCCAAGCGCAACGGCATAAACACCGCCCTGCCCTTTTCGCCTGTTTCGGCCATAATCGCTTTTGTCCATCCGCTCCAAGTCTCGGCGGTCATCTCACCTTCGGGCAAGGATGAAATGGCAGCATCAATAACAGCCGAAGGTTCAACATGAGGCGTGATCGGCTGGGTTGCAATATCAAACCAGATTTTCGCGTCATCAATACGGTTGATATTGCCGCGAACCGCTTGCCAGAAGACTTCACCACCACCAACACCAAGGGCTTCAAGGTCAGCGGCGACATCACCATAGTCCAGCATCCCAATGACCTTGCTGTTGATCATTTTCAATTCTTCAGGGTCAAACCGTGGGGTGGCACGGCCAAATCGGGTGATGTCAAAACCCTCGACCACCTCAGCCATGGATGTTCGGGCTTCCACAGGGTCAGACGTGCCAATTCGCCCCAATAGGCTGGCAACGGCAATCGGCAAAACCCCTTCATCCCGCAAGGACGCGATGGAAAGTGAACCCAACCGTTTTGATAACCCTTCGCCATCAGCCCCCGCCAAAAGCGCGAAATGCCCCATTTCAGGGGCCTTGCCGCCAAGGGCTTCAAACAATTGGATTTGCGCTGCTGAATTGGTGGTGTGGTCTTCCCCCCTTAAAATATGGGTGATGCCGTGTTCCATATCATCAACCACTGAGGCCAGCGTGTAAATCACCCGGCCATCCGCCCGCAAAATCACCGGATCGGATAAAGATGACATCGGCACCGCCACCTCACCCCGCACCAAATCTTGCCAAGTCACCGTCACGTCTTCGAGCTTAAAGCGGTAATGAGGCTTTTCGCCCGCCGCTTCTTTTGCGGCAATGTCTTCGGCGGTTAATTTTAACGCCGCCCGATCATAAACAGGGGGGCGACCCGCCGCCAATTGCGACTTTCTTTTGAGCGACAATTCATCCTGTGTTTCAAAGCATTTATAGGCACGGCCTGATGCCACCAGTTGATCCAGCGCGTCCATATAACGATCAATGCGCGCGGATTGCCGATCTTCCTGATCCCAATCCATCCCCATCCATTTAAGGTCATGGCGAATGCTGGCTTCAAATTCAGGCGTTGAGCGTTCATCATCCGTATCATCAATCCGCAGCATGAAATCGCCGCCCATTTTGCGCGCGAAAAGATAATTAACCAATGCCGTCCGCATATTCCCGACGTGCAAATTCCCTGTCGGGCTAGGGGCAAAACGAACCAATGTTTTCGACATATTATTCTCCTGCCTTCAGGGTTTTATCCCCTGAAGCGGTGGTGGAAATTGCAACGCCATCGGCCAATGGATAACGTGACGTGATGGGGAAACGGCGATCACGGTAAAACGCGCGTTTTGTCAATTTAGGCCCCGGGGCGCATTGCCGACGCTTATATTCAGCCCGGGTCAACATCTTGGCACAGCGTTTGACCAAATCAGCGTCAAAGCCATCTTTGATGACGCTTTCAACAGATTTTTGGTCTTCCACCAAGGCTTTCATCACCCCATCCAAGGTTTCATAATCCGGCAGGCTGTCGCTATCCTGTTGGTCAGGGCGCAGCTCCGCCGATGGTGGGCGGGTGATAATCCGTTCAGGGATCACCGTGCCATCAACACAATCCGCCGCATCAGGGCCAAGCGCGCCTTTCGGCTGATGGCTATTCCGCCAATGGCAGAGATCAAAGACGCGGGTTTTCCAAACATCAATCAACGGGGCGTAACCACCACACATATCACCGTAAAGCGTGGCGTATCCGGTGGCGTATTCTGATTTATTGCCCGTGGTCAGCACCATTTGTCCGGTGGTGTTGGAAATGCTCATCAAAGCAAGCCCTCTTAAGCGGGATTGCAGATTTTCTTTCGCCAATGAAGGGTCGGCCTTGGCAAAAGGATCAGCCAGCATCGAATGAACCGCCTGCATCGCGGGGTCAATATCAATATGGCTAAGCGAAATGCCCAAATTATCCGCCAGTGTTTTGGCATCATCCAATGAAATTTGGCTGGTAAACGGAGACGGCATCATCACCGCGTCCACACGATCAGCCCCCAGCGCGTCCACCGCCAACACCGCCACCAGCGCGGAATCAACCCCGCCAGAAAGACCCAGAATAACGCGGTCAAACCCGTTCTTTTCAACATAATCACGGATGCCCAGCGTGATGCTGCGCCAAAGCGAAAGATCACCTGTTTCCGGCTGCACCACGGAGCCTTGCAACCGCCAACCATCGGCGGTTTTCTTGGCCTCGATATAAGACACGGATTCCGTAAAGCACGGCAGGTAAGCGGCGATGTGCCCCCCGGGGTTCACCGCAAAAGACCCACCATCAAACACCAGATCATCTTGGCCGCCGACAAGATTAACGTAAATCAGCGGCATTTGGCTTTCGCTGACCCGGGCGATTGTTGTCATCATCCGGTCATCAATTTTATCTTCTTCAAACGGCGACCCATTGCAGGAGATCATCAATTCCGCGCCGGATTCTTCAATACATTCAACGACATCAGCGTGCCACATATCCTCGCATACAGGCAGGCCAAGCAAGACCCCCCGCAGCATCACCGGCCCCGGCATTTCGCCTGGGGTGAAATTGCGCGGATCATCAAAAACACCTGTCCCGGGCAAGCGGGCTTTATCGCGGATCGCCTGCACTTTGCCGCCATCCAGCACAAAAACCGAATTGCGAACAACATGGCCATCACGGCGGGGGCAACCGACAATAATCGCCGCCCCACCATCATCGGTCAGCACCGCCAGATGATGGATCGCATCCGCGCACGCCTCAAGGAAACCTTCGACTTGGACAAGGTCATCGGTCTGATACCCTGTCAGATAAGTTTCAGGCGCAACAATCACATCGGCCTTTTGGCCATTGGCCTTGGCGCGCGCGTCGATCAGTTTTTTCATATTGCCCGCAATATCCCCCATCACAGGGTTTAATTGGGCAATGGCAAAAATCAGATTAGTCATGCCAATGTTCTAGCCCTTTTATCATGAGATTTCAAAAGAAACTGTTGCTTTCATCCCCATAAATGGCAGTCTTTATGAAGCCTTTCTAATAACCAGCATCAAGCCAGCATAAAGGAGACGATCATGGCCAAAGGATATATTGTCGGGATGATCACAATTGATGATTTAGAAGCCTATAAACCTTACATGGCTCAAACCAGCGCTTTGGTTGAAGAATATGGCGGGCGTTACCTGATCAGAGGCGGTGAAATGTCCGTCGCCGAAGGGGCGTTGCCCCATGACCGCTTTGTCGTGATTGAATTTGACAGCCCTGAAGTGGTGGCGAAATTCTATAATGACCCGCGCTATGTTGAAACCCGCAAGATCAGGCAAGACAATTCCACAGGAACCATCTTGCATATCAGCGGATATGAAGGCACGTCTTAAGGCGAATTAATCGGCGTTATTGGGGATCAAAAACTCACGCCCTGTTTTGACACGGCTGATGCCATCATAGGAAATAATATCCGCCGTGGCATAGGTTTCAGACCATTTATCGGGCAAGTAAGACCCCGTGCCAATAACATCAACAGGGGTTTGGGCAAGGGCAAAGACACGGCATTTTTCAGGGCCAAAACCGCTGGAACACACGATCTTGACGTTATTGAAGCCTTCTTCATCCAACCGTTCGCGCAAATACCACGCCGCCGCCGCCGAAACGCCAGTCCCGATCAAATGCTTTAATTCTTGGTCGGTACGATACCCCCTGATGGCATCAGCGGCGTTCCGTTCCAACACCGCGTAGGATTGCTGAACATCCAGCCCTTCCATATAACGCCCGCCATGGGTATCAATTCTGAGCGATAACGTCCCCGCTTTGGCGCGTTCAGGAAAGGCGCGCGCCACCGCCAGCCCATCGGTTATCTCTTCGCCGAAATAATCAACCAAGACGGTGAGCGGTTCATCGGGGAAGGTTTCATCATAAATCTGCGCGGCTTTGACGGTTGACCCGGCGTAGCCAATCAGCGCATGGGGCATGGTGCCCCGGCCTTTTTCTGTGCCAAAATAAGGCGCGGTATGATCCGTGGCGCAACCCACAAAGCCCACCGCCCCAGCGTTTGTTTTCGCCGCCATCGACCCAACAGATGCGCCATAAGCCATTAATTCCGCCATATCCGTGCCCGCGCAATGGCGAGCATCCATGGCCAAGAACCCAACATTTGGCAAGGCTGAACACATGGCATGGGCATTATAAGCCGCGACCGACGCCGCCCCGATGCGTTGCAAGAAAATCGTTTCAAGATCAACCAAATCTGAAAGCGCGCCGGTGATGTATAAAATCGGCTCACCCGCGCCCACCCAACTGCCTTCAGGGTGGCTTAATTCAATCTGATACTGCGCCCCGCGATGCTCCAGCATCTTCTCAAGCCAAGTCAGGGCAAGTTTAGGGGCGGATAAAACAGGACGGCGCATAAAAATAGCGTAGGTCACTTGCGCGTTGCCATTGCGCTCAACAACCGCCTTTGTCCTTAGGAAATATGAATCCGTCAAGGATGGCTGATCATCGGGGCTTGGCCCTGTCATATCAGGCTGAACAATCTTGGACATGATGACCTCCGGTTAAAGGCGCCTTAAACACTAGGCGCGGCGGCCTTTCATCAAATCGGCAATCAAAAATGCCAGTTCCAATGACTGGGTCGCATTCAAGCGCGGATCACAGAAGGTATGATAGCGATCGGATAAATCTTCTTCCGTCACTTCCGCAACATCACCGCCAACACATTCGGTGACATCGGCGCCGGTCATTTCAAAATGAACACCGCCGGGGTAGGTTCCAGCCACATCATGAGTTTCAAAGAACCCGCGGACTTCTTCCATGACATCATCGACACGGCGGGTTTTATACCCTGATGACGCTTTGATGGTGTTGCCATGCATCGGATCACAGCACCACAGCACTTTCCGGCCTTCTGATTTGACGCGTTCCAGCAATGGCAACAGCCCTTCACGAACCTTGCCAGCCCCCATGCGGGCAATCAATGTCAGACGGCCGGGGGTGTTTTCAGGATTGAGTTTATCAATCAATCGGATCAGATCATCGGTATCAAGGCTAGGCCCGCATTTCATCCCAATCGGGTTTGAAATCCCGCTCATATATTCAACATGGGCGCCATCAATCTGGCGTGTCCGATCACCAATCCACAGCATATGGGCAGAAGTGCTGAACAACCCGCCTTCGGTGGTGATGGTATCTTGGCGGGTGAAGGCTTCTTCGTAATTCAGCAACAAGGCTTCATGGCTGGTGAACAATTCGGTTTCACGCAAAGCCGCTGTGCTGGCGCTGGTGACGCCGCAGGCTTTCATGAAACTCAGGCATTCATCAATGCGGCTGGCCAGTTCTTCGTAACGTTTGGCTTCTTTTGACCCTTGAATGTAATTCAACGTCCATGAATGCACCTGTTCAAGATCAGCCAAGCCACCCGTTGAAAACGCCCTCAGCAGGTTCAATGTTGATGATGACTGCTGATAGACTTTTTTCAGGCGTTCCGGATCAGGAATACGCGCTTCGGGGGTAAATTCATGGCCATTGACCATATCGCCGCGATAGGATGGCAATTCAACACCATCAATAATCTCAGTCGGCGCGGAACGTGGCTTGGCGAATTGCCCTGCCATACGTGCAATTTTAACAACCGGCATGGATGACCCGAATGTCAACGCCACCGCCATCTGCATCATCAGCTTGAAGGTATCGCGAATGTGATTGGCTGAAAATTCAGCGAAACTTTCCGCGCAATCGCCGCCCTGCAACAAAAAGGCATGGCCATCAGCCACCTGCCCTAATTTTGAGCGCAGGCTTTGAACTTCACCAGCAAAAACCAGCGGCGGCATGGCGGCCAATTCTTGTTCAACGGAGTTTAGCTGCGCTTGATCAGGATATTCAGGCACCTGAATAATCGGATAATCGCGCCAAGATGATGGTGTCCAGCTCATGGGTTTACCTTTTGAATCAATTCAATGCCAAATGTTTAACAGGTTTTTGGCACAGAAGACAACATCTTCATCGCTTTTTGCGATATTGGACAAATAAAATGAGGGTAAGCAAAATCAGGCGAAACCCAATCCGCCTTGCCATGATGCTTGTTAAGATCGTTCTGTCCGCATGGTGACAAATTCTTCCGCCGCCGTGGGGTGAATACCAATGGTGGCGTCAAAGTCACTTTTCGTGGCACCTGCTTTGATGGCAATGGCAATCCCCTGAATAATCTCCGGCGCGTCAGGCCCCAACATATGCGCCCCCAAGACGACATCAGTGTCAGGATCAACAATCAATTTCATCACGGATTTTTCTTGCCGACCGGAAATGGTGTTTTTCATGGCGCGGAATGAAGCCATAAAGATTTTTGGTGTCATGCCCTTAGCCAAGGCTTCATCTTCGCTCAACCCCACGGAGCCAATCGGCGGCATGCTGAAGACCGCGGAGGCAACATTGGTATGGTCAGGGCGGCGGGGGTTATTGCCATAAAATGTATCGGCAAAAGCATGGCCTTCGGCAATCGCCACAGGTGTTAAGTTAATGCGATCAGTCACATCGCCAATGGCATAGATTGAGGGGACATTGGTTTGGCTGTCTTGGTCAACGACAATCGCCCCTTTGCCATCCACCGCAACGCCAGCGTTTTCCAGACCAAGATCACCGGTCATCGGATGACGACCTGTTGCCGCCATCACCACATCCACCACCATTTCTTCGCCGGTGTTAAAGGTGACTTTTTTCTGATCACCGGAAGCTTCAACCTTGGTGATGGTTGTTTCAGGATGGAGGTGAATTCCCCGGGCGGAAGCCGCTTCGGCAAAGCCATCTCTTAAATCTTGGTCGAACCCTCGCAACGGTTGATCAGCGCGATAAACCAGATGGGTTTCTGCGCCAAAACCATTGAAAATCCCTGCGAATTCAACCGCGATATAGCCACTGCCAAAAACAATCACCCGATCAGGACGGTGGCTTAAATCCAACGCTTCATTAGACGTCATCGCATGGTCTTTCAGCCCGGGAATATCAGGCACGCTTGGCCAGCCGCCAACCGCGATCAAGATCCGTTCCGCTGTATAGGTTTTGCCGTTCACATCAACCGTATGGGCATCGACAACGCGCCCGCGCCCTTCGATCAACGTCACGCCAGCGTTATCCAGAAGTGAGGTGTAAATCCCCGCCAATCGATCCAATTCGGTGTTTTTGGTGGCGATCAACTGCCCCCAATTATGGGCAGGGTCAAGCTCTTCCCAGCCAAAACCAATGGCATCTTCTAATTCGGCTGAAAACGCCGCGCCATAAACCAACAGTTTTTTTGGCACACATCCCCGCAAAACACAGGTGCCGCCCGGGCGATCTTCTTCGATAATCGCAACGCGCGCGCCATGCCCCGCGGCGATACGGCTGGCTCTGACGCCGCCAGAACCCGCGCCGATGGTGATCAGATCGAAATCATAATTTGTCATTGGTTTTGCCTTAATTCGTTTTGATGGGTTTAATTTAAGGCGTCTTATGGTGATTTACCAGATGCGGATAAAATTAATCTGGCGGTTTATTCGGGCGGTTTATTGGGGCGACTTGTTAATGCCGAAACGGCAAGATAGGCGGATCATTTTCCCCCATCCCTGAGATTAACGTCAGGTCTTCGCTGCGGTCATAGCCCGCGTCCAGAAAACATTCGATCAACAGCCGCTGGCAAGCGATTTGCGCCTTCAGCCGTTCAAAGCTGAATTGCGGGGTGATGGTGATTTTCTGATAGAGCGATAGCGTCACTGGCCCGGGGCAAATGCCATAATTGCCAAGGCTGTGGCCGTTCAAGCCTTCGATAAACATACTGATCATCAAAGGCAGAAAAACAGGCTCGGATGTCTCTCGCAACGCGGTGCCATAAAGCAGAAAACAATCGCCGCCTTGCAGCATTTCAATTTGGATGGGGAAAATATCATGGCCGCCGACAATCCAGCGGTGGTCATCAATGTGATCGACCATGCCAATATCAGGGTCATTTTCAATCTGCAAACGATTCATTAAATCAACCAAAGACCCCATAACACACTCCTACAAAAAAATGCAGAAATACCATTGCTCGGGCATGGTCTCAATTATCCTCAATGGTCAGTCATGGCCATTGAGGATGGATTGATCAATGAAGGGGGATTAGACCTGCCGCCATGGCGCGGGGTCAATTTCAGGCGGCAGTGTTTGTTGATACCCCGGCACGGATTGGGCGAAATCCATCATCCAATCGGCCAGACCAGGGGCATGATCCCGCCAGTTTAATTGCTTGCGGAAATCAAGATAATCAAGGCAACAGGCCAAGCCAATTTCACCCGCGTCAGGCATCGCGCCATTGGTGTATTTCAGGTTTTGCCCCGCAACATAATCAAGGGTGCGGCGGATTTTATCACGCTGGTATTCAACAAAGCTTTCCACCTGCATATTTTCAGGGCGGAACCGGCCTTCATAGATCACCAGCAAGGCCGCGTCCAGCAAACCGCAAGCCATGGCCGTCCGTGTCAGCACATCGATACGAGCATCGCCACCCGCGGGGATAATCTTACCGCCGCCGGCCATCAGATCGAGATATTCCATAATCACGCGGCTGTCATATATCACGCTGTCATCGGTGATCAGGGCAGGAATTTTACCCAATGGATTCTGCTGGCGAATGGAATCTTCAGCATCCATGGTGTTGCATAACTCAACCGTGAAACGGTCTTCAAGCCCCAAAACATAGGCTGAAAGTTTAACCATACGGCCAAAAGGTGACGGCAAAGCAGAACGTAATATCATGTGATTTTCCTCAGTGTTTTCCTGACCATAACAGCCTAATCCAATAGATCAAGCGCTTCCCCCCAACAATCGCTGAGGGTAAATCCGGTGGGGTATGGATCATCAGGGTCAACACCAATCTGATGGATACCATGCACCCATCCCCTGCCCGTGATTTGCGGGGTGATCAAAGGGTGGCCATCACGCTCTTTCATATCCACGATACTGACATCAAAACGAGAGTTGATAATGGATCGCGCGACAAAGGCATCACCTGTTTTCGCTTCGCCTCGGGCGGCCATCACCGCCAGCCGTGCTGAATTCCCTGTTCCGCAAGGCGAACGGTCAACCCGGCCGGGGGGCATGATGGTCGCCCCTTGCATCTCGCCTTGGTCATTAAAGCCGGTGAACATGACATAGGAAATGCCTTCAATGCCTTTAAATTCAGGATGTTTAATCTCCAGCTGGGCATTGACCGCGCGGTGGATGGCACTGCCCGCCGCCACCAATTGCCGCGATGTTTCAGGCTTGATCTCAAGCCCCAGCTGGCGGGCATCAACCAAAGCGTAAAAAATACCGCCAAAGGCAATATCAACCGTCACCTCGCCATAGCCTTCGACCATGACGGTTTGATCCAGCTTATCGGCATAGCAATCCGAAAGCCTGAGGCTTACCGATTGGCATTTGCCCTCATGGCATTGCGCCTCCACATCAACAAGACCAGAGGCGGTTTCGATCACCAGTGATGTTTTCGGGTCTTGCATGGGGATTTGCCCTGTTTCCAGCAACACCGTTGTCAGGCAAATGGTGTTTGAACCTGACATGGCGTGGGTTGTATCCCCTTGCATGATAACAAAAGCGGCATCGGCCTTTGGGTCTTTTGGCGGCAACAGCAAACACGTGCTCATCTGGGCAAAGCCTCTGGGTTCATTCACCAGAAAATGCCGCAAAGACTGACCGTCTTTGTTCAGCCAGTTTAACGTTTCAAGGATGCTATCGCCGGGCAATTTACCGATACCGCCCGTGACAATGCGGCCGATTTCACCTTCGGCATGGGCTTCAACCATGGTCACTGTTTTTTGCCAACGCATTGCCATCTCCTTTATTCGTGATTGATCATCTCTTGAATAAAGCCGAGCGGCAAGCATGATTTGCGCAAAACTTGTTTTAAGAAGATTTCAAATGGCAATTGGCCAAGGCTTGGGCTAGATTTATGCGTGAAAGGGCCTGCCATGAAACCTCTTGATTTTGCCATTCCCGAAAAAGGCCAATGCACACGATTGGCCGATGATTTATTATGGGCGCAGTTTGCCCTGCCCTTTCGGTTGAATCACATCAATCTTTACATGATGGATACGCCCGAAGGATGGGTTTTAATTGACGCGGGATTGGGGGATCAGCCCACCCGCGATCAATGGGAATTGTTGCTTTCTGGCCCTTTGGCGCATCAGCCTGTGGCGAAAATCATCATCAGCCACCATCACGTTGATCACCTTGGCAGCGCGGCATGGCTGCAAGACCAAACAAACGCCCCTGTCTTTACCAGCCAAGGGGAATTGCAACAGACCAACTGGCTGTTTAACCTGCCGGAAGATGAATTTTCAGCCATCATGGCGGATGCCTATACAAGTTATGGCCTGCCAGAAGATGAAATTGATCTTGTCCGCCATGGCGGCAGTCGGTTTCGCCAAATGGTCCCCGCTTTGCCTGAATTTCAAATCATTGGCGCGGGGGATACCATCACCTCTCGCCATGGCACATGGCATATCCGCTGTGATCAAGGGCATTCCCATGACCATATGTCGTTCATGGATCATGAGCGCGGGCTTTACATCGCGATTGATTTCCTTCTGCCGCGGATTTCCCCCAATATTTCAGCCGACATCAGCAATATTGACCATGATCGGTTGGCGCAATATTTCACCTATCTTGAAGATGTTAAACACCTGCCCGATGATGTTCAGGTCTTCCCCGGGCATGATTGGCCGTTCAGCCATGGCGGCGTCAGGGCGGCGAGCCTGATTGATCATCACCATGAACGATTGGGGCTGTTGCGGGATGCTTTGGACAAATCCCCCATGACCACCAATGATGCCATGGCGGTGTTATTTGGCCGCAAATTTGACCCTCATTCGCTCTATTTCGCATCAGGGGAAGCCCGCGCCCATCTGATCCACCTTGTTAGCCGTGGTGAGGCGGAAATGGAACGGCAAGATGGCGCGCCGGACCGGTTCACAAGAAAGACATCATCATGACAATTCTAGGCTGCATCGCGGATGACTTTACAGGCGCGAGTGATCTGGCAGGCTTATTGGCGCGGAGCGGTGTTCAAGTCTCCTTACGGTTGGGCGTGCCAGAAACGCCGCCACAAAACACCGCCCCTTTTGAAGTCATTGCCCTGAAATGCCGCACCAGCCCTGTTGAAGATGCAACCCTTGAATGTCTGGCGGCTTTGGATTGGCTGCAACAAGCCGGGGCGAAGCGGTTTTACTGGAAATATTGCTCAACTTTTGACAGCACCGCTGAAGGCAATATCGGGCCCGTCGCGGAAGCGTTGATGGCATCATTGAACACCGCGCAAACGATTTATTGCCCTGCCTTTCCTGAAAATGGCCGGTCGATTTACATGGGCAATTTATTTGTGGGGGACGAATTATTGCACGAAAGCCCCATGAAGGATCATCCGCTTACGCCGATGCGGGATAGCAATTTGATGCGGCTGTTAACCCCGCAAGTTTCATCACCTGTGGGGCTGGCCAATCGCTTGACCGTTGCCAAAGGGGTGGAGGCATTGCGGCACCGATTAGACCAACTGAGCGATGAAGGTATTGCCCATGTCATTGTTGATGCCGTGGCTGATCAAGACCTTGATACCATCGCGGAAGCTACAATTGATATGCCGTTAATCACCGGCGGTTCAGCCTTGGCCATGCCATTGCCTGATCTTTATAAAGCCCAAGGCCTTTTGACCGAAGATGCCCCCAAAATGGCTTTACCTAACACAGAAGATGCCGCCATTGTTCTGTCCGGCAGTTGTTCCGCCATGACACGGCGGCAAGTGGCGGCGTTTAAAACAGGTCACCCCTCTTATCAATTGTCACCACAAGCCTTGGTGAATGGCGGCATTGATGATGCGGTCGCTTGGTTGAAATCCCAAGATTTATCCAGCACACCCATGGTCTATGCCACGGCGGAACCTGAGCAGATCAAAGACATTCAGGATCAATTCGGCGTCAGTCAATCCGGCGCGATGATTGAGGATGCCATGGCAAGGCTGGCGCAACTGGCCTTTGAGCTTGGGTATCGGCGTTTTGTGGTGGCTGGCGGCGAAACATCAGGGGCGGTGGCACAAGCCTTGGGGATTACAGCCGTCACCATTGGCCGTGAGATTACCCCGGGCGTGCCGTGGGTTTTTGCTGAAAAACAAGACCAGCCCTTCCAACTGGCGATGAAATCTGGCAATTTTGGTCAGGATGATTTTTTCAGCGACGCCCTTCAGATGGCATAGGATAGCAAAATGACCGAAAGCCAATTGCGCGAAACAATCTGTTTATTGGCAAAATCCATGTTTGACCGTGGGTTGACGGGCGGCAGTACAGGCAATATTTCAGCCCGCACCGACGATGGCGGCCTTTTGGTCTCCCCCACTGGCACGTCATTTGGCCGCCTTGATCCCGCTCGGCTCAGCCGATTTGATGCCAATGGCCAGCATATTGATGGCGATGCCCCCACCAAAGAAATGCCACTGCACAGCGCCTTTTATGACACACGATCAACGGCGGGGGCGGTGGTGCATTTGCATTCTTGTCATGCCGTGGCGTTATCCATGATGCCTGATATTGACCCTGATCATTTCCTGCCGCCCTTAACGCCCTATGGCATCATGAAATTGGGAAAGGTGAAATTACTGCCGTTCTTTCTGCCGGGTGACCCCGCCATGGGCGAGGCGGTACGCGGTTTAGCGGGCAAACGTTCCGCGGTGATGCTGGCCAACCATGGCCCGGTGGTTGCGGGCAAAGATATTGAAGCGGCGTGCAACGCCATCGAAGAATTGGAAGACACCGCCCGTTTGGCCATGCTGACCCGCGGTCTTTCCCCGCAAATGTTGACCGAAGCGGAAGTGAAAGCCGTGGTCGATAAATTCAACGTGGATTGGGAAACTTGATCAGATTTTCCGCCAATCTGGGGTTATTGTTTACAGAATACGCCCTGCCCGATGCCATCCACGCCGCCCATGACGCGGGGTTTGATGCTGTTGAATGCCATTGGCCTTATGATTATTCCAGTGATGCGATTGCATCAGCGTTAACGGCCACCGGGCTGACGATGCTAGGGCTCAACACCCATCGCGGCGATGCGGAAAAAGGTGAATTTGGGCTTTCCGCCCTGCCCCAGCGCATCACCGAAGCCCGCGCCGCCATCGACCAAGCGATTGATTATGCCCGGGCCATCTCTTGCCGCCGTGTTCACGTGATGGCGGGCAATTGCCGTGATCCCCGATCCCATGAGGTGATGATTGAAAACCTGCGATACGCGACGGCGCAAGCCCCTGATCTGATCTTTATGATTGAGCCAATCAACACTATTGATCTGCCGGATTACGCTTTGTCTTCGGTTGCTGATGCAGACGTGATGATCAACACCGTTGCGGCCAGCAATCTGAAATTGATGTTCGATTGTTATCATGTGGGTAAGATGGGCGGGGATGTGATCAGCTTGCTGAAAGCCCATATTGACCAGATTGCCCATATCCAATTTGCCAGCGTGCCTGATCGCGGGCCGCCCGATGAAGGCGTGTTGGATTACCGCGCGGTGTTTCAAACCATTCAGGATTTAGGCTATAGCCAACCCTTGGGGGCGGAATATAAACCCCGTGGCCAGACAAAAGACAGTTTGGATTGGCTCAAAACTTTTCAGCGATAAGTTTAAGCTTTAAGCCTGATGCTGTAAGCCTGAGGCTTTAAGCCTTGGGGTCATCGCGGGTAAAGACCATGGTGGCGGCATCGGATTCTTCCGCCTGATAAGCATAACCGCCGGTATTAAACCCTTTCAGATCATCGGCGGATTTCACCTGATGCTGGATGATATACCGCGCCATCGCCCCACGGGCTTTCTTGGCATAGAAACTGACAATCCGGGCTTTACCGGCTTTCCGGTCTTTAAAGACAGGGGTGATCACCGGCAGGTTAAGGGCGGATTGGTCAACCGCGCCAAAATATTCTTGGGAAGCGCAATTCACCAAGGCTTCCGCGCCAATGGCTTGGCCTTGTTGGTTGAGCGCATCGGCCAGACGCGCGCCCCAATACGCATAGAGATTGGCACCACGATCAGTTTTCAAACGGCTGCCCATTTCAAGGCGATACGGTTCCATTTCATCCAACGGCCGCAACACACCATAAAGGCCGGAGAGAATCCGCAAATGGTTCTGCGCCCAAGCCAATTCCGGTTCATCCAAACTGCCCGCGTCCAATCCTTGATAGGTATCCCCCGCAAAGGCCAAGACCGCGGCTTTGGTTTCCTGCGCGCCAAAATGGCTGAACCGATCCATATTCAACGCCGCCAGATTTTCAGAAATGCCCATGAGTTTCATCAACCCGTCCACCTCCAACGCGCCAGCGGATTGCGCCAAATGGCGAGCGTCAGCGGTAAAATCAGGGGTTGTCAGCGATAATGACGGCGGCAGATCAACAGCCGACATATCAATTTTCTTGGCAGGAGAAATGACAACAAGCATGGCAAATCCTCAAATTTGAACTCAGGTGGTTAAATTGGAATAATTATAATCTAGCGCGGCGCGGGGCAAAAATCCAGAGCCAGCCGCCTCTATTATGCGCTAAATGAAATCGGTTAAAATCACCCCTAAAATAATAGGGCGGTGTAAGCGGCGTATCCCGCCAACAGAACCACGCCGCTCCGCCGACCAATCCGCGGCAAGATTAAGGCCAGCACCACCAGCGCCATGCTGATCAAGGCCAGAAGCGGCAAATCAACCTCAATGAAATGATCATCCACGGCAATCGGCGTGATCATCGCCGCCACCCCGCCAATGGCGAGAAGGTTAAAGATATTGCTGCCCAGCACATTGCCCACCACAACATCGGTTTGCTTTTGCCAAGCGGCAATCGCCACGGTGACGAGTTCAGGGGCGGCTGTCCCCACCGCCACCACGGTTAAGCCAATCACCGCTTCGGAGACGCCCAACAGGCGGCTGAGATCAACCGCGCCTTCAACAAATAAACGTGAGCCGCCCGCCAAAGCCAACAAGGATAGGATAATGATCACCCCATGGGTGGTGATGCCAGATGATGG
>CALFYS010000070.1 GCA_937952245.1 uncultured Alphaproteobacteria bacterium | reverse complement strand
TCAGATAAGGTTTTGACAGGGCTGATGGCTTCTGGATCAATGGTGATGTGGATCAACCCGGGCTTTCCTGACTTCATGCAATTGTTGAAAGCCTCATCAAATTCCATTGTTTTATTTACTTTTTCGGTATGGAATCCCATGCCTTTGCCAAGGGTGCAGAAATCGGGGTTAATCAAATCCGTATGCCGCACCCGACCCGGGAAATTAATCTCCTGATGCATACGGATGGTGCCATACATCCCGTTATCAACAACAATCACGATGATATTCGCGCCAATTTGCCGAGCCGTGGCCAGTTCCTGCATGGTCATTTGAAAACAGCCATCCCCCGCAAAAGCCAGCACGGGTCGTTCCGGAAAGCGCGCTTTTGCCGCCACCGCCGCGGGGATGCCGTATCCCATTGACCCTGAGGTGGGCGCCAATTGGCTTTGGTGATGGCGGAAATGATAATAGCGATGCAGCCAAGTGGCGTAATTGCCCGCGCCATTGGTCATGATGGCATCATCGGGCAGGGTTTCCCGCAGATGCCGCATAATCTCAGCCATATTCACATCCCCCGGCGGGGTTGGCATTGTCTCTGTCCATTGGCGGTAGGCTTCATGTTCCGGCAGGGGCAGGTTTGTATCTGGCGCGTCTTGGCCTTCCAGCATCTGGTTTAAGAACGCCAGCGGCGCGCTGCAAATCGCCAAATCCGGCTGATAGACTTTGCCCAATTCTTCAGGGTCGCTATGAATATGGATCAGCGGCAGTTGCGGTTTTGGAATTTCAAGCAATTGGTAGGATTGTGACGGAATCTCCGACAACCGCCCCCCTAATAATATCAAGGCATCCGATGATTTAATCCGCTCAAGCAATTTCGGGTTACACCCCAATCCCAAATCACCGGCGTAATAGGGCGATGTGCTTCTCATCAAACGCTGGCGGCGGAATGAACACGCCACCGGCAGGTTATAACAAGCGGCAAAGCGTTCCAATTGCATCACCGCTTCTTGATCCCAGAGCGGGCCACCAGCGATCACCATCGGCCGTTCCGCCTTATCCAGCAGGGTCTTTAACGCCTCAATATCATCAGCCTTGGGGTGAGGGCGCGTCACCTCAACCCGCGGCGGCAGTTCATTGGCTCCATCACCATCCGGTTCATCATAAAGCATATCTTCAGGCAAGCTGAGGATAACAGGCCCCGGCCGGCCTTCCATGGCAATCCGAAACGCATCAGCCATGGCACCGGCCATCCGGTTCACGTCATTGATTTCTTCCACGTGTTTCGCCATCCCGCCAAACATCTGAACAAAATCGACTTCTTGGAAAGCATCGCGCCCCCGCATATCCCGTGCCACTTGCCCCACCAGCATAATCACCGGCGTTGAATCCTGCTGGGCGATATGAATCCCCGCCGAAGCGTTGGTCGCCCCGGGCCCGCGGGTGACAAGCACAATTCCCGGGCGGCCCGTTAATTTGCCATCGGCCTCTGCCATCATGGCGGCACCGCCTTCTTGACGGGCAAGCACGGTTTCAATCGATGATGTCTGAAGCGCGTCTAGGACGGGCAAGAAACTTTCACCAGGCACACAAAAGAGCCGATCAACGCCTTGTATTTCCATGCTTTTTACAATAATTTCGCCGCCGTTCATCGGATCATCCTTTATTCAACACAAGGTTTAATTGCCTGTCAGGATTGATCTTAAATTGTGAAGACTTTAGCCGCAAGACGTTTGGCATCTTCGGGGTCATGGCTGACCATCAATGCCGCCATGGATTTGGTCTTGACCACGGTTTTGATATGTTCGATGCAATCGAGCCGTGTTTCGGTATCAAGGGCGCTGAACGGCTCATCAAAAAGCAGCAAATGGCAATCCTGCCATTCCGCCCTAATCAACGCCCTTGCAAGGGCAACACGTTGCTGTTGGCCGCCGGATATATCACTGGGCTTGCGGGTTTTAAGCGGCAAGACCCCCACCGCGTCCAAAGCTTTGTCAACCGCCTGCCATTCAGCGGCATTAAGGGATAAAGACGGTCTTAACCCCAAAGCCACGTTATGACGGCAGGACAAATGGTCAAACAGATTGCCATCTTGAAAGATCATCGAAAGCGGGCGTTTTTGCGGGGGAAGGGCGGTTAAATCCTGCCCCTGCCAAGAAATTGCCCCGCTGACAGGCGATAAAAACCCCGCGATCAGGTTCAGCAAGGTGGATTTGCCAATGCCCGAGCGGCCTTGCACCACGGCAATTTCCCCGCGCTGAACGGTGAGATCAAAAGCAAATTCATCGGCTGAAGATGGATATGAAAACCGCAGGTCTTTAACCTCAAGCATAACGCCCTCCGCATAGTCGGCTGATCACCACACGCCCCAACCAGAAGAATGTGATCGTCACCAGCATCAAGACAAAAGCCAGCGCCGCGGCTTCATCGGCGGCATATTTACCGGATAATTGATACAGCAACCATGGCAATGTCCGGAAATCCGCGCTGGCAAAAAGCGCGATCACCCCCAAATCACCGATGGATAACGCCGCGGTCAACCCCGCCACCAACCCCAGATCATAACGCAGAGCCGGCAAGGTCAGGATTTTAAGGCGATGCCACCCCATCACCCCCAATTGCAGGGATAATCGGTCATGCTGGGCTAAAATGCCGGTTAAGCGACGTTCCAACAGGCGATAGGCAAAAGGCAAGGTCAGCAACGTATTGGCCATGACCACAACAGCAAAAGCATAGCCAAACACATCTCCCCAGCCGCGCAACACAATAAAAGCCGCTGTCCCCAAGACCACCGATGGGATCACCAGATAAAGCAGCACGCCTTGGTCCAACACCACCCGCATCAGCCCCGCAAAAGGCAAGGCGCGATGCCGATGGGATAAAGACAGGCTCGCTTTACCGTAAGCCATGATCAGCGACAGTCCCGTTACCAAGAAAGACGTCGTCATGGCGACGCTGAAACTGGCCTTCGCCGCGTCATAGAATTGCGGGCGCTTCAGCAATGTCAGCAGATCCATATTCAGCCCCCTGATGCCCACCATCACCACAGGCAAGGCCACCAGAAGAATAATCCCGCCCATCACCAGCATATCCCACAATCGGTCTGTTGCGCCCAAGTCATGTCGGGGCAGGGGATTGGTCAAGCTCCGCAGATCACCAGAGGCGTGCCATCCGCCCCAAAAGGCAAAGGACGCCACCACCAAGGCCATGAAAGCAAATTGGATAAGGCTTAACCCCGCGGCGGCCAGTAAATTAAACTCAAATCGAACCGCGCTGTAGATTTCAACTTCCAATGTCGTGACTTTAGGCCCGCCGCCCAGCATCAAGACCAGCGCAAAAGACGTGAAACACAGCATAAAGATTAAACTTGCCAAGCCCGGGATGACCCCGCGGATGGCTGGCCATTCGATATGACGAAACCGTTCCCATGGGGATAACCCCAATAACGCGGCGTTGCGCCATTTTGATTGGTGCACCGCATTCAATAATGGGATCATGACCCGCATCACCAAAGGCACGTTCAGCATCATATGAGCGATCACGACCCCATGCAGGCCATAGATTGACATATCCCCGCAACCCCCGCCGCAAAGACTAGCCACCATGCCGTTCCGTCCCCAAACCGCCAGCAACCCCATGGCGGCAACGGTGCTGGGCAACACCATGGCAAGGCTGATCACCATCACCAAGCCTTTGATCCCCAGCCAATCTGGCCGTCTTGCCACAGCAATCGCCGCGGGAATGGCAATGACAATGGAGAAGATCACCGAAAGACTGGCTTGCAATCCAGCGTTTTTCAAACTGTAGAGAAGGCGGGAGCGATCAATCGCCCCAATCAACGCTGACCATAACGATTGATCCGCCGTCATATTCGTCTGAATCGTGCTGGGGGCAACAATAAGCGAGGCGATTGCCCCAAGCCCGAATAAAAGCAAAACAACCGCCACAACCATCGCGGCCATGACGGTTTGACGGGGATAGATTGACATGGTCATGGCTCTATCCCCGATATTGATTATTGGCTTAACCCGTCAACCCAGGTCTTTGTCCAGGCATCACGGTTGGTCGCCACCACTTCAGGCGAAAAGAGGAAGCTTTTTTCCGGCTGGATCAAACCGCCGAACCCTTCGGGCACATCCGCTGATTTCGCCGCGGGATACATCCAATTGGTTGTCGGCAGAATGGACTGCATCTCTTTTTCCATCAGCTTTTGCAAAAACAAACGGGCGAGGGCAGGCTTTTTCGATGATTTCAGAACGCCGGCAACCTCAACCTGCATATAATGGCCATCGGTAAACGGCGCGGCGGCGTAATGATCCTTGCCTTCAGCGATCAAATGATACGCCGGAGAGGTTGAATAGGACAGCACCATATCGGCTTCGCCTTCAAGGAACATGGAATAGGAATCCCACCATCCTTTGGTGACCGTCACCAGTTTTGGCGCAAGTTTTGCCCAAATTTCAGGGGCTTTATCGCCATAAACCGCGTTCACCCAGAGCATCAGCCCCAAGCCCGGGGTTGAGGTGCGGGGGTCTTGGATCACGATTTTCAGGTCATTATCCGCCGCGATCAGCTCTTCAAACGAGGAGGGCGGCGTGCTGACACGTTTGGTGTCATAATTAAATGCAAAATAACCCCAATCAAACGGCACGAAATGTTTGTCATCCCAATAACCAACATCAGCGGGTAATGCCAATTTACCGCGGGTTTCAAGGGTATGTTCAGCAAAAAGCCCGGTCTCAGCGGCGATTGACGTTAGGCTGGTGTCCAATCCAAGGGCAATATCCGCCTTTGATGACGCGCCTTCCAATTGAATACGCCCCAAAATCCCAACCGATGAATCAAGACCGACAAAGGTCACGGTGCAATTGCAGGTTTTTTCAAATTCAGCCTTGATTTGAGGGCCGGGGCCCCATTCGCCAGCAAAACTGTCATAGGTGTAAATCACCAATTCAGGCTTGTCATCGGCTTTCGCGATCTGTGTGAAAGAGGCAATCACCATTGCCATTATTGTTATATATTTCAGCATCTTATGCTCCTATGCTTTCCCATGACATTATGTCTAATATCATGTGTTCAGGTGCAGATGCTGTCGGGGTCAGATGATAAAACCGATTGAAGCGGTTTTATGAGACTCTTTCCTCCGCCAGCATAACCTGGTTCAGGTTCAATGGGTAATTTCTCAGTCATCATCTCGATGACACCCCAAGAGTTGTGCCAATCTAGGACAGGATTTACCGCAGGTCAAAGAAAAAACCTGATGCCAATGACATCAGGTTTTTATCTTAATATAGGCCTCATGGCTCAATCTGCATCATGCGTATTCAAGCATTAAGGGCAAGATGCGGTATCGGTATTGCTGCCTTGGGTAATCTTAAACGTGGCTTCACTGACATTATCAATGTTACTGGCCACATCAGTGAGTGATGGCACAGTGATCGAAAGGCTGGCAGTTGATGGTGTGTCTGAGCCAAGATTATCCCAAGTCGAATTATCATCACTGGCAGAAAGCGTGACATCACTTGACGTGCTTAGACCCGTCATTGAAAACGTCACATCATTGCTGCTGCAAGAAATGGAAAGTGCGGGCGCGGCTTGAACAGAACCTGCAAAGGTACTGCCCACTAAAGCCACGACAGCAATGAAAGATGAAGGTTTAAAAATAGTCATGATCTTTTCCTTTTATCAATTACAACTTGGGACGTCTTTGCAAAGGAAAGTAAAGTTTTCTGGATCATCTTCTCCATTACATTCCGGTGCTTTTGGCCCTGTGTCATAGATGTATCTATCTTGGTTTGTCGAATTCTGTTTGAAATCTTCAGAACACTGAAAACGGCCATTATTGCTGTTTGTTGTTTTCACAGATGTGGCGTTGCCATCATCGGCACGGAAAACAACCCGAGTGTTATTAGAAACCAATGTGCCAGAAACTGCTGTATTGGCAGCTTGAATCTCAGCATATTTGGCCAAAGTGCCGCCCCAACTGGTGCACTGGCTGGCCGCCAATTCAAGGGCATCATAATGTTTCCACCAGCCAGGTTTTGTGCCTGTTTTATACCCTTGTTGTGCGCCACTTACAGCAGCCTGTAAATTAAACGTACCGTTTAATGTTTTTGTCCGTGTCACGGTGCCAATCACAAGCTTTGCCCGCAATTGATATGAAGACCCTGTAAATGTTGATGAGTCAGCCCGCACCGCGCCTTTACCATTGTCATCCCAATGAACCGAAATGCCCGTTGTCAAACTGGTGCAATTCCAATTGGCAAAACTGCGGCATAGAGAAGGGGGGTTAGGCACGTTAAAGGTGGTGTTATTGTCATCACAACCTGTTGTACCACTTGCGGTTTCTACAGTTGTTGATTCATCTTCAACCGCATCTTCAAAGTAATCTGCCAAAACCGTTGAAATGGTTGCTGTTGAAATATCGTCTGCACTTGAGAATGAGGATGATGATTCCAATACAGCCGTAATACAACTTTCGTCTTGGTCAGCACCACAGGTATTGCCAGCGGCAATCGTGGATACATTATCATCAATACCAGCATTATTCAGCATTGTGGTATCAACCGTACCGGAATAATCATCATTGAAAATCCCAAAGATTTCGTAAGATACAACTTCTTCTTGTGTGGCTGATGTTGCGCAATCGGCAGCTTCATCCGTAGAAGCGCTATCAGACAAGTCATCGATACAATCCTTGATGAAATCCAAATGCGCAGTATTGGTCAGATCAACGCCTGAATTCAAACTGCTGTTATCAGCATTAATGATATTGGTGATATCAGATGCTGTTAATTCAGTTGCGTTATCACCGCTGATAGCATTGGCAATCGTGCTAATTGAATCCCATTCAGACGATGTTGTGGTACAGGCACTACTGCCGCCTGTGGTGTTGTCAGAACTGCTGTAACAACTTTTGAAATTCGCCAGTGTAAAGTTACTGCTGTCGTCGTTATCGTAAAATTCTTCAGCCTGATCACTGGAATCAAACCCGGCAAGGATTGACCCCCAAATCAAATCTTTAACGGCAGTCGACGTCAGTGGCGTGACGAATGAATCATTATCAAATTCACCCTGAAGGGAAGAGATCGCAAGATCAGCAGCCCCAAGGATATCCATGGTATATCCAGGCTGTTCAATAAAATCATCTACCATGGATGCGGTTAATAGGGATGAGGGATAATCACTGCTGTTATCAACAATCAATTCAAGCATCCATTGTGCACCCAATTGATCACAATCGCCGAGATCGTCAATTTCAGATTGCAATTCATCGACAGTATCAAAATCGTCAGACAATTCATTTTCAAGATAATCAAGCAAATGATCACCCAAGGGTGAGCCACCACAATTGGATAAATCTAAATTCAAACCTGATAGGTCTGTATTCGACAGTGTCCCATTTGACATGCTGACCAGAACATTACTCAAAACCGCGCTTGTTGATGTGGTTTTTGGCAATCCAACACTTTTGGTTGAAAAATTGGCCGAAGCAGTGCCCAAGAGAGAGACCATACCCACGAGGAGGGCCAGTTTGAATTGATAGATTTTTTTAAACATGATGGTCTATCCCCTAATAAACACATGTCGCATAATTTATATTATGTTAACATTATATACAGTTGTTTTAACATGTCTTTTTTACGCAAATCATGTAATCGCCGCCAGATAACAT
>CALFYS010000069.1 GCA_937952245.1 uncultured Alphaproteobacteria bacterium | reverse complement strand
GGCGGGTCTGCCAAGCCACAGAAAGTGAAACGCGCGCCCGGGGCGGCGGCGCGTTCAAGGCGGTCACGCTTCCCCCCTGATAATGAAGATTTAGTGCCTGAGTTTTGTGATCATATCCTTGCCACGGCGATTGATGGTGATGTCAGCGATATTCATATCGAACCTTTCCGTGATGTCGCGCGGGTTCGCTTCAGGGTTGATGGCCGCCTGATCATCAGAGAAGAATACACCCAATATCTGATCCGGAATTATCTTGGGGTGATTACCCGTTTTAAGATTGTTGCCGATTGCGATATTTCGGAAAAACGCTTGCCGCAGGATGGCGCCATCACCTTTAAGCATAATGGTGAGGATATTGATTTCCGATTTAACGTTCTGCCCGGCAAAAACGGCGAACGGATCGTCATGCGTATCCTGAAAGGTGACCCTGCCCTTAGCCTTGATAAGATCGGCCTGTCGGAAGAAAACTTTAACCGTGTTGTTGAGGCGATTTCAGCCCCGCAAGGCATGGTGCTGGTAACCGGGCCAACGGGTTCAGGTAAAACCACCACGCTTTATGGCGCGCTGCAACATATCAATGACCCGCAATTGAATATTATGACAGCGGAAGACCCTGTGGAATATTACCTTGAAGGGGTTGGACAGGTGCAGGCCAATGAAAAAATTGGCCTGACATTCTCGGCTATTCTGCGGGCGTTTTTGCGCCAAGACCCTGAAGTTATTCTAGTGGGGGAGATTCGCGATCAGGAAACCGTTGATATTGCGGTTAAGGCCGCGCTGACAGGGCATTTGCTGTTATCGACCTTGCACACTAATGACGCGATTGCCACGATCACGCGTTTGCTCAATATGGGCGTGCCGCCGTTTATGATTTCAGCGGCGGTATCCCTGATTATCGCGCAACGTTTGGCGCGTGCCAATTGCCCCAGCTGTTTGGTGGAAGACAACAGCATCACCGAAGATTTCATGGTCAGAATCGGCTTCACCGAAGAAGAAGCTCGCACCGTTAAACCTTATAAAGGCGCGGGATGCGGTGTTTGCGGCGGTTCGGGCTATAAAGGTCGCCGCGGGATTTATGAAGTCTTGCGGATCAGCAAAGAATTGGAAGAAGCGATTTTGCGCAATGCCCTTGCCCCTGAAATGCTGGAAGCCGCGCGAATTGACGGGTTCGAAACCATGCAGGATATTGGCCGCGGCATGATCAAAGATCGCATCATCAGCGTTGAAGAATATACCCGTGTCTTGGTCTTGAGTTAAACTGGCAATCTTTCTCATGGCAATGATTTTGGTATGATAATATTATAATTTCATAATTGACTGATCGGGACGACCATTCAGATGAAAAAGTTCAAATATGTCGGCAAAAAACGCGGCAAGAAAATGAAAGGGGAAATCGAGGCCGAAGGCCTTGTTCAAGCCCGTTCAAAATTGCGCACCGATGGTATTCGAGATGTCAAATTAACCGCCATTAAAGAAAAGAAAAAAGGCGCGGGCGATATTCAAATCACCTGGGGGCCCTTTGGCAGTATCCCCCAAAAAGAGATTATGATTTTCACCAAAAAAGTCGCCACGATGATCCGTTCTGGCCTGCCGATTGTTGAAGCCATGGTTTTGGTTGGTGATCAGACGAAAAACGCCAATCTAAAGACAGTGATTCAGAAAATCACCGATAAATTGAACGGCGGTGCCTCCCTCAGCCAAGCGTTTCGTGAACATTCAAGGCATTTTGATACGGTTTACCTGAATATGGTGGAAGCTGGTGAATTGTCGGGTAAGCTGGATACGTTCCTTGACCGCCTTGTTGAGATGTTGGAAAAGCAGGAAAAAATCCGCGCCGGCATTAAATCGGCGATGTTCTACCCCATCACGCTTGTCACCATCACTTTGCTGATTTCCTATGGGATGTTGACCAGCGTGGTGCCAACATTCCAAGAGATGTACGAAGGCCTTGGGGCTGAATTGCCTGGCCCTACCCAGAAAATCGTTGATGCTTCGAATTGGATTCAAGATGGCGATAATGTCATGATGGTGTTGGGGACAAGCTTTACCTTCTGGTTTGTGAATAAAATCCTGTCAAAATATGTGCGGGCTTACGTCAAATTAAAGAGTCATATGTGGCTGAAACTGCCACTATTTGGCGATATTATTATGAAATCCACCGTCGCCCGAATGTCATTGCTGATGTCGAACCTTCTGGCCGCGGGTGTAAGCGTTATCGACACGCTTGAGGTATCGCGTACGGTTTCAAAAAACCTTGTTTTTGTTGATGCCACCGGCCGCATCAAAGAACGGATCACCACTGGTCTGGCCATGTCGGTGTTGTTCCGCGAAGAAAAAGTCTTCCCCATCGCCCTATCGCAGTTGATGGCGGTGGGTGAGAAGACCGGTAATATGGATGAAATGCTGACCTCTATCGCGAAATATTACGAAGAAGAATTTGACGCTGTTGTTGAAGGTCTTTCGGCCATCATTGAACCGTTGATGATTGTTTTCGTGGGGGCGATGATCGGGGTCATGGTTGTGGCGCTGTATCTGCCCATCTTCTCCGCTGGTGATGCCTTCAGGTAAGCCATATGACACCACAAAAATTCCAACGCCTGTTAATGATCTTTGCCGTTGTGCTGTCTTTCGGGATCGGCGCTTCCGCCTATTTAGACCTTGGGCAATTGCGGTCAGCCAATAAAGACAATTCCCTTGATTTCTTCACCAAAGTCTCCCCGTTTGAAGGCGATGATGATCTGGCGCGGATGATGGTGCTGGTGGATATTGATGAGCGCAGTCTGGAAAAAATTGGCCAATGGCCATGGCCACGTTCGATCACCGCTGAATTGATTGACCGGATTAACGCCGCCGCCCCGCTATCAATCGGGCTTGATATTCTGATGACCGAAGAAGACCGCTTCACGCCGCAAAATATCGCGCGGTTTTCGGGCCAATCCGCTGATCAATTTGAAGGGCTTGTGCCTGATGGCGATGCGATCCTTTCTCAATCCTTGCAAAACGCCCCGACGGTGATGGCCACCAATTTGATGCCTGTTGTCGTCAAAGACCCTATTTTTGCCCCTGTGGGAATTGCTCAAATCGGCCAACAAAATCAGAACCTGATCACCGTGCCCGGGATTAAATCCCCCATCCCTCAGCTTCAAACCTCCCCCGGGGCGGGATTTGTCAGCCTGTCGTTGGAACGCGATAACTTTGTCCGCAAAGTGCCTTTGATGGCGCAGGTGGACGGTAAATTGATCCCTTCCTTTGCCCTTGAAATGTTAAGGGTGGGGCAAGGCGCCCGCGGCCATGTTGCGAAATTGGCCGGCGATACTGGCGAGGTGACCACCAAGGTTAAGACCGGCCGCATTATCGCCACCGCCGATGATGAAGCGCAAATCACGCTCCACCACGGGTATAGCGAACGTTTCACCACCATCTCCGCCCATACGATTATGACCAATAATGATGGCGCGGGCTGGGCAGAAGCCATCAACAACAGTTTTGTGATCATCGGCAGTTCCGCGTCTGGGCTGAAAGATATTCATGCCACCGCTCTCGAGGCTTCCTTGCCCGGGCCCTATATTCACCTGCAAATCTTGCATCAAATCTTATCGGAACGGCATATCCAATCTGGTCAAATTGTTGAAACCCTTGAGATTATGGGAACCATTGTGGCGACGATTTTGATCTCGGTTTTGATGGTGAAATTGCCCCTTGCCCTTGGGTTTACCATTTTGGTGACAGCGGCCATCGGCAGTGTTTACGGGTTTTTACAAGCCTTCATCAACCATGGCTATTTGGGCAATGTCTTTCTGGTGGTGGGGTCTGTGGTGCTGGTGGCCATCCTTGTGTTGACCATGCGCGCCATTTACGAAGAATATCGCCGCCGGAAATTGCGCACCGCCTTTAACCAATATCTTTCGCCTGAAATGGTACGCCGTATTGATGCCAGCGGTTCAGGCCCTGCGTTGGATGGCCAAAAAACCGAAATCTCCGTCATGTTTATGGATGTTCGCGGCTTCACCACCCTTTCCGAAGCTTTGGCGGATACGCCGGAAACCCTGACCCATATTATCAATCATATTATGGATAAGGCGACGGCCATTATTTTGGATCATGGCGGAACCTTGGATAAATATATCGGCGATGCGCTGATGGCGTTTTGGAATGCCCCGATGCCGCAGGATGACCACGCCAAACGCGCGGTTAACGCGGCGATTGCCCTTGAAGCCATGTTGCCGGATTTAAACCAAGAATTAAAAGCCATGATGGGGGAGCGTTGGCCGCAAACAGATGGCAAAGATGCTGACATCCGGATCGGCATTGGCATTGCCACCGGAAACGCGGTTGTTGGCAATCTGGGCTCACAATTCCGATTTAATTATTCCTGTATCGGCGATATTGTGAACCTCGCGGCACGGCTGGAGCCTTTTGGCAAGAACACAAGCCTGCCCATCACCATCGCTGACACCACAGCCGAACAAAGCGCCCATCCTGATTTGATCGCCATTGATCAGATTGCGGTGCGCGGCAAATCAAAAGAGACCACCGTGTATTCACCCGTGGCTTTATCGGCGGAAACCAGCGGTATTCACAGCGATTTCATGGCGGCGAAACAAGCCGGCCAGAAGCGCAAGATCAGCCAGATGTTGAAAAAACTTGGGGATGCGGCGGATTACCCTCAAGGGCTTTTTGATTATTACAAAAAATCCTAAGCCTTTTGTTGTTTCAGCGATTTTCGCAAATCGGAAAGCGCCGCCATCAGGTCTTTGGCTTCATCACGGGTTAAGACACTCGCGCCAAACCGCGCCCTTGAAATGCGCAAGGCCAAAGCGTGCAGATCATCCGCCAATACCGATTGCGCCCCTGCCCTTTTGGCATAGGCGATCAAACCTTCGCTTTGGTGACGCGGGGCGGCATTGCCCAAGGATTGCTCTAAAATCTGGATAAATTGCTGTTCCAACCTTAACCCGGGGTTGCCGCCAATAATCCCCATGCGGCGCACCACCGATGTGCCCGCCGTCACCAAGAGGATGGAGGTCATCATCCCCCCTAGAATCCAGATCAGCGTTTCAAAATCCATGCCTTGAATGCGGCTTTTGAAACTGCGGTTGGATTGGCCACCAAATTGCATGATCGACCGCGTGATATTGGTATTGAGCGAATCCACCCACATGGTGGCGCGAACAAATATATTCGGCATATCACCTTGGCTGGCGTTGGTCGGGGTGGCCTGCCCTTCCAAGGTCAGGGTATCAACAGCAAAACCGCCACCAATCCCCGGCGCCACCAGCAAGGTGGGGTCAAATCGCACCCATCCTTCATCATAAAAATAAGCCTCAACCCAAGCATGGGCCATATTATTGCGGATCATCCAATAGCCGCCAAAATCATTCCAATCGCCGCCCATATAGCCGGTCACCACATGGGCGGGTATCCCCACCGCCCTGAGGGCTGTTGCCATGGATTGCGCGAAAAAGGAACAATACCCGCTCAAGCCTTCAAAGAAAAACTGATCAAGGGCAACGGTGGAGGATTCCGGATCATAGGATGTTGCCGTTGAATAGGTATATTCCCGCTGAAACCGCTGCATCAAAAAGCTCGCAAAGGCACGGTCAGTGGTAAAGTTTTGCCGTTGCTGGCGCGCCCATGGCCCAATCTGCCCTTCATCGGACAACAGCGTTGTGCCGCGCCACGCCCTTGGGTCAGCGGTGATTTCCGCGGTATGATCATAAGCCGCCACCGTGGCGTTATGGATCGTCCCCCGAGGGCTTCTGATCTCAGCGAAATAGGTCACTTGGTTTTGGGGATTAACCCCGGGCACGGGCCAGCCGGGGATGGGCAACCATGTCATGTCATGCCCTTCAGCCATCAGATCAAACCGCCGATGCGGCGCATCAAGAAAGCCAACATTGGCGTATTGCCGCTTCGGGCGTTGCCCCCGTTGCCAGCCGCTTTCGGTTTGCTGATCAAGGGTAAACACCCGCCAATAAGGCGTTAATTCAGGCTGTTCATCCAAAGGAAATGCCCTGAAGGCCACGCTGTCATCACCCAAAAGATTGCGGAAACCTTCCGCGGAAAGACGATCGGTCAATTTGATCTGATCGCTTGATCGCGCGAACGATGGAATCGCGCCCGTATCAATTTTAGGCACAAGGGCAAAGATCAACACCACAAGGCCAGACCCGCCCAATGACACCGCCGCCAGCATCTTCCACCGGATGCGAATATCTTTCAATGACCAGCCCGCGAATGTCATGGAAAACCACATCAGGAAGCCCAACAGCCAGATAAAGATCAGCAACAGAATGAAAAACTGAATATGGAAGATAAAGACCGACCCCACCAAGAAAATCGTCGGCGTCAGCCCCACCGGCGATAACACTTGCCCCTGTTCAGGTCGCCATGCCATGGGCAAGATCACCACCAGCATCCCGATGAAAAACTCAGCGCTCGGCGGCGGCTGCACCACATATAAACTGCCCAACAACGCCATCAACACCAGCGTGTTTAACCACCAGCGTTTTATTCCCAGCAAGGCATATCCCGCCAGCCAATACGCCGCGACATAAACCCCGGGATCAATCGAGAAAATGGCGATTAATGGCAATTGCCATAAAAACATCTGGCCTTGGAAACCCCGCCATGAAGACGGTAAAATTTTAAACATCATATCAAGCAAGGGCGAGAGCATCCAACGCCTCCCCTGCCCGTCCGGTGGGGCTTGAAATCTCTTGTTGCGGCAAGATCATCACGAAGGGCAATTGCTGTTGTTCAGCTTCCAGCACCGCCGCGCACATCATTTGCAACGCCTGTTCATGCCCGAAAGACCGCACCGCCGCGTAATCAATCACCAAGCGATCACCGCCGGTTTGATCCCCCGTTTTGACCAGCAAACGGCCTGTGGCGGCAAAGCGTTTCCAATGGATGCGGGTTTGCGCCGTGCCGGGGATATAATCCGCCAGACTATCCGCGCCGCTGGCCTCTTCATCATCATGGTCTTGGCCATGGCGTTTGCTGGCATGGGTTTTGTTGGCATAGCCTGACCGTGGGGCGGGCGCGACCAAGACCTCACCCGCGGAAACCCAAGACCAGCACCGTGCCAATCCAAAAGGAAATTCGCTTTCGATCAAAATCGGCGGCAAGGCCATTCTGCCCCGTGTTTCAATATTCACCGGAATCGAAATGCTGGCGACCCCAAGGCTGAAATCAAACGGGGCGGATGTTTTCCCCGTCTTCACCGCCAACAAATGCCTTGGGCGATCAAACTGTTGATTGTTCTTGATAGTGATGGTCAGGTTTTGGGTGACCCCTGCCACCAAACGTTGATCCGGCTGCAAGCTCAACGACAGCCCCGCCAAATTGCGCCCTGCCCATACCAAAGACATGAGAAACAGGATAAATAACGCCAGCGCGATCAACAGCAGCATATTGTTTTGAATCCGGAGCGCGATGGCAAACACCCCAAGGGTTGAAAACGCCACCATAAACCCATGCCGCCTTGGCAGGACAAAGACTTTCCGCATGGTGATGATTTGAGGATAAATCGTCTTATTGCGGGCAAAACGCTTAGAGACGCGATCAACCAGTGATGATTGACGCGGTTTTAATGACATCCGAGAGGATAAGCGTGTTGCGATGGCGGCCAGCATAACTCACACCATCTTGTTACGGCAGGGGAACCGTGCTGATGATATGATCAACCGCCGCGCGTCTCTGGCTTAACTCCAGACGCGTCATGCGGTGACGTAAACTTGGGTAGAACACCGATTGCACGTCTTCAGGGGCGACAAAATCCCGCCCCGCCACCATCGCCGCGGCTTGTGAAAGGCGGATCAGCTGATTGCGGTATCGCACCGACAGCCCCGCGTGGCCTTCGGCTTCCATGGCATCGGCAAGATCAATCGCGTAACCAAGGATCGCGTCATTAATCGTCAGGTCAGCGGTTTCTTGTTGCAGTTCAATCACCGTTTCAGGGGATGTCATCACTTTGACCTGATCAGGGGAATGACCTTGTTTCATCCCTGCCAAAATGGTCTTTTGAACAGATTTATCGGGCCGGCCGACATCCATGGAAACAGCAAAACGATCCAATTGCGATTCCGGCAGATCGAACGTGCCAATAAATTCCCTTGGGTTTTGTGTTGCCACCACCAAAAAGGGTTTTGGCAATGAATAGGTTTCGCGGTCAATCGTCACCCGCCGTTCTTCCATGGCTTCCAAGAGTGAGGATTGGGTACGGGAGGGCGCCCGGTTCAATTCATCGGCCAATAACATTTGGGTAAAAACAGGGCCTTCACGGAAGGTGAACGCGCTTGTTTTGGTATCAAACACCGACATTCCCGTAATATCAGCGGGCAAGAGATCATTGGTGCATTGAATCCGCTGAAAATCGAGACCAAGGCACGTCGCCAAAGCGCGGGATAACGCGGTTTTACCACTGCCCGGGGCATCTTCAATCAGGATATGCCCTGATGCTAAAACCGCGGTCAGCGCCAAATCAACAACTTCAGGGCGACCGATAAACACACGGTTAATCTCATCACGGATGCCATCCAGCAATTGAGACCGTTCAGCAGGTACCGACATAAACACACTCCAAGAAACACACTGATATTTAGATATTAAAGAAACTTAATGTTTTTACCCAAGCGATGGAAGACGAAATCTCTAACCAATTCGATCACGGATTTGCCTTAAACGGTCAGTTAATGACCAAGGTAAGTCATCCGTGCTTCGGGTAAAGAACAAGCCCAAAATAATCACCACCATGGCCAAGAGGGTATCCAGCGTCACCACTTCGTTGAGCAAAGCCTTACCAATGACAATGGCAAACAGCGGGATCAAATACCCCACATAAGAAACAAAACCATAGCCATTTCTTTTGATCAGAAAATACCGCAGGTAAAACGCCAGACCAGAAGGCATCACCCCTAACCACAACAAGGCCAGCCATACTTTTGTGGGGATCGTGGCCAGATCAATCGCAACGGCGGGAATAAACGGCACCATGACAACCGCCGATGACAATAACACCATGGCGGCGATCACTTCAGGGGAAACATCCACCAATTTCTTTGCCCCTAATCCGCCGATGGCATAGCACGTCGCCGCCCCCATGGCGGCAAGCGGGTGCCAAATGCCTGTCCCGCCAACATTGGTGAACCCATCTTTCAGCAAATAAAGCGCCGCCAACAGCCCAATCCCCACGCCAATGATTTTCCCGCGGTTGATTTTTTCATCATCGGTAAAGAAATGCCCCAAGATAATCGCCACCAAAGGACCGGTGGTCATCAAAATAGCGGTCATGGCGGAGGTGATTTTCTGTTCCGCAAATGAGATCAGGTAAAACGGCACAGCGGTTGAAATAATGCCCAGAACAATCAGGCCAATCCATTGTCGCCATGTTTTTGGCCATGACGCCCCGCGCAACAACGCCAAGATCACCAGCATCACCGCCGCGCCGATCCCGCATCTGATCAAGACCAATAACACCGGCCCTGTCATGGGAACGGCTATTTTGATCATGGTAAAGGCCGAAGCCCAGATCAACGACAGCAATAACAACAGGGGAATATCCCAAATTCGGGAAAGGGAATTCATTAAAATTACAACTTTATCAATATATTAGAGGGCGAAGTTATTATGATTTCTGGCAGTCAATACAACGCGTCACCGCAGGATCAGCCGCCAGACGTTTATAGGGAATATCCTCCCCACAAACAAGACAATAGCCATAATCATCATCGTCCATCCGTTTTAACGCGGCGGCGATCACATCACGGCGCTGGCGGCGGCGGTCTTCTCGTGCCACGGCCATGCTTTGCAATTGCAGGGCATCCATCCGCGAAAGCCGCCCCACCGATTGCTGATCGAGCTCCACCGGCGCGCGATCCTCTTTATGATCAAGGCTTAAGGCCAGCAAGTCATCACGTTCTTTGATCAGCAATTCTTTTAACGCCGCCTGTTGTTGTGCATTCATCGCTACGCCCCCCTATTCCGATTTATGGAACCGTGCAATGGCATCGCGCAACACCGCCAATCGCCATTCTTCAATCGCCTTTGGTAACGCCGAGGGTTGCCCATCACCCCAAATGGGGCGCGGCCATGCCGGATCCCCCGGGGAACGCGCCACAAGATGAAGGTGAAACATCGCCACCATATTGCCAATGGCGGCGGTATTGATCTTGGCGCAGGATGTTGCGGTTTGAACCGCTTGCCCCAAAAACCGGCTGAGCCGTGTCAGATAGACCGCAAGGCCATCATCCATATCATGCCATTCCACAAGCCCCGGGCGTTGGGGGATCATCAACACCCAAAAATAGCGGCCATCGCGCATCAAGCGAATTTCAACCTCACCTGAAACGGCAACAGGGATGCTGTCGGCTTCTAATTTTGGATCAAGAGTAAACATGGCTTTATTTCATCTGATCTATCGTGATTTGTCCAGAGCATGAACGATGTGATCAACCCGCAACTCTTGGCGTTGACCCGCCTTAATGATGCGGTCATGATGGGTCATGTTTTCATTCTTAACCGCATCACCGCAACGGACAGAGACCTTCAGCATGACCCATCACGGGTATATGCTGCACGTTGTGTTGAAACGGCGGCAGAACGCCAAACGCCTGACCATGCGGGTGCGCGATGGGGAGGTTCATGCCACCGCGCCATCATCGCTTAAAACCCAAGAGGTTGAAGCCTTTATCACCCAACATTTCGATTGGATCAAAAAGCAACTCGACCAAAATGCCAACGCCATGGCACAGCTGGCTGATTCCACGCCGGCCATTTGGTATCGCGGGGTGTTAACGCCTGTCACTCTTTGCCGTGACCCGCACCATCGGGGGCGCAGCAAGATCGCCGCAACGCCAGAGAATATCACCATCCATATGGCGGCGGATAGCCGTTTGCGCCCCGCCCGTTTGCTTGAAAATTGGCTGAAAAACGAAGCGCGACAAGCGATTAAAGCGGCCCTTGATGATGTATTGCCTGAATTGGATGAAGCCCCTGTCCCGCTTTCTATTCGTGACCAGAAAACCCGTTGGGGCAGTTGTTCCACCACCCGGCGATTATCGTTTAATTGGCGATTAATCATGGCACCGCCCGCGGCGTTGCATTATGTTGTGGTGCATGAAGCGGTGCATTTGATTCACCATGATCATTCATCGCGCTTTTGGGGGAAAGTTGCTGAAATGATGCCGGATTATCGCCTTCATAAAGATTGGCTGAACAGCCATCAGCAGGATTTATTTGCTAATCTTGACCGTCGCCTCCATAACTTAAAACCTCAATCCTCTGTTATGTGATCGGCTGATTTTCATGTTTTCAGGACTTATCTTAGCACTCGCCAGCGGTATTTCTCTTGGTGGCATCACCAGTTTTGCCGCCCTGTCCTATCAACATGGGGTGATCCCTCTTGAATTGATCGCGCTTCGCGGGGTGATCGCCGCCATTATCATGGTGGGGATTTGCGTGGTCATGGGGCAGCGGATCATTCTGGCCAGTGGCGGATGGCGTTATGCCATGCTGGTGGGGGTCTCGCTGGCCATGGTTGGCTTTGGCTATATGGGGTCGGTTGCCTTTATCTCCCCGGGGCTTGCCGTTGCCATTCTCTATCTTTACCCGATTCTTGTTTTGGTGGTGGATAGCGTCCGGTCTAAGCAAATGCCGCCGCCATTGACCATCATTGGTTTTGCCATCGCGCTCTTGGGGATTGTATCCTGTGTGGGGATTGGCGGGCCGTTGAATATCATCGGGATTATCCTCGCCTTTATCGCGTCTTTGGGGATGGCAGGGTTTCTGTTATCCAGCGCCGCCGCCAGCCAAAATGGTCACGACAGCGGGATTGTTGTTTGGGCAAATGTCTTGATCATCTCCTTGGCCATTATCGCATTGGCGGTGATGCGGGAAGATGGCCAGCCTTTATTCGCCCCGCCTGATAATATGATCGGCCTTGGGGCGATTGTGGCGGCATCGGTGCTTTATGCCCTTGGGATTCTGTTATCGGTATTGGCCTTGCGGATTGCCCCCGCGCCATTGGTCGCCTTGATGATGAACATCGAACCGCTGACCACTTTATTGGCGGCACGGCTGATTGTTGGCGAAAACCTGAGCCTGTTGCAATATTCAGGAATGTTCATGGCGGTCTTGGGGATTTGCATTGGTTCATCCACCCTATGGCGGCAAAACAACAGCTGATAAAATTCGCCATCAGCCCATGGATATTTGATGGCATGGCCCCATAACATATGGTAGGACATTCCTGAATTGAATGAAGTTGGCGCGCGGTGCTAAAATTAAGAATAATGATGCTTTTGGCGGCACTTGTGGCCGCGCCCTCGGCTTCAATGGCCAAGTCCTATTCCTGTATCCCCGCCATTAAGATTGTCATCGACCTTGGCTATTGCTTTGGCTTTACCACCAGTTATTTTGAAGCCATTGATGACCAGCAAACCTTGACCGCCATTGAAACCGGTCATGTGCAACAGCATATCAACGACGCGCATCAGCAATGCTACCCCACCAATTTTGATGACCAAATGATGCTGGGGGCATTGGCGTTTTCATCATATATCAATATGAAAGATGACCGCCTGCTGAAGGATACGGCAGAAAACTGTCAATTGTTGATGAAGCATTACGCCGATCAAAACAAATCGGCAGAATAAGCCTTGCGGAATAAGCCTTAAAGAAAGACTGTTTTGTTGCGATGGGTGAAATCAGCCTTGAGTTGCGGGGCTGATTGCTCCAGGCAAATCATGCCTTGATCCATCAAATCACCCGCCCCCATTTGGGTCAGGCTTGCGGTCAGACCATCAAGATCACCATGACAAACATGAAGGCGATCAAATTGCGGGCCTGGAGCGGCCATGCCATATTGCGGCGGCGTGCCATTCCATTCAATCAACGCGGGCAAACATCCCCCTTGCGGCGGCAAGCCGGATTCATGAATGGTGATCTTCCAGCTCAAATCACCGCGGGAGGCTTCATGGACAGGGCCTAGCTTTTCCCGCAATTCTGGTGATAAAGCGGCGAGGCTGGCGTTAATATCAGGGGTTCGCAAGACATAATGGGTCAATAGCGGCTGGTCTTTCAAGCGATCTTCAAAAGCAGCATTGCCCAAACCAAACCAACGGGGATATGGCGGCACAGGAAGGCTGGGGTCGATGGCAACGACTTCAAAATAAATCCCGTCACCCACCGCCATCACCGCGTTATGCGTGCCCATAAAGTGATGCTGACCACCCAGCGGAATATCCACACCAAACACCCGTTGGATGTAATCCATACCCGCGGTTAATTTGTGACTGGTGACAACCAAATGATCAAAAGCAAGCATAGGGGCGGTGGTCATGGGGAACTCTCTTACTGAAAAAACTTATCCTAAAAGTGATTTCATCCCCATTCAACCTGATTTTA
>CALFYS010000068.1 GCA_937952245.1 uncultured Alphaproteobacteria bacterium | reverse complement strand
ATACCGTTGACCAAGAGACATGGGATTTCATCACCACCATGGGGTCGATTTTGCCGAATGGCGCCAACCCCGCTTCGATAGCCGAACAACGACAAAACTATGCTGATATTTGCCAGCATTTCCACCAAGGCCGCCCCGAAGGCGTCACCACCGAAGACAAATTGATCGCGGGTGTGCCTGTCCGGATTTACAGCAAAAACCCAGAACCGCTTGCCCAGATTGTCTATATCCACGGCGGCGGGTTTGTGGTTGGCAATCTCGACAGTCATGATGATGTTTGCGCTGACATTTGCGCCGCCAGCGGCTGCAGTGTCATCGCCATTGATTACCGCCTTGCGCCGGAACACAAACATCCCGCCGCCCTTGATGATTGCCGGCAAGTCATAGCGCATCTGACCGAAGATGAATGCCCAACCCTGGTGGCGGGCGATAGCGCGGGCGGATGGCTCGCCGCCATGATCGGCCATGAGATGGGCGATATGCTGATGGGGCAAGTCTTGATCTATCCCATGCTGGGCGGGGCGATGAACCAAGGCAGTTTCATCACAAACGCCGATGCCCCCATGCTGACCACTGAACAAGTCCATTATTATTGGGAAGAATATTTCGATTGCCCCATGCGGATGGATGCCCCCACCCTGCCCATGGCCTATCCTGATATTGGGCAATCGCCGCCGACATTAATCATCGGCGCGGAATGTGACCCGCTGTTTTCCGATACGCCGGATTACGCGGAAAAATTGCAAGCCCATCACGTCTGGGTGGAGGTCTTGGTGGCCGAAGGCCTGCCCCATGGGTTTTTACGCGCCCGCCATTCGGTGAAACGCGCGCGGGATATTGTCGCCAAGATGATGGATGGCATCACCGCCCTTGCCCATGGCGGGATTGACGCGGAATCGGACCTGCGCTTGCGCGATGATATGGGCGGCAAACGCAACCCTAATGTCGGGGATGTGAGCGATTAGGCTTTAACGCCCCACCTTCAATGACACCACCTTTAATGCCCATCCCGCAGGTTTTTGACAAAATCGGTCAAGCCAATTTGCCGATCACGCTTCAGCCGTTCAGCCTGCAGTATCGCTTTCACCGCCGCCACCGATTGTTCCAAATCATTATTGACGATGATGTAATCATATTCGGGATAATGGGACATTTCATCCGATGCTTTTGACATCCGCTTGGCGACGGTTTCCGGCGAATCCTGCCCTCGTTTATTGAGCCGGCGTTCCAATTCGGCGATTGACGGCGGCAGAATAAACACCGAGACCAGATCATCCCGCGCTTGGGCTTTGATTTGCTGGGTGCCTTGCCAATCAATATCAAACAGCACATCGCGGCCATCGGCCAATTGCTTTTCCACCGGGGCTTTTGGCGTGCCGTAATAATGGTCAAAGACCTTGGCGTATTCCATAAAATCTTGACCATTGATCATCAGCTGAAAATCTTCGGTGGAAACAAAACTGTAATCAACGCCTTCGACTTCCCCGGGGCGGCGTTTGCGGCTGGTGGCGGAAACCGACAGAAAGAGGTTGTCATCCGCGTCCAACAATTGCCGTGAGATGGAGGATTTCCCCGCCCCTGAAGGCGATGATAACACCAACATCAACCCCCGGCGGTTGACCTGCCCCCCCAAGGATTGCCCTGATTGTTCCATTTGATCAATGGTATTTTTATCTTGTGATGCCATGGCTGCCCCTCATGCGCCTGAACCCCCCGCCTAAATCTTGGCCTGAATCTTGGCCTAAAATCTGGCAAGTGGCGATTGCAGGTAATATACAGCCCCGATTTGATTTTCTCAACAACAGCATCAAGAAGGGCACGCATGAAGGGGATGATGGCGGGTGATGATGGCGGGATGCCCAGCACCGCCAAGCCAAACTGGCAGAGTGGCAATAAAATGAAATGCCACGCCAGTGCCATGCCGCAGACCCAGCCGATAAACGGCCGCCAACCCGCCACAAAGCGCGAGCGGTGTTGTGATTCCGCGGTGTTGATTCTGCTTTGCAACGCATCGGCATGAAGGGCGACCCGCGCCAGCACTGTTTGTTTATCCAGCCGTTCTTCTTCGCTGGTGAATAACGTGTCGATGACATTGGCGGCGGTGCTGGCGGCGGTTGCGGTGGCTTTCGGGTGGGATGCTTTGGATAATAAAGCGGTGCTGAACAGATTGCTCATGAATGATGTGAAAATCCCCATTGGGGCTCCTTTTTGTGAT
>CALFYS010000067.1 GCA_937952245.1 uncultured Alphaproteobacteria bacterium | reverse complement strand
ACGGCAAAGCCTAGAAGAACAATTCAAGGCCAAGAAAACCAAACCCGCGTCGCCTGAAGCCCCAAAAAAACAACCGCCCAAAAAACAACCAGCCGATAAACAAGAGGTGAAGAAGGAAGCCCCGAAGCCAGAGGCACCTCAAACCGCACCTCCTGCACCAGAGCCAAAGCAAGAAATTAAAGTGCCGATAACGCCGGCTGTTTTCGCTTCTCATCATTCCGGCTTTACCATCGCTGATAATGATTTAGGTCAAGTCATGACCGTTAATTTTTCCATTACCAATGATGGCGGCAGCCCGGGTCTGCCTAATGCTGTGACGGTGTATTTGATCAACGCGCAAGGCCAAATCGCTATGTCTTGGCCGGTGGATACAGGCAGCAGAGCGTTTGATAAAAACGAAACCCGATCCTTTAATATTGATGTGTTGGAGCCGCCAGAAAATATTACCTCGGTTGAGATTAACATCAATTAAACCAACGGCGTGTTGATTATTCCGCTGGCTTTTCAGGCTTGATATGCGCCGCCGCTAGGGCAAGGGCAACCGCGCTCCACATGAAAATATTATTCCATTGGCCAAAGAAATCAGCACTTGATGCGATTGGCCAAAAGAACCCTAACGGCACGACAAATGCCGTTGCCGCCAACACGTGATCGCGGTTATTCAGCCAGCCTTTAAAGCAAACCCAGATGATTGATCCCAACATCACCACCCCAAAGATCAAGCCAATAATGCCATTCTCCGCCAGCATCTGAATGTAGTAATTATGAGGATGGGGATGGCATTCTAATCCTGATTGACCCGCGACTAATTCTGGGCATAGATTGCGGAAATTCCCTGTGCCGATCCCTAAAATCGGGGCTTCTTCAAAAGCAATAAAACCAGGGGCCATGGTCCGATAATAGGGGCTGTGCGGTCCTGTGGGCAGTTGATCAATAAATGTATGAACATAGCGTTGTGTAGTGCTTGGAGATGATGCGGATATGGCGATCACCGCGATCACTTCAACAATAACCAGAACCGCATACCGACGCCAGTTGGGCCGCCAGACCAACCCCGCCAGCATACCGCCACAGGCACGGATCAAAAAGTTAATCCGCTCCCCGGTCATGATGCTCATCACCAGAGTAAAGAGGCTTAATGCCCCCATCCACGCGGCGATCCGCCCGCGGACGGAAACCGCCAAAGCGACCATAACCGAAAACGCCGGCAAACCTGCTTTCGCCAGATAATTACCCGGCGTTAAGTCACCGTAAGGCCAGCTTAATCGACCCCCTACCTGACCGATAATCATCAGCTCCGCCACTAGAATTCCACACATGGCCAGCATCCCCAGCCCTGTTGAAATAAACATCGCGTATAAAAGCCGCTTATCTTGCCCCAGCCAAAAAACAGTCGCCATGGCAAAAAGCGGGAAGCGTATCCAGATAAACGCCTCGCCCAAAGCATAAAGCGGATCGCTTGAAACAAGGGCAGAGACAAGCGTAACCGCCCAAAAAGCAAAAACAGCCCGCACCCAAAACGGCTTGCTCCATGAAAAGTCACGACGCACACATGACCGCACCAAAAAGCTGACCGCCAATAATGTTAACCATAAATCAGCGGGGCTTCGTTCAATCAGTAAAATAAACGGCCCCAACAGCCAGAACACACGCCCAACGCGTCCCCATAACGAATAGCCTGATAAGGCCGCGCGGGCATCTTTGATGAAATGATGAGCCGCCGCTGAAAGGCTGGCATAATGGTTGGGCATAGTGGTCATGATCAATTCGAAATAAACGTTTTGGTCTTATACCTTTCAACCCGATCAAGGGCAATTGTTCAATCAATGGCATAAGCGAATTGGCGGTCTATTTTCCGCCTCAAAGATTGAACATCTCTGATGGATCAGAAAACGCCGCCGATTAAACCCCCGCCGGATTATCAATATCGCCGCCCATTTCAGCAATATCTTGATAACGATCACCAATCCGGTGCAAAGGATGGCCGCCCACTGAACCGCCAAGCGCCACCACCAATTCATCATCGGACGGCGCATCCGCTATGGAGGTATGGATGGTCTGGTAATGCGAGCGGCGCCCCGCGTCATCTTTATCCATCAGTGGGATGACAATGGGGCAATTGGCGCTGCCCCGCAAATTGGAAAAAGACAAATACGATTTGGCTTTGACCGCATCACGGAATTGATTGCCGAACCAAAGCGAATGGGTGATGGCTTGCGCGTGTTCCAATTCCCCGCCCATGCCAACGATGGAAGCTTTGCCATATCCTTCGATAGCGTCGCCAGTAACATCCAATACCATTTTCGTCAGGATTTTGCCCAATTCAGGGCCAATCGCGCGGACTTCAGGGCTTAAATCTTCAACCCAGCCCCGCCCATGCCAAGGGTTTTTGATAATCCCCATGGCCGCCACCAATAACGTTGGCGTATCGACTGTTTTGCCGCCTTCTTCATAGGTGGTTTGGGTGAATAAAACGGTACGGCGCAATTCTAATGACATTATGGATCCTATCATGTTTGGATTGATGGGCTGAATATTTTCAAATTCACTTTATCCAACCCTCCCAGAACATCAAATAAATTCATAGCCCATGCTGATTTTATGGGGTAAAATTTAGTGTTTTATTAATGGGGGAAAATATGGCCGATAAAACAGCATTGATCATTGGTGGCGGCAGCGGCATTGGCGCTGATGCGGCGCGCGCGCTGGCCGAAGATGGTTATACGGTCGCAGTGATGTCATCGTCCGGTAAGGGTGAAGCGTTGGGCAAAGAATTAGGGGGGATCGGCTTCACGGGCTCTAACCTCAACCCTGATGATTTAGACGCTTTCGTTAAACTTGCCATGAACGAATTTGGCCGTATTGATGGCGTGGTCAATGGCGCTGGCCATGGCCCAAAAGGCGATATTATGGCCATCAGCGATGAGGATTGGCATCTCGGCATGGATTATTATTTGATGAATGTCATCCGTTCCACCCGCCTTGTTTTGCCGATTATGGAACAGCAACAACATGGCTCAATCGTCAATATTTCGACTTTTGCCACCTATGAACCTGATCCTGATTTCCCGACTTCGGCTGTCTTCCGTGCCGGGCTTGGCAGTTACGCCAAATTGTTTAGCACCAAATATGCCAGCGCGGGCATCCGCATGAATAATGTCTTGCCCGGCTTTATTGACAGCCTGCCCGAAAAGCCTGATCGCGTGGCGCGCATCCCCGCAGGACGCTATGCCAAGGTTGAAGAATTATCCCATGTGGTGCGGTTTCTGATCAGCGATGAATCCAGTTACATCACGGGACAAAACTTGCGTGTTGATGGGGGCTTGACGCAAGCCGTGTAATATGGCGTTCTAAACATAGGTTTATTGCCCCTGTATGGTTGTTTGGGCATGATCAATTCAAACATCGACACCACCACCGAAGGAAAGGGTTCAATATGCCTGAAGGGTATTTGACGACGCATGTGCTGAACACAGCAAAAGGCATCCCCGGCGCGGGTATCCGCATCACCGCTTATCAGATTGTTGATGGCGCCCCGGTTGAGCGCGCTGAGATGACCACCAATGATGATGGCCGCACCGATAGCCCGATCCTGCCAAAAGGGCAATTCCCCGCGGGGGCGTATCTCTTGGAATTTCATGTCGGCGATTATCTTCGTCAGCATTTTCCCGAACAAGGCGCGCCTTTTTTTGAAACCATCCCCGTGCCGTTTCACAGCCAAGATGGCGATGCCCATTATCATATCCCGTTGCTCTTGTCGCCGTTTGGCTATTCGACCTATCGCGGCAGTTAGAGGCCAGCCATGGAATTAACCTTTAATCTTGTGATGATCTTTGCCCTTGATTGGGCTGAATTTGCTGTCCGCTGGCTTCATGTCATCACAGCAATCGCTTGGATCGGCTCCTCGTTTTATTTCATCGCCCTTGATCTGGGGCTTTGGCGTGACCGGAAATTGCCCGAAGGCGTTCACGGCGAAGAATGGCAAGTCCATGGCGGCGGGTTTTATCATATCCAGAAATATCTGGTGGCACCGAAAGCCCTGCCCGAACATTTAACGTGGTTTAAATGGGAATCCTACGCCACGTGGATGTCTGGCTTTGCGCTTTTGGTGTTGGTTTATTATCTGGGGGCTGATCTTTATCTGGTTGATGCTGAAAAAACCGACCTGACCCCGATAATGGCCATTGGCTTATCCTTGGGGTCAATTGTCCTTGGTTGGCTGGGGTATAATCAGCTCTGCCAATCAAAATTAGGCGAAAACAGCACTGGTTTGATGATTGTTCTCTATGGGTTGATCGTGTTGCTGTCCTACGGGTTTGATCAGATTTTCACCGGCCGTGCCGCCTTCCTGCATTTGGGGGCGATCACCGCCACGATTATGTCCGCCAATGTGCTGATGATCATCATTCCCAACCAACGGATTGTCGTGGCCGACCTGAAAGCAGGCCGCACCCCGGATGCGAAATACGGCAAGATCGCCAAGCAACGCTCCACCCATAACAACTACCTGACCTTGCCGGTGATTTTTCTGATGCTGTCAAACCATTATCCCTTGGCCTTTGCCACGGAATATTCATGGGTGATCGCGGCGCTGGTTTTTCTGATGGGCGTGACCATCCGTCATTATTTCAATACTGTTCATGCCCGTGGCGGCAACCCGCGCTGGACATGGGCGGCAACTGTGGTGATCTTTCTGGTGATCATGGTCTTGTCGTTTATGCCATTGTTCAACAAGAGTGATGATGACCAAGCCGAGGTGGAAAATACACAAATCCAGCATGAAAGGGTCAGCCAGCTGACGGCGCATCCTGATTTTGAAACCGTGCAGGATATTGTTTTGGGGCGGTGTTCCATGTGCCATGCCGAAGACCCGCTTTATGAATCCGCAGGGGTAAGGGATATTCTTTGGGCACCGAAAGCCGTACGCTTGGAAACCGCCCATGATATTGCCCTTAACGCCAAGGGGATCATCACCCAATCGGCACTATCCCATGCCATGCCACCGGCAAATGTCAGTTACATGGAAGACGAAGAACGCGTCACGTTATTGCGCTGGTATCTTGAAAGCACCCATTAATTGTTATCTTAACGTCAGGACAGTTTATGACCGCATTGCCCGAAAGACCTGTAACATTCCTTCTTAATGGAATTGAAACCACGGTTTCACCTGATCGTGCTGACCTCACCTTGCTCAACTGGTTGCGGCAAGACAAAGGCATGACCGGCAGTAAAGAAGGCTGTGCCGAAGGCGATTGCGGGGCGTGTTCTGTTGTGGTGGCACGGCGTGATGAAAACGGCCAAATCACCCATCAAGCCGCCAATGCCTGTATCTTGTTTTTGCCGATGATAGATGGGCTTTCTGTCACCACCGTCGAAGGCATCGCCGGACCGGAAGGTGATTTGCATCCGGTGCAAGAAGCCATGGTCACCCATCATGGCAGTCAATGTGGGTTTTGCACCCCGGGGTTTATCCTGTCGTTATTCGCGGGCTGGCGGCAGGGCATGACTTGGCA
>CALFYS010000066.1 GCA_937952245.1 uncultured Alphaproteobacteria bacterium | reverse complement strand
GATTGTTATTTCATGATCTGCCAGACCTGCGGCAATGCAGAAGAATGTTGCAATGAAAGCCTTTCAGCGCGTATTAATGCCATGGCTAAGGAACGCGGTTTCAAACCCCAACACACGGTTCTTGAAATCGCTGGCCTCTGTCAAGATTGCCGCTAATCGGGATTGCCCATGATCATTTCCGCTGAAAATATTTCGCATCGCTATAATAATCGTGTTGTGCTGGATCACGTCTCGCTTGAGGTCAAGAAAGGTGATTTCATCACCATCATCGGGCCTAATGGCGCGGGCAAATCCACGTTATTGAAATGCTTGATGGGGCTGATTACCCCCGACCATGGCCAGATTAAGCGCAAAGCCAATACCCGCATCGGTTATATCCCGCAACGCATGGCGATTAACCCCAGCCTGCCGATCACCGTATCGCGCTTTATTGGCCTGAACAAATCTTCCGCAACTGGCGCGCAATCCCTTGATGATGATCTGGGGATTAATGACCTTGCCGATATCATGATCCACAATCTTTCCGGCGGCGAATGGCAACGTGTTCTATTGGCGCGGGCGTTACAAGACAATCCTGAAGCCATTATCCTTGATGAACCTGCCCAGAATCTGGATATTTCCGGCCAATTGCAATTTTACAAAACCCTTGATGCGATCCACCAAAACCGCGGCATTGCGATTTTGATGGTCAGCCATGATCTGCATATGGTGATGGCCTCGACCCAGCAGGTGGTCTGCCTTTACCATCATATTTGCTGTTCGGGCGCGCCGCAAACCGTGGCGCGTGACCCTGAATTTGCCCATCTGTTTGGTCAGGACATGGCGACGATGATGGCGATTTACCAACACCAGCATGATCATGACCACCACCATGATCATCATCACGATCATCATCACCATGGGCACCACCATGATCATGACCATCACCATGAGGACACATCCCATGGCTGATATTTGGTTTGCTGATTTTGTTCTCCACGCGCTTTTGGCGGGGTTAGGCATCGCGGTGATTTGCGGGATGATGGGCTGTTTCGTGGTCTGGCGCAAAATGGCCTATTTCGGCGATAGCCTTGCCCATAGCGCGCTATTAGGCATCGCCATTGGCCTTGCCATTGGCATCACCATGTCGCTGGGGGTGACGCTGATCTGCCTTGTTTTCGCCTTGCTGTTATTCTGGCTGCAGCATCGCGGTGTTTTGGCCACCGATACGCTGTTGGGGAT
>CALFYS010000065.1 GCA_937952245.1 uncultured Alphaproteobacteria bacterium | reverse complement strand
GCCTGGGAAGAAGTTAAATCCGGTATCGCTTGGTAATATCACAAACTTTTTCAGCGGAGCCTTCGGGCTCCGTTTTTATTTGAAGAACAGATTTTAAGGTCAGGTTATGTATAATATTCAAGTCAATAACGAAGATGCCGTCCTTGTTCTTTCAGGAGATGTCGATCTCCAGACCACCGCGGATCTGAAAAATGAGATTTCTGAACTGCAAGGGGTCAAAACCCTCGATATTAAAGCCAGTGGCGTGAATTACATTGACTCAAGCGGTGTTGCTGTTCTCTTGATGACGCGCCAGCATTGCATGACCAATGGCATTGAATTGACGCTTTCTGTGATCAGCACCCCTGTTTTCAGGGTTCTGCAAATTGCCAAATTGGATAAACTGCTGCCCATCGACCAAGTGGTTGATAGCGAAGGGGGCGGCATTGATAATTTCGGCATTGATGCCGCTACTGACAATTCTGGCGAGTAAACACAGTGACCGCTGTGTCCTCCGAAAATATTCAACCTAATCCCCCCGATGTTTTTGAAAACAGCGCTGGGCTCAATCTTGTTTCAGGCTTGATGAGCCAATACGCCGCCACCGGTGATGCCGTGGCCGCCCTCCGTTGGGCATTGCCGCTTGTTTTGGAAAACCTAAACGCTGAAGCGGGATCACTCTTTCTTTACAGAGACGAAGACCAATCGCTTGAATGCATGGTCTGTAATGGCCCTGTTGATGTCACGGGCCTTGTTGTTCCGGCGGATAAAGGCTTGGTGGGGCGCGCCTTCACCACTGGTCAATCGGAATTGGTATCGGACGCAGGCTCGGATAAAGCGCATTTCCGGGCTTCCGATGATGCTTCCGGCTTTAAAACCGTATCAACGGCGACCGCGCCTGTGCATTTAGGGGATCAGCATTTTGGCGCGATCCAAGCGATCAACCGCCGTTCACCCGATGACCGGAATATCATCACCAATTTCACCGATAGTGATTTGGCGTTATTAACCTCGCTGGGGTCAGCGCTGGCCATGGCGATCTCAAACGTGCGATTGGCCGAAAAAGCTATTCAGGATCAATTGCTGCAACGTGATTTGGATCAGGCGACAGAAGCCCAAGCCTCGCTCATGCCGCTGGTTGATTTCAATGGCTTCGCGTCGGGCAAGGTTATTCCCGCCCGCCATTTGTCCGGTGATTTCTTTGATCACCTGATGGTTGATGGCAAATTGGCGTTCTGCCAAGGGGATGTGGCGGGCAAAGGGATTACCGCATCGCTGTTGATGGCGCGGTGCATCGCTCTATTCCGGTCACTGGCCAAGCAAGGCAAATCAGGGCTGGAAATTGCGACCATCATTAATCTTGAATTGCTGGATGTTGCCTCTGATCGGTTTGTCACCTTTGTCAGCGGCTGGTTTGATCCTGAAACCGGGCAGGCGGAATTGATCAATTGTGGCCATGGCCCGCTTTTGTATATGCCTGAACATCAAGATGGAAAAACCGTGCCCCATCAGGTGATTGACTCCCATACCGTGCCTTTGGGATTGATTGATATATCGGCAGAACCGCTGAAACCTTGGCAAGGCCAGTTAGACAAAGCCGCGCTTTATATCATGACCGATGGCATTACCGAAGCGATGATGGGCGAAGAAGAATTGGGCTTTGATGGGCTGGTCAACTTGGCAGAAAGCCATAAAACCATGAAAGGCTCTCAGCGTGTTGCTGATATTATGCGCCGATTTGATGATCAAAGCTTGGTCACCCATGATGATGCCACGCTATTAATCGTGACATCGGTGGGGCAGGGGTGAGCCATGAAGCGGTTTGAACAACAATTCAATGGCCTTGATACTTCTTTGAAGGAATCGCGCGTTTTTGTCTCCTCTGTTTTGGCGGATATAGGCTGGCAAGACCGTGAGATTGACCTGCAATTGGCTATTGGCGAAGTGACCCAGAATGTTATTCGCTATGGTTTCAAAGGGGGCGACGAACACGGTGTGATGACGATTTCTTTTGATTTTGCTGATGAAAGCTTAATCTGTGTCATTACCGATAACGCCCCGCCTGTTGACCCCAAAGATTGGCACGCCAAGGCCGA
>CALFYS010000064.1 GCA_937952245.1 uncultured Alphaproteobacteria bacterium | reverse complement strand
AAAAGAGAATGGCGCACCCGAGAGGATTCGAACCTCTGACCTCTGCCTTCGGAGGGCAGCGCTCTATCCAGCTGAGCTACGGGTGCTGAATTCAGGTTGGCCAGCCGCAAACGCCGCCGACCTGATGATCATCTAAATACCACGCTCGGTTTTGGAAAGCCAGCCCCGAAAAACCACAAAGCTGAAACCAGCCCCAAAACCACAAACCTAAACCCTGATTAATGGTTATGGCCTTGGTGGATGACATCGGCGATGGCTTCGGCTGTATAGCAGCTCAGCGTCCAGCCCAAATGGCCATGGCCGGTGTTGTAATAAACCCCGCGTTTTTTGCCTTTCGCCACATGGGGCATCATATTGGGCATCATCGGCCTTAACCCTGCCCAAGGCACCACGGCTTTGGTGGAAATATCGGGGAAGTTTTCATTCACCCAGCGGGTCAACGGGCGGATGCGATCGGCCCTGATGTCATAATTATAGCCATTGAATTCCGCCGTTCCCGCCACCCGCAAGCGATGTTCCCCCAAGCGGGCGGTTACAACTTTGGCTTCATCATCCAAGAGGCTGGTCCAAGGCGCGGCATCCCGTGACCGCGCGTCATCCATCTCAACGGTGATCGAATAGCCTTTAACCGGATAGATATTCACCCGATCCCCCAAATGCGCCGCCAAATCACGGCTGCCAACACCGGCGGTGATCACCACGCCATCAAAGGATGTGTCATGGTTTGTGTTGTCGCGGTCATGCCAATGCACCACCGGTTTGCTGCCGTCATGGTCAACCTCGGTGACATCCGCTTCCATGACAAATTCAACGCCTTTATCCTTGGCGGCTTCTGCCAATTGATTGGTGAATTTATGAATATCGCCGGTGAAATCACTTTCGGTAAAATACCCGCCGATCAAAGGCTTCTTTAATTTCGGCTCAACCTCCAGCACTTCATCAGCGTTCAGCCGCCGCCGTTTCAGCCCAGCTTTTTCATAGATTTTGGTGACGTTATGGGCGTGGTCAAATTCTTTTTGGGAAGCGTAGATATGCAGAATCCCCCGCTTCTCACAGTCAAAATTAATCCCCGCTTCATCGGCAAAAGCCATCAGATTCTGGCGGGCGGCCAGCGCCATTTCCACGGTCTTGATGGTGTTGCTTTCGTAATTTTTAAAATTCGAGGCAAATTCCATCATCCATGAATATTTATGCCAACTGGGTTTTGGGTTAAACAGCAATGGCGCGTCAGGCGACATCATCCATTTCAGGCCTTTCAGCATGGTGTTGATGCTGGTCCAAACTTCGGCGTTGCTGGCCGAAAGCTGACCGCCATTGGCATAGGATGTTTCCATGGCCGGGTAACGATTGCGATCAAAAACAGTGACGTCATAGCCTTTTTGGCAGAGCACCCAAGCCGTGGTGACGCCTGTAATTCCTGATCCGATGACAGCGAAATGTTTCATATAAACCCCCATTAAGACGTGTCCAGACATAATGGCCAGCAGGCTGACCTTTGCCCTCGTCTGTCATGGGACCTGAGAGTTTCCTGCCGTGGCAGTATCCCCGTCGGTGGGCGTAAACGCCGCTCTCCAGACTGTTCACCAGCACTGACCCTTTTGCCTGAGAGATTAAGAGGTATTTGCTCCTTCGGCGCCGCCATCCCCGCTATAATCTTGGGGTGGCGATCTCTCCCAGTGCTCGTATAGAACGATGTTCTTATACCATGATTCGGCCTTCAACAAAAGCCTGTTGCGATGACCGGTCTTTTGTTATTGATCTTGGGTCAGGCTTAAGAAGACGTCTTCTAAATTCGGCTCTTCGGTGGAAATATCTTTAATCGGCAACGATGTGTCCGCCAGTTTTTGCAAAATCGCCCCGGTGGAGATGGCGGATGTGGAAAAGGTGATGCGGGTGGTGTCGCCATGATGGTCGATATTCAGGTCAAGCCCATCAAGGGCGGAGACCCCTTCTTTGGGGAAGTTGTCCATGGTTTCAGCAAGGGTCAACACAAGGGTTTTATGCCCCGCCCGTGCCAATAAATCCGTGGTGGCGGCTTCGGTGATCAACTGGCCATGATTGATAATCGCGATCCGATCACAAAGCGCCTCGGCTTCTTCCAAATAATGGGTGGTCAGGATAATCGTCACCCCTTGGTCATTCAATTGCCGGATCAATTGCCAAAGCTTTTGCCGCAAACTGACATCCACGCCCGCGGTGGGTTCATCCAACACCAGAATAGGCGGTTGATGGACCATGGCTTTGCCGACCAAAAGCCGCCGCCGCATCCCCCCTGAAAGAGTGCGGGCATAGGCATGGGCTTGTTCGGTTAGCCCAACTTCGGCCAGAATTTCATCACTGCGGCGTTCGCTTTCGGGCACGCCAAACATCCCCGCCATCATCTCCAGTGTTTCTCTTGGGGTGAAAAACGCATCAATGTTTAATTCTTGGGGGACAATGCCGATATTGGCGCGGGATTGGCGGGGGTTGGCATCAATATCCACCCCCCAGATGCTGGCACTGCCGCTGGATTTCACCACGGTTCCCGCCAGAATATTGATCAAGGTGGATTTGCCCGCCCCGTTTGGCCCCAATAGGCCAAAGATGCAGCCTCTTGGAATATCCAGCGTCATGGATTGCAGGGCGTGTTTGCCTGGCTTTCCTTTGCGGCCGGCATATATTTTATCCAATTTGTTGAGCCGAAGGGCATAGCCATCTTGGGGCGCAAGGGATTCATCAATGGTCATCAAAAATCTCGGGCGGGTTGGTTTTGCGGTGATCAATACCAACAAATAACGTTTTATTAATATAAGATAAATTGTGTTCAGGGGGTCTCTATTCAAGAGGCGTGGTGAAGAAGCGTGGTGAAAATGCCGCCTTGCAAAACCCTTTCAGATTGGGGATGATGGCATCAGATTAATCCTGCATTTATCATCAAAGAGATTATTGCCATGTCCAATCAAAGCCTTCAGCCCGCCAAGCCGTTTCCTCAGTTTGAAATTATTGAGGTGGATCAAAAACGCGTGGCCTGTGATGGCGGTGGCGGTGCCCTTGGTCATCCTCGGGTATGGCTGCATTTGGGCGAAGATAACCAAATCGCCTGCACCTATTGTTCGCGGCTTTATGTGATGCGGGGGCATACGCCTGTTGAGACCGCGGAATGAGCAATAAAAAACTGATATTAATTGACGGGTCGGCCTATATCTTCAGGGCTTTTCACGCCCTGCCGCCAATGACGCGTAAAGATGGCACGCCTGTGAACGCGGTGTATGGCTTCACCAATATGGTGATGAAATTGGTGGATGACCTTGCCCCTGATCATGTCATTGTTGTTCTGGATCAAGCGCGAGAAAACTTCCGCAATCAGATTTATCCTGAATATAAAGCCAATCGTGGCGAAACCCCTGAAGAATTAATCCCGCAATTCCCGTTGATCCGTGAAGCCACCGTCGCGCTCAACTTGCCCATGGCGGAACATGAAGGGTTTGAGGCTGATGATTTGATCGCCGCCTATGCCCGTGTTGGCCGTGATGATGACATGGATGTGATTATCGTATCCTCGGATAAAGACCTGATGCAATTGGTGCGGCCCGGCGTCACGATGCTTGACCCGATGAAGCAGAAAACCATTGGCCATGATGAAGTGGTGGAAAAATTCGGCGTCACCCCGGATAAAGTCGTGGATGTGCAATCGCTGGCGGGGGATTCCACCGATAACGTGCCGGGGGTGCCGGGTATTGGCGTGAAGACCGCCGCGGAATTGATCAACGCTTATGGTGATTTGGATCAATTGCTGGATCGCGCCGGTGAGATCAAACAGCCGAAACGCCGTGAAAACTTAATCGAACACGCTGATATGGCGCGGATTTCGCGGCAATTGGTGCGGCTGGATGACCACGCCCCTCTGCCGGTTGCCCTTGCCGATACCACCTATCAACGCTTTGATCTGGCGACATTAACCGCGTTTTTGGAAAGCCAAAATTTCAACCGATTGTTAACCCGGATCGGGGCAGAGCCTTCGGCCAAACCTGCCTCTGAAACCGCCGCTCAACCTTCATCTGATGATAGTGCCAGCGGTGCGGAAGCCCCAAGGCTGGCGGCGGCAGAACAGCATTATGAATTGATCACCACCATGGATGATCTGTCCCGCTGGGTGGCGCTGGCCAAATCCGCTGGTGTTGTCGCGGTGGATACCGAAACCACATCCCTGACCGCGTCCCAAGCCATGTTGGTGGGGATTTCCATGGCGGTTGCCCCGGGGCAAGCGTGTTATATTCCGTTGCGCCACGGCAAAGCCGCTTCCGCCCCCCAAGGCCAATTGGACCTAGGCGATGATCTGTCCGATGGCGGCGGCAGCAGTGATGCCAAAACCCTTGCCGAAGGCCAATGCGACCCTGAACAAGCGTTTGAACTTTTAAGGCCGTTGTTTGCTGATGATGCCGTGCTGAAAGTGGGGCATAACCTGAAATATGATGCCCATGTCTTGAGCAGACCCGTCAACGGCGGGTTTGATCTGACCCCGATTGATGACACGATGTGCCTGTCTTTTGTCTTGGATGCTGGCGCGCGTTCCAGCCATAAATTGGATGATCTGGCGCAATATCACCTTGATCATACCATGATCCCCTATAGTGAGGTTTGCGGCAAAGGCACGAAGAAAATCACTTTTGATGAGGTCAGCCCCGAGGATGCTTTGGCTTATGCCGCTGAAGACGCGGATATGACCTTGCGCTTGTGGATGCTGTTAAAACCGCGGCTGGCGCAAGAGGGCAAAACCCGGGTTTACGAACGCCTTGAGCGACCATTGATCCACGTTCTCAGCGCTATGGAAGCCGAAGGGATTAAGGTTGATCGCCACGCCCTATCCCAAATGAGCCAGCATTTTGCCGAAGTGCTGACACGGCTGGAAGGTGAAATTCACGCCCTTGCGGGGGAAGAGTTTAATATTGGCTCGCCCAAACAATTGGGTGAAATCCTGTTTGATAAAATGGCGCTGGAAGGCGGCAAGAAATCAAAAACAGGGGCATGGTCCACCAACGCCGATGTGCTGGATGATCTCGCCGCCGCCGGTGTTGAGATTGCTGAAAAAGTCTTGGAATGGCGGCAGATCGCGAAGTTAAAATCAACTTACGCCGATGCGCTGGTGACGTCTATTCACCCTGAAACAAAGCGGGTGCATACTTCATTTTCCATGGTGGGGGCATCGACGGGGCGGTTGTCATCATCAGACCCGAATTTGCAGAATATCCCGATCCGTACCCAAGAAGGCCGACAAATCAGAACCGCCTTTGTGCCTGAAGATGGCGCGGTGTTGATCTCAGCGGATTATTCACAAATTGAATTGCGGCTGGTGGCGCATATCGCCAATGAGACCAGCATGATTGATGCGTTTAATCACGGTGTTGATATTCACGCCCAAACCGCATCAGAAGTCTTTGGCGTGCCGCTCGAAGACATGACATCCGAAACAAGACGGCGGGCGAAAGCGATTAATTTCGGGATTATCTATGGCATTTCAGGCTTTGGCTTGGCACGGCAATTGACCATCCCGCAATCCGAAGCGCGGTCTTATATCAATGCTTATTTTGAACGCTTCCCAGGCATTAAAACCTATATGGATGAGATGAAACTGAAAGCCCGTGAAGATGGTTTTGTTGAAACACTTTATGGGCGGCGGCTCTATATTCAAGGCATCACCTCATCGAATGGCGCTCAGCGTGGTTTTGCGGAACGCCAAGCCATCAATGCCCCGATCCAAGGCACGGCGGCGGATATTATCAAGCAAGCCATGGTGCGGATGCCGCAAGCGTTAAAAGACGCGGGCTCACCCGCGCGGATGCTGTTGCAAGTGCATGATGAATTGATTTTTGAATGCCCGAAAGATGCCGCTGATGATGCGATTGCCCTCATCCGTTCGGTGATGGAAGGCGCGGCGAAACCAGTGTTGGATTTGTCGGTGCCGCTCATTGCTGATGCCAATATGGGGGCATCATGGGATGAAGCGCATTAAGTCTTTGGGTGTTGGTATCGGTTAGCCGCCATCATATTTTGCCTAAATTGGTCATCTCTCTGCCATGTTCTTGCCTCTATATATGGTATAGTGAGATTATTGTTTAATTTACTGTAGCGGAAAATGACCATGGCCAGCCGAATTGCTCTTGTTGATGATGACCAACATATTATTACGTCTGTATCGCTGATGCTTGAAACCGAAGGTTTTGAGGTTGATACCTATAGTGATGGTGAACAGGCGTTGATCGGGTTGCGCCGCCGTCCCGTGGAATTGGCCATCCTGGATATTAAAATGCCGCGTATGGATGGCATGGAACTCTTGGCGAAAATCCGTGAAAATTCACAACTGCCTGTTATTTTCCTGACCAGTAAAGATGATGAGCTGGATGAAGCCCTTGGCTTGCGGATGGGGGCGGATGATTATATCACCAAGCCGTTTTCGCAGCGTCTTTTGCTGGAACGTGTTCGGGCGGTGTTGCGGCGGGCGGAACAGATTGACAATCCATCCAGCGAAACCGCGATTAACATTGGCCATCTGACGATTCAGCCTGATCGCCATTCCTGCACGTGGAAAGAAAAAGACGTTAAATTAACGGTCACGGAATTTCTGATTTTATCATCACTGGCACGGCGGCCGGGGGTTGTTAAAAACAGAGACCAATTGCTTGATGCCGCCTATGGTGAGACGACCTATCTGGATGATCGGACGATTGACAGCCATATCAAAAGACTGCGGCGCAAGTTCAGGGATGTTGATCCATCCTTTGATTCGATTGAGACCCTTTATGGAGTCGGCTATAAATATATAGAAGCCTGATCACTTCAACAGGGGCGGTCATGCCTCGCGCAATGACATCAGGACGGATTATGGCCGGAAACACTCCACATCAGCATCAAAAACCGCGGGTTATATCGCTATTAACCTTGCGCATTTTGGTGATTATCGTGTTCCCCACGGCGATGTTTTTCTTGGGTCTTCTTCATGTCGATCAATACAGAACAACGGTGCTGACCTCAGAAATTGATGCGCTTTATCGCCAAGGCAATACATTGGCGCGCAGCATCGGCATGACGGACGCGCAATTTTCAGCCCAAGCCCAACGGCGTATTTCTGAATTAACGGTGCAACGCGCCACACAGCTTATCGCGTCTATTCCCGATGCGCGTATCCGGATCTTTCAGCCCAATGGCAATTTGATTTCAGACAGTTTTAATTCCAGCCGGCTTTCACCGCCAAACATCAGGGTGATCAAGCGGCAGGATATGGTGCAAAAAGGTTTTGATGCTTGGTTGCGGGATATGGTCTCCATGTTCAGCGATTTTTTATCGCCGCGTGATAACGTCCCGCTTTACCGTGAAGGCCGGAATATATCCGCCGAAGATTTCCCTGCCGTTCAACAAGCCTTAACCGGAGAGCCGGGCAGTCTGGTGATGCGCGATCGCAAAGGCCAGCTGGTGCTGGGCGTGGCGGTGCCGATCAGGAATTTGCGGGTTGTGCGGGGGGCGTTGCTGGTCACCGCGTCAGGCGAGCAAGTCGAACAAGACATTGCGCAAGTGCAATACACGTTTTTTCAGGTGTTTTTCGGGATTCTCCTGATCACGATTGTCTTGGGGTTCTACCTTTCGCAATCCATCATTGGCCCGATCTCAACCTTGGCACGGCGCGCCAATCAAGTCCGTCTTAATCAGTTTCAATCGCTGGCCATGCCTGATTTGATCAACCGCCGTGATGAAATTGGCACATTGGCGCGTGATCTTTCGGCCATGACCGATGAATTGCACGCCAGAATGAAAGCCACGGCTTCTTTTGCCGCTGATGTTTCCCATGAATTGAAAAATCCCCTGACCTCGCTTCGGTCGGCGGTGGAAACCATGGCAAGGCTGGATGATAAAGACAAACAAGACCAATTGATGCAGATTATTCTGGATGATGTGGGGCGGCTTAATCGCCTGATCACCGATATTTCAGCCGCCAGCCGTTTGGACGCTGATTTATCGCAAGCCGAATATGAAACCATTGATCTTGGTGATTTGATCCGTAATTTCGTGGCGTCACGGCATCTTGCTAATGACCAACAGCAAGATTTTGATCTTGAGATTAAACTGCCGAAATCGCCTGTTTATGTTCATGTGGCGGTGGATCGGTTGGTGCAGGTTTTGGATAATATTTACCTCAATGCCGTGTCGTTCAGCCCGAAAGCAGGGCAGATCACCTTGATGCTGGCGCGGCAAAAAGGTCAGGCGAAAATCACCATGACCGATGATGGCCCGGGTATCCCTGAAGCCAAGCTGGATACGATTTTCAGTCGGTTTTACACGGAACGCCCCGATGGCGAATCCTTTGGTCAACATTCTGGCTTGGGGCTTTCTATTTCGCGCAAGATTGTTGAAACCTTGGGCGGAAGCATCACCGCGGCCAATCGCAAAAAACGGCGGGGGCGGTTTAAAACAGGGGCTGAAATTACCATCACCTTGCCGATTGTAAAAAAAGCCGCAAAAGCCAAAGCATCAAAAGCATGATGATGGCCGATTAACAGGTTTCCTGATGATCGAGAAATGCGCTATGGTGATGTCATGACACAGGATCAACCATCTTCAGAAATGCCGCGGCTTGTGCTGATCGCAGGGCTGGCAGGGTCAGGCTATTCAACAGCGTTGAATATTCTGGAGGATGCAGGATTTTCGGCCATTGATAACCTGCCGTTTTCCTTGATTAATCAATTGATCAGCCTTGAGGTTGAAACAGGTGGCCGCCAAGTGGCGGTCTCCTTGGATGGCCGTACCTCAGGTTTTGATGTCAATGGTTTGCGTGACCTGATGATGGATCTAAAGAACAGGCTATCCGGTCAAGTCCGGTTGGTTTTTCTCACCGCGTCCGAACAAGAATTGGCACGGCGGTTTAACGCCACCCGCCGCCAGCATCCGCTGGATGAACGGGATGCTGGTCACGATGCCGCCAAAGGTTTGGCCGATGCCATTGAGCGTGATTGGCAGATGATGGCGCCGATTGGTCATTTCGCGGATGTCACGATTGATACCACAGGCACCAACCCCACGGATTTCAGATCGCTTTTATTGTCGCAATTGGGCTTGCCTCTCTTGGGTGATGGCGACACGCCATGGCAAATGCCTGTCTTTATCAGCAGTTTTTCATACCGTCATGGGATTCCCCAAGACGCGGATATGGTGCTGGATATGCGGTTTTTGGATAACCCCCATTGGCAGGAAGGGCTGGCGGAATTAACAGGCCGTGATTCCGCTGTTGCCGAATATATCGCTGGCAATCCCGCTTTCCACCGCTGGATCGAAGCGCTAACAACATTACTGGAAGAAGCTCTGCCGAGATTCGCAAAAGAAGGCCGACCGCAATTCAGCATCGCCTTTGGTTGCACAGGGGGGCGGCATCGTTCTGTTTTTGCGGCGGAATCCGTGGCTGAAGTTATCAAGGGCATGGGGCATCGGATCAGCGTCAATCATCGCCAGATCAAATAAACCGAATGCGAATAATTCAGGTTTGACGCTTGTCGCCCTCTAAGGCAGGCATAGATTGATTATTCAGCAGTGATTTGATATATCAAATCCATATTTTCCAGAAAAGGTGAACAAGATGACCGATTATAGTGTTGCCGATATTAGTTTGGCTGAATGGGGCCATAAAGAAATTGCCATTGCTGAAGTCGAAATGCCGGGCTTGATGGCTCTGCGTGAAGAATATCAGGGCAAGAAACCTCTTGCGGGCGCACGGATCGCGGGCTGTTTGCATATGACCATCCAAACCGCGGTGTTGATTGAAACACTTGCTGATCTTGGTGCTGATATTCGCTGGTCATCTTGTAATATTTTCTCAACACAGGATCAGGCGGCGGCGGCGATTGCTGACCGTGGGATTCCTGTTTTCGCCCATAAGGGTGAAACCTTGGAAGAATATTGGGCCTTTGTTGATAAGATTTTCGATTGGTCTGATGGTGAGCCTGCCAATATGGTGCTGGATGATGGTGGTGATGCCACTATGTATATCTTGCTTGGCGCCAAGGCCGAAGCTGGTGAAACCGTGATCGCGGAACCAACATCAGAAGAAGAAACCTATTTGAAGGCACAAATTGAAAAGCGTTTGGCTTCAAGCCCGGGTTGGTTCACCGCCCAGCGTGATGCCATCAAAGGCGTATCCGAAGAAACAACAACCGGTGTGTTGCGTCTTTATCAATTGGCTGAAAAGGGTGAACTGCCGTTCCCTGCGATTAACGTCAATGACAGCGTCACCAAGTCTAAGTTTGATAACCTTTATGGTTGCCGTGAATCACTGGTGGATGGGATTCGCCGTGCCACTGATGTGATGCTGGCGGGTAAGGTCGCTGTTGTGGCGGGTTACGGTGATGTTGGCAAAGGTTCTGCCGCGTCCTTGCGCCAAGGTGGCGCTCGCGTGATGGTCACTGAAATTGATCCGATTTGCGCCTTGCAGGCCGCCATGGAAGGCTATGAAGTGGTGACCATGGAAACCGCCGCCAAGAAGGCTGATATTTTTGTCACCGCCACCGGCAATAAAGACGTGATTAATCTTGATCATATGCGCGATATGAAAGACCGCGCCATTGTTTGTAACATTGGCCATTTCGACAATGAAATTCAGGTCGATGCCCTCAGCAACATGAACTGGAGCGAAGTGAAGCCTCAGGTTGATGAAGTTGAGTTCCCTGATGGCAAGAAGATCATCATGCTGGCCAAAGGCCGCTTGGTGAACTTGGGTTGTGCTACTGGCCACCCATCATTTGTCATGTCCGCGTCTTTCACCAATCAGGTTCTGGCCCAGATTGAACTTTGGGAAAGCGCGAAAAATTACGACAATAAAGTCTATACATTGCCGCGTCACCTTGATGAAAAAGTGGCCCAGCTGCACCTTGAAAAGGTTGGCGCGCAGTTGACTGAACTGTCAAAACAGCAGGCTGATTACATCGGTGTTGAACAGCAGGGTCCGTTCAAGACTGATCAGTACCGCTACTAATCCACCTGACTATGGTGTTGAAAACAATATGTGAAGGGCCGGAGGCAATGACTGCTTTCGGCCATTCTCTTGCGCGGCTTTTAAAAGGCGGTGATGTCATCGCCCTTGAAGGCGGGCTTGGGGCAGGCAAATCCACCCTAGCACGGGGGCTGATCAGCCGTATTCTTGATGACGCGGGCATGGCTTCTGATGATATTCCCAGCCCAACTTTCACCTTGGTTCAGCCCTACCCTTGGCCAGATGAAACAGACCCCGGCCGTGAGATTTGGCATTTTGATTTATGGCGGCTTGATGGTCCTGATGAAGTGATCGAATTGGGGTTTGATGAAGCGTTATCACGCCATGCCATGATTATTGAATGGCCGGATCGGCTGGCGGGGTTGATGCCTGCCCATGCGTTGGAAATCAAGATTGAACCAAGCCATGATGGTGAGGCGCGTCAGTTATCTCTCTCTGCCGGTGAGGGAAGCGATTGGCCTGAACGCTTATCCAACAATTTTGCTGAAATCCTGACCCATCAGCAGGACTAGAGTTTAACGCCGCCTTATCCTATACTTTTGACAGTAACGTTAAAAGCCTGTGTTGCCCATCAACCCAGAGTGGATACCATCACCCCCATGCCTGAATTGCATCGCGGACATCTTCATCATATTCCAGCAGGGCGACCCTTTGCTGATGATTTGGCGCGCGGAATTTTGGCCATGGTGGACGACCCGCAAGATATGTCGGACAGCATCATCCTGCTGCCGAACCGCCGATTATCACAATCTTTGCGAACATCATTCTTGCGGATCGCGGAAGGGCGGTCTCAATTGCTGCCAAGGATGATGCCCATCGGTGATATTGATGAAGATGCCGCGGAATTGATCGCCGCCGGATGGGACGCTGATGATAAGCCGCCGATTATTGACGGGCTGGATCGGCAATTGATTCTCAGCCGTTTGGTCAGGCAATTTCTGACGGGAACCGATTTGGCGCAACTTTCAGATGCTGAAGTCATGGCGCTGGCGCGGGCGTTGGGGCAGTTTTTGGATCAAATGCAAACCGCCGGATGTGACCCTGCGCAATTGGATGGATTGACCGAAGGTGACCACGCCGGGCATTGGCAACGGATTTTGAATTTTCTTAAAATTGTCACGCAATCATGGCCTGAGGTGCTGGCGGAAAAATCATTATCTGATCCGGTAATTTGGCAAAATGCCGCGATTGAAGCCCGGGCGGAAGCGTGGCAGAAAAACCCGCCAAAAGGCTTGGTTGTCATCGCCGGTTCAACAGGCTCCGTGGCCTCAACCCAACACTTGATGAAGGCTGTTTTGACCTTGCCACGGGGGCATCTGGTTTTGCCCGGGCTGGATATGGATATGCCGGAGGATGACTGGCGTATCCTGACATCTGATCAAGATAACCCATCTTCTGGTTCATCTCCTGATGTCTCTCAAGATGGATTTTTTGATGCGGGGTTGGTTGCCCATCCGCAATACCCATTGGCGCATTTATTGGCGGTCTTGGATGTATCGCGGGGGGATATTGCCCTTTGGCCGGGGGTTGAGGCATCACCGGATCACTATGATGCCCGCGCCACAGGAAGGCTGGCGCTCTTGCGGGAGGCGATGCGCCCCGCCCAGCAATCTGGCCAATGGCGGCTGATCCCTGAACGGCAGGATATTAAACCCAATAGTCTTGATGGCTTGATGCGGGTGGATTGTTATGACCGCCGCGAAGAAGCCGAAGTGATCGCCCTTGCCATGCGGGAAGTGTTGGAGACGCCGGGGAAAACCGCCATGCTGATCAGCGGTGATCAACGGCTTTCGCAAATGGTTTCTGGTGAATTAAAACGCTGGGGGGTGATGGTTTCTTCCAGCGCGGGGCAAAAATTGACCCAAACCTCACCAGCGCAATTTATGCGCTTGATCATTGAAGCGTGGCAATCTGATTTTGCGGTGGTGCCGTTATTGGCCATGGCACGGCATCGGTTGGCCTCGGCGGGGCTTGATAAAGCCAGTTTCCGGCAGGAATTGCGGAAATTGGAACGGCTTGTGTTGCGCGGGCCTAAAATTGAAGGCGGGCTAAAGGCCATCGCCGCCAAAGCCAAAAAGGAAAGCAAATCCCTTGGCCAATTTGTTGAAAACCACCTAATGGCACCAATGATGCCGTTGTTGGAGTTAGAAGGCCGGATCAACCTGACCCTTGCTGATTTCGCGGATGCCCATGGTAAGGCGGCTGAATTGCTGGCGGCGCGGCCGGACACTGACCTTTTGGACCCATGGCAGGGGCAGGATGGCACAAGGCTGGCGAAATTCATGTATAAATTGGGGCTGCATGGAAAGAACACCCCCCTTGAAGCCCGCGCTTATGCTTCTGTCTTGCAGGTGCTGATGGATGGTGAGGTGATTTATCCTGATCATATTGATCACCCAAGACTGTCGATTTTGGGCACGGTGGAAGCACGTATGCAGGCGGCAGACCTGACGATCTTGGGCGGGATGAACGAAGGAATCTCTCCCCCTGAAACGCCTGCCGACCCTTGGATGAGCAACACGATGCGGGTTGATTTTGGCTTGCCCCATGCCCATTGGCGGATTGGCCACGCGGCGCATGACGCGGTGATGGCCATGGCCAGACCTGAAGTGTTGATCACTCAAGCCGGACGTGATCAAGGCGCGCCAACACAAGTCTCGCGATGGTTGCGGCGGATAGATGCGGTCTTGGATGTGGCGCAATTATCATGGCCCGATGCCCAGCGGTACAAAGACCTTGCGGAGGCTTTGACCCCGAAAACGGCGGCGGTCACCCCTTGCCCAAGGCCAGAACCAAAACCTGAAGTGGCCTTAAGGCCAAGACAATTTTCCGCAACAGGGTTGGATACGTTATTGCGGGATCCTTACGCGGTCTATGCCCGCCGTATCCTTGATCTGAAAGCTTTGCCGGTCTTGGAAGAAGATTTGGGCGCGGCGGATCGCGGCACGATTATCCATGAAGCCTTGGCGGCCTATATTGATGCCCATCCCCAACCCTTGCCTGCTGACCACGCTTATGATGCGTTGATCAAAGCGGGGCAAGATGCCTTCGCCCCTTTTAAAGACAACCCATCGGTCATGGCGTTTTGGTGGCCACGTTTTGAAGGCATTGCTGAATTTATTGCCAATCAAGAAAACATCAGGGCGGCCAGCAATCATCAAAGCTGTGCTGAAATCGAAGGCCAGATCACCATGACGGCGGCAGGGGTTGACCATATCATCACCGCCCGGGCGGACCGGATTGATTATGACACCGAAAGCAAGGCGACCATCATTGATTATAAAACCGGCACCGCGCCATCGAAAAAAGCGGTTGAAGGCGGGCGGGCGTTGCAGATGTTGGTTGAAGCCTTGATTTTGGCGGATGGCGGATTTGCCTCCGTAACCGCGGCGGGTGATGATGTTTTTGATGATATTCAATTGTTCTATTGGAAATTAAGCGGCAAGCATAACGCGGCGGGGCAATTGTCGAATGTCACGCCAAAGGATGATGATTACATCCATCACGCCCGCGCAGGGATCAGCAATTTACTGGCGACGTTTCAAAACCCTGACCAAGGCTATAGGGCTGAACCCGTGGCCAGTGAAGCCAATCCCCATAGTGATTATCGGCATTTGGCGCGGGTCGCGGAATGGGGCGTGATGGCCGATGATGGGGATGAAAGCGCATGACCGATTTCGACCCAAAAAAGAAACAGGCCATTATCCATGATGCGGTGATGACACAGTTTGATGCCGCTGACCCCGCGCAATCGGTTTGGGTTTCCGCCAATGCTGGCACGGGAAAAACAAGGGTTTTGACCAATCGCATCTTGCGGCTGTTGATCAATGGCGCGGCGGTGACGGATATTCTGGCGGTGACCTACACAAGGGCGGCGGCGGCGGAAATGCGCGACCGTCTCTTTGCCACGCTGGCACGTTGGGCGGTGATTGCTGAAACAGAGCTGACCCAAGAGATTAAAGCCATGGGCATCCCCCGCCCTAGTCAGGATCAGATCAAACGAGGGCGGCAATTGTTTGCCCATCTTCTTGATCAACCCACAGGGGTGCGGATTGAAACGGTTCACGCTTTTGCCCAATCGGTTCTAAGGCGGTTTCCATTAGAAGCAGGGGTGCAGCCGTATTTTGATCTGGCCAGTGATGACCAAATTCGGATGATGAAATCCGAAGCCCAGGCGCAAATCCTGACCTCTGGTGATCCGCTTGTGATGCGGTCATTGCTATCTTTGGGGCAGAATATCGCTGAAAATCAGATGGTGGAATTGACCAGCCAAATGCTGGCGTTCCCTGAGATTTTGGCCTTGGCGAAAAGCAATCCAGTGGCGTTGAAAACCCGTTTGTTTGAAGCTTTAGGCGTGGGCGATGCCGCCGAAGACCCTGAAAAAACCAAACAGGCCATGATCGCGGAAATGATCGCGGCTTTGCCCCATGAGGTATTAAAACGCCTTGTTGGTCTTTGCCATGATGGCAACGCCACCGAAAAGAAATTCAGCACGGGCCTGTCGGCGTGGCTCAAGCTTAACGATGATCAAAAGCAAGACAATATCACGGCTTTGGCAGAGGTGTTTTTAAACAAAGAAAGCGGGGTTCGGGCGAATTTGCCCAGCAAGAAAAATCAAGAGGCGAACCCTGATTTGACAGAGGCGTTCCAACAAATCGCCGCCACGCTTCAAGACTTGCTCAAGCGGTTAAACGGCATTGATGTGGCGATGTTGACCTATGATCTTTATAGGGTCTCCTCGCAAATGGCGACAGGGTATCACCGCCGCAAAACCGACGCGGGCTTGATGGATTATGATGATCTGATTCACCAGACCATCCATTTGTTGCACCAAGATGGTGGGGCATCATGGGTGCGCTATAAATTGGATCGCGGGCTTAAATACCTGCTGATTGATGAAGCCCAAGACACAAGCCCGAAACAATGGCAAATCCTGACGGCGATTGCGGCGGAGTTTTTTGTTGATAACGCCGAAGACCAAGGCCAAACGCCAGACCGGTCTTTGTTCTCGGTCGGTGATTTCAAGCAATCCATCTACAGTTTCCAAGGCGCGCGGCCTGAATTGTTTCAAGCCCAACGTCAGCGGTTTAAAGCGCTTTCTGACCAAGCGGGCAAACCCTTTGCCACCGTGCCGATGAACACATCCTTCAGGACAGCGGCGCCAATCCTTCAATTGGTCGATGAAGTGGCATCCCTCAATGGCGGGCTGAAAGGTTTGGGGGATGAATTTCCCCAGCACCCTGTGGCGCGCTTGGGCGAGGCTGGCTTTGTTGAAATCCTAGACCCGGTGATCGAAGAAAAAGATGACGCCGCAACACTGGAAGCCTTCACCCTGCCTGATGGTGGTGATCACGCCAGTATTGAACAACATCTGGCGGCAAAAATCGCTGGCGTTTTAAAGTCATGGATTGGCCAGCGTATCCTGCCCGCAAAAGGCCGGGTGATGCGCCCCGGTGACGTCATGATTCTGTTGAAGAAAAGAGATCGGTTTGGCGTGATGCTGGATCGGGAATTGCGCTTGGCGGGCTTGCCATTGGCGGGGGCGGACCGTGTGAAAATGCTGGATCATATCGCGGTGATGGATTTAATCGCCCTTGGCCATATCATGCTCTTGCCTGAAGATGACCTGACCTTGGCGGCGGTGTTGAAATCACCATTACTGGGGCTGGATGAAGACCAGTTGTTTGCCTTAGCCCATGACCGAGGTGAGGCCAGTTTGATGCAGCGTTTGGCGCAATTCGCCGCTGAACATGATGACGCGATTTACGCCCATGCCCATTCAACATTGACCCATTGGATGGGCTTGGCGGAAACCCTGACCCCTTATGAATTTTATCAAGATGTGCTGACCACCGATCAACGCTTGGCCTTTATCCAACGTCTTGGCGCGCCTGTGGTGGATATTCTAGCTGAATTTTTGAATATTCTGCGTGATTTTGAAACGGTTCATCCGCCATCTTTGCAACTGTTCCTGACCATGATCAAAGACAGTGATTTGGAAGTTACCCGTGATGGCAACGCCAAGAATAATGATGAGATCAGAATCATGACCATCCATGGCTCAAAAGGGTTGGAATCACCGGTGGTGATCCTGCCTGATATGCTGTTGGCGTCATCAAAATCAGACCCGCTTGTTGTGGTAGAAAGCGATGGCATGGCATTTCCGGTCAAACCCGTGAGCAATGATTTCTACCCTGAGGTTGAACCCGTGGCCTCCGCCAAGGCGCTGGCGAAAGACAAAGCTGAAGAAGAAGCCAATCGGTTGCTTTATGTGGCCTTAACACGGGCGGAAGAAGGCTTGCTGATCGCGGGGTTTGAAACAACTCGCAAACGTAAATTAGAGGGCAGTTGGTATCAGATTTGCCGCACCGCTTTGGAACGGCTGGAGGGCACGACTCCTCGTCCTGATGGCGATGGCATTTGCCTTGCCACGGATCAATCCGCCCCTGTTCGTGAAGATCGGGTGTCGGCAAAGGACGGGGAGGCAAATCCCGCCAATGAACGCCCCGCCCCGCCCGATTGGCTTTATCAACAAGCCCCAATAGAAGAAACCCCGCCACGGCCGCTATCACCGTCGCGCTATCGGATCAGCGATAAAGGCACGTCACCATCAGGCCAAGCCCGTCAGGCGGCGATGTTGCGGGGCAGCATCACCCACCGGTTGCTCGAAATCCTCCCGGGGTTGGAGGCAAGCCAACATGATCGGGCGGCGGCGCGAATCTTTGCCCCGCATTACCCCCATGCGATTGATGATGCCGCCAAAGACCAGATTCGCACCGCCGTGGATCGCTTGATGGCGGAACCTGATTTGGCCAAGATTTTTGATGATCAAGCCCGGGTTGAAGTGCCAATCTCAGGGCGGATCGGTGATCATATTGTCAGCGGCGTCATCGACAGGTTGTTGATCACCGAAGACCGCGTCATGATTATTGATTTCAAAACAGGCCTGCCGCCGAAAGACGAAAGTGATATTTCGCCCGATTATATCAATCAAATGGCCATCTATCGCCATGTCTTGATGGGGATTTATCCCCGCCATACCATCACCGCAGGGCTTGTTTACACGGAAAACACCGCCCTTCATTGGATTGATGAAAAAACCATGGATATGGTGATCGAAAGACTTTTAACCTCTACATCTTGACGGTAAGGTTTAGTCTTCTTACATTAAGAAGATCAATAACGATGGAGTTCACCATGCCAACAGTCACCACCACTGATAATGATTTCACCACTGAAGTGCTTGAATCCGACCTTCCTGTGGTTGTTGATTTCTGGGCAGAATGGTGCGGCCCTTGTAAGGTAATTGGCCCCGCGCTGGAAGAAATTTCTGATGAAATGGCCGGCAAGGTTAAAATCGTTAAAGTGAATATTGACGAAAACCCGCAAACCCCTATGCAATATGGCGTGCGCGGCATCCCAACCTTGTTGATTTTTGATAAAGGTGAAGTCAAAGCCGAGAAAATTGGCGCGGCACCAAAATCAAAGCTCAGCGAATGGGTGGAACAAAGCCTGTAATCAGGCTAGGCGGGGAGTGTTTGGTTGATGGTCAGGACATGACCCGCCAGATACAATGAACCCGCGATAATAATATTCCCGCCAATCCGGTCAGCTAGCGTGTAGGCTTGCTCCATCGCGGTTTCAATATCCGTGCTTATTTCCGCATCAAGGCCAATATCCCGCGCCGCATCTGCGATCACATGATTGGGCAGGCTGGCGTCTTGGTCAGGGATGGTCAGGCAAATCGCGTGATGAAGCTTATCTTTTAACGGCATCAGAAAATCTTTTGGATCACGAGTGTTGAGCGCCCCGCAAACCAGCACCCATGGGCCATCCGCCAGTTGCGGCAAGGTATTGGCCAAAGCCGCCGCCCCATGGGCATTATGCGCGCCATCCAACCAAACCGAGATGTGATTGTTCTTGGCTTCGATCAGCTGGCCATGGCTCAGGTTTTGGATGCGCCCGGGCCATTCGGCATTCGCCGCGCCTTGGGCCAAGGTTTCATCGCTGATGTTGGGGAAGACCGTCATCACCGCGGCGGCGGCCAATCCGGCGTTTTCGGCTTGATGCCTGCCGCGCAACCCCAGCTTTGGCAAATGCAGTTTGCGCGCGCCCAATTCAACGGTAACGCCATTTCCATTAGGGGTGCCATCAGCGGCATCATCAGGGGTAATGCTGAAATCGTCGCCCGCGATATAGAGCGGTGTGCCCAGCCCTTCGGCGTGTTGGCGTAAAGCTTGGCGGGCGTCATCGTCTTGTGTTGCGCTGAAACACGGCACATCACGGCGCATGATGCCGGCTTTTTCCCCAGCGATCGCGGCAATTGTATCGCCTAAGAAATGTTCATGATCACGGGCAATCGGGGTGATGATATTGACGGCGGGGTAGGCAATCACATTGGTGGAATCAGCCCTGCCGCCCAAACCTGTTTCCAGTAATGTTGCCGCCGCGGGATTGCGACTGAAGGCCAGCATCGCCGCCGCGGTGGTGATCTCAAAAAACGTCATCGGGTCATTGCCATTGGCGGCTTCGACTTCTTCCAGAAGTTCGGCCAAATCATCATCGCTGATCAATTGGCTGGCAATGCGGATGCGTTCATGAAACCTGACCAAATGCGGGGAAGAATAGCCATGGACTGTCTCCCCATTGGCTTCAATCATGGCGCGGATAAACGCCAAGGTTGAGCCTTTGCCATTGGTGCCAGCGGCATGGAACACAGGCGGCAATTGATGTTGTGGATTGCCAAGTTTGGCCAGCAAGCCAAGGCCACGTTCCAAGCCAAGATCAATTAATTTTGGGTGAAGCAAAGCCAGCCGTTCAAGGGCGGCTTCGGCGCGAATAAGAGCAGTGGTCATCTGGTTATTCTGCTGCTTTCGCGGGTTGATCCATCAGCATCGAAAGAACACGGCCAATCACTTCAGGTTGTTCAGACCGTGGGGTCACCATATCCACCATCCCATGTTCCATCAGATATTCAGCGGTCTGGAAATCTTCGGGCAGTTTTTCACGAACCGTTTCTTCAATCACGCGGCGACCAGCAAAACCGATAATCGCGCCCGGCTCAGCGATATGAATATCCCCCAACATGGCGAATGATGCTGTCACCCCGCCAGTGGTGGGATGCGCCAGCAACACCAGATAGGGCAGGCCAGCGGTTTTCATTTTATTGACAGCGATGATGGTGCGCGGCAATTGCATCAAAGACAGGATGCCTTCCTGCATTCTCGCACCGCCCGTGGACGGAACCGTGATCAAGGCGGCGTTGCGCTTCAAGGCTTCTTCGGCGGCGTGTAAAATACCATCACCGACAGCACGCCCCATGGACCCGCCCATAAAGCGGAAATCAAACGCGGCGATCACAACGTTCTGGCCTTTGATCGTGCCCGCGGCAACAAAGATCGCGTCATCAACACCGGTCTTGTTGCGGGTGTCTTTCAGGCGATCCTGATAGCGTTTCATATCGCGGAATTGCAAGGGGTCATCCTGACGTTTTTCAAGAGAAATCACTTCTCCAGCACCGCCATCCAGCAACATAGCAACACGGCGTTGCGGCGGCAGCGGCATATGATTGCCGCAGGTGGAACAGGTGTTGAACTGTTCTTCAAAGTCACGATGGAACATCATCTGGCTGCATGATGTGCATTTTACCCAAAGGTTTTCTTTGACGTTTTCCTGGTTAACCAGCGCCTTAATTTTTGGCAGGACGTTTTTTGAAAGCCAGTTCATCGCTATCTCCAATAAAGATCAGGTCAACGCAAATCAGTATAGCATATTATACATCACGTTGCCGACCTGAGGCCAGTTCTTTGGCCAAGGCCAAGGTTTTGCTGACGGTTGCGGAAGTTGCCGCGCCTTTTTCATCAAGGCTATTGGCCAGTTCATCCACCACCGCAGACCCCACCACAACACCATCGGCATGGGTGGCGGCTTCACGGACTTGATCGGCGGTTTTAATACCAAACCCAACAACGGCGGGCAGATCACTGGCATTGCGGATACGTTCCATCGCCGCTTTGATGCTATCGGCGGAGGCTGATCTGGTGCCGGTGATGCCGGTGATGGAGACGTAATAAACAAACCCGCTTGAATTGGCCAAGACAACAGGCATCCGGTTGTCATCGGTGGTGGGGGTGATCAAGCGGATGAAATCCAGCCCCGCGTCACGGGCGGGCAAGCACAATTCTTGGTCTTCTTCCGGCGGCAGATCAACCATGATCAAGCCATCAACCCCAGCGGCTTTCGCTTCATTGAGGAAACGGTCAACGCCATAGATATAAATAGGGTTGTAATACCCCATCAGGATCAACGGCACATCAGGATGGGCGGCGCGAAACTCAGTCGCCAAGGCTAAGACATCCGCCAATTTCACCCCTGCTTTCAACGCCCGTAAAGACGCGGCCTGAATGGAAGGGCCATCGGCCATAGGGTCAGAAAACGGCATCCCCAATTCAACAAAATCAACACCTTGTTCCGGCAAGCCCATCAAGATTTGGCGTGAGGTATCAAGGTCAGGATCACCGGCGGTGATAAAAATTCCAAGGGCAGCACGGCCTTCAGCCTTTGCCTTTTCAAATGCTGCAGCAATCCGCATTATAATTGTCCTCTTTCTTCAAGCATGGGGAGCACGGCGCCAAGGTCTTTATCGCCACGGCCACACATATTCATTAACACGACCTGATCTTTATCCATATCGCCGATCATGCTGCCGATAAAGGCCAGCGCGTGGGATGGCTCAAGGGCAGGGATAATCCCTTCAAGGCGGGAACAAAGACGGAAATATTCCAGCGCGTCTTCATCAGTGGCGCTGACATAATTCACCCGGCCTGTTTCATGCAACCACGCGTGTTCAGGGCCAATGCCCGGGTAATCCAAGCCAGCCGAAATTGAATACGCGTCTTTGATTTGGCCATCGGCATCTTGCAACAGATAGGTTCGATTGCCGTGCAGAACGCCGGGAACACCGCCGGTGAGCGAGGCCGCATGATCGCCGGTCTCAATGCCTTTGCCCGCGGCTTCAACGCCATAAATATCAACGCTTTCATCATCAAGGAACGGATGGAATAGCCCCAAAGCGTTTGAACCGCCGCCAATGCAAGCGACAATCGCGTCGGGCAATTTGCCTTCGGCTTCAATGATTTGTTCACGGGCTTCGATGCCGATGATGGATTGGAAATCGCGCACCATGGCCGGATACGGATGAGGCCCCGCCGCCGTGCCAATAATATAGAAATGAGTTTCCGCGTTAGACACCCAATAGCGCAAAGCTTCATTCATGGCATCTTTCAGCGTGCCTGTTCCGGAGGTGACGGGATGAACCTTCGCCCCCAAGAGACGCATCCGATCAACATTAGGCTTCTGGCGTTCAACATCCTCAGCCCCCATGAAGACTTCACATTCCATATCAAACAACGCGCACGCCGTGGCCGAGGCAACCCCATGCTGGCCAGCCCCTGTTTCAGCGATAATCTTGGTCTTGCCCATGCGCTTGGCCAATAAAGCCTGCCCTAGGACATTGTTAATTTTATGGGCGCCGGTGTGGTTCAATTCATCGCGCTTCATATAAAGTTTCGCGCCACCAAAATGGGCGGTCAGGCGTTCAGCGAAATACATGGCCGAAGGGCGACCAATGTAATGCTTGCGATAATAATTCAACTCATCAATGAAATCTTGGTCGGTCAGTGAGTCTTTCCACGCCTTTTCAACATTCAGGATCAATGGCATTAATGTCTCAGCGACAAACCTGCCCCCATGGATGCCAAAACGCCCGTCTTCATCGGGCTGATTGCGGTATGAATTCATTGCCGTTTGATCATTCATGATCACGTCTCCAATTATCAATATCTCTTAATGTTCTAGCCTATCGCGCCTCAGATACAAAGCGATGAATGGCCGCATGATCTTTATTTCCTGGACTCGTCTCAACACCGGAGGATACATCAACCGCTGTCGCGCCTGAAATGGCGATTGCCGCCGCTATATTGGTGGTCGTCAACCCGCCCGCTAGCATCCATGGCGTGGTGCCGTTCCATTCGGCCATCAGCCCCCAATCAAAAGCATGGCCGGTGCCGCCGGGCAAATCGGCATCAATAGGCGCGCTGTCGAATAACATCAGGTCAGCATGGCCATCATAGGCTTCAGCCGCCCGAAGCGTTTCCGCATCTTTAACCCGAATGGCTTTCATCACCGGCAGGCCAAATGTTGACTTAATCGCGCTGATCCGTTGAGGGGATTCCGCGCCATGGCATTGCAACATATCCGGCTTGAGCGCGGTGATAATATCGTCAAGCTCATGGTCATCAGCATCAACCGTCAGCGCCACCATCTCAGGTCGATGGTCCATCTGCTCAGCGGCAAGACGTAAATCCGCGGCTTCGGTCAAGCTCAGGTGGCGTGGTGATTTTGGAAAAAACACAAACCCTGCCCAGCGCGCGCCCGCTTCAGCAACAGCGTTCATATCTTCGGTGGTGCGAAGGCCACAGATTTTAACATCGACCATGATGATCTTCCGTTACCGGTTGGTGTTATCGGGGCTTTTATGATCAACCCCTAATAAAGAATTTTGAGAATCAGCATTCATAGATTCGGATAATTTATTAGATAGTTCTAATTTTTCTTTTTCTAATTTTTTGATGCTTTTATTGAGATTAAATTGCTTCATTTTCATGCCGAATAATGACGTCACCATGGCAAGCCCGCCTAAAATCAATCCCGCGCCAAAACTGGCCAAAACAACCAACCATGTGGGGATGGTGAGTTGATGGTCTAAGGGCCAGAGTTTAATCAGGATGTCATCGGGGTTGCTGATGGCCAGCGAAATGGCAACACCAATCATGATGACGGTGATAACACCGCCCAATAATCGCCCGATCATACTGCCCAGATAAGCCATTGTTTAACCTTTTGCCGAAACATCATTCATCATAATGAATACGCCAAAAAAGGCAATGTTATGAAGATGTTATGACATTATCGTGTTTGTTTGGGGTGGCGGTGATCACCAGAATTAATGCCCCAAGGCGGCTATTTGTTCAGCCGTTCCCGCATGCCTTTGCCCATTTTAAAGAACGGCACGTTTTTGGATTCAACATCAACGCTTTCACCGGTGCGAGGGTTGCGGCCACGGCGGGCTTCACGATGGCGGACAGAAAAAGCCCCAAAGCCACGCAATTCAACACGATCGCCACGAGCCAAGGCATCAGAGATGGTATCAAAAAAACAATTCACAATCCGTTCAATATCACGGTGATAAAAATCCGGATTTTTTTCTGCAAGAATCGCAATCAACTCTGACTTGGTCATCTTAAACTCCTCAATTGCAGGTAAGGATGCCAATTGGTCTTTATTTTGTCAACAGTTTCAATGGATTGATTATTTTTTATCATTATCGCCTCCGGTCACCTCTTTTGGTGATGGATCAAACGCGTCATCAGCCCATAAAAAAAGCGGTGCCGAAACACCGCTTTTTTATCAGATGAATGGAGCCGATTAGCTCTTGTCTTCGTCACGCTTGGCCAAGGCCGCGCCGAGAATGTCACCGAGGCTTGCGCCTGAATCGGATGAGCCAAACTCTTTCATGGCTTGCTTCTCTTCAGCCATTTCACGCGCCTTGATGGACAAGGTCAGTTTGCGTGATGATGAATCAACATTGGTGACCTGTGCATCAACCTTCTCATCAACCGCGAAGCGTTCAGGACGCTGTTCATCACGGTCACGAGACAGATCGCTGCGGCGGATGAAGCCTGTTACACCTTCGCCAACGCTGACTTCCAAACCGCCGTCGGTGACAGCAGTGATGGAGCAGGTGACGATGTCGCCACGGCGGATGTTTGACAGGCTTTCACCAACGGTATCTTCAACCAATTGCTTGATGCCGAGAGAGATACGTTCTTTTTCAACGTCCACTTCCAACACCTTGGCTTTGACCATATCGCCTTTGTTGTAAGACTGGATGGCTTCATCGCCAGCAACATCCCAAGAGATGTCAGACAGGTGAACCAAGCCGTCAATCTCTTCGGTCAAGCCGATGAACAAGCCAAATTCAGTGATGTTGCGGACTTCGCCTTCAACTTCAGTGCCTGACTTATAGGTTTCAGCAAACGCTTCCCATGGGTTCGGGCTGCACTGCTTAAGGCCAAGAGAAATACGACGCTTAACGCTATCAATATCAAGCACCATCACGTCAACTTCCTGGCTGGTTGAAACAATCTTGCCAGGGTGAACGTTTTTCTTGGTCCATGACATTTCAGAAACGTGGACAAGGCCTTCAACACCATCGCTCAATTCAACAAAAGCACCGTAGTCGGTGATGTTGGTGACGCGACCTGAAACCTTCGCACCAATCTGGAAACTGGCCTGTGCCGCTTCCCATGGATCGGTTTGCAACTGCTTCATGCCCAATGAAATACGCTGGGTTTCTGTGTTAAAGCGAATAACCTGAACGTCGACTGTCTGGCCAACTTGCAGGGCTTCTGATGGATGATTGATGCGGCGCCATGCAATATCAGTGACGTGCAACAGACCATCAACACCGCCAAGATCAACAAAAGCACCGTAATCGGTGATGTTCTTGACAACACCGCTCAGCACCTGACCTTCTTGCAGGTTTGAAACCAATTCTGAACGAGCTTCGGCGCGTGATTCTTCCAGAACCGCACGACGGGAGACAACGATATTGCCGCGCTTGCGGTCAATTTTCAGGATTTGGAATGGCTGTGGGGTGCCCATCAATGGACCCAAGTCACGGACAGGGCGAATATCAACCTGTGAGCCGGGCAAGAACGCGGTCGCGCCGTCCAGATCAACAGTGAAACCACCTTTGACTTTGCCGAAGATCACGCCAGTGACGCGTTCTTGCTTTTCATGGGCCGCTTCCAGTTCAGCCCAGGCCTCTTCACGGCGGGCTTTTTCACGGCTCAGCATGGCCTGACCGTTACGGTCTTCCATACGCTCGACATAGACTTCAACATCATCGCCAACCGCGATTGTTGGTTCTTGTCCAGGTGGGGTGAATTCTTTTAGGGGGACACGACCTTCTGATTTGAGGCCGACATCAATAATAACCGCATCTTTATCGATGGAGACGACAACACCGCGAACAACGCTGCCTTCAATGGTTACTGATTCATCAAAACTTTCTGCAAGAAGATCAGCAAAGTTTTCTGTCATTGCATCTGCAATGGCGTCATTGGTAGAACTCAAGAGTTTTCTCCGTTAGTGCCGCGCGATTATGGATAGTGATCCACCCTGGCTGGTTCAGGTCACCGTTATGTCAAAGCCAGCCCATAAGGCTATCCGCATCAGCGGCATGACGGTTGCGTGGCAAATCATAAGCCAGCAGTTGGTTAAAGGCTGACAGGGGCTTTGATCCTGTCAACGATTGGTTATCAGATGCCGTATCAACGGCAATGCGATAACGCGGTCTTGACCATCATCTCAACATCCAGATCACTGGTATCAATCATGATGGCATCTTCAGCAGGTTTCAGCGGGGCATCTTTTCGGGACATATCCCTCTCATCACGCGCCGCCAGCGCCGTCTGAATTTCGGGCAACATAACCGCATGGCCTTGATTGATCAACTCTTTAGTGCGGCGGTCCGCGCGAATGTAAAGATCGGCATCGACAAAGAATTTCACATCTGCATCCGGCAAGACCACCGTGCCAATATCACGGCCATCCAAAACAGCCCCATCAAAGCCTTGTGGCGGGGTGCGGGCAAATTGCCGTTGGCTTTCTAAAAGAGCCTGACGGACTTCAGGTATAGCGGCGACGATAGAGGCCATTTCCCCGGCTTCTGGGGTGCGCAACTGGGCGTTGTCCAACTGGTCAAAATCAAGGTTTTTTGCAGCGTTTTCAGCACGATAAGGGGTTATATCTTGTGTTGAAACTCTATCTTTGATCAAGGCGTATCCGACCCCGCGATACAATGCCCCTGTATCAAGATGCGCCAGATTTAATGCCGCCGCCAGCCGTTTTGCCAGCGTGCCTTTGCCGGAAGCCGCGGTGCCATCAACAGCAATGATCATCCTTCAACCACGCTGATTTTGCCGCCAATCTCGTTCATCAACGCGGTGAAATTGGGGAAGGATGTGGCGATTGTTTCCGCCCCTAAAACCGTCATCGGTTGGGTGGTGGTCAGGCCAAGGGTTAAAAATGACATGGCGATTCGGTGATCATGGCAAGCATCAACGGTGATTCCGCCTTTGATGGGGCTGTCGTCTTGGCCATAAACCGTCATGCTGTCTTCGGTGGTGTCAACCTTAACGCCAGCCTCCACCAATCCATCCGCCATCAATTGAATACGGTCGGTTTCTTTAACCCGCAATTCTTCAACGCCGACCATTTCTGTTTTGCCTTTGGCATGGGCGGCGGCGACGCTCAAGATCGGGTATTCATCAATCATTGAGGCGGCGCGTTCGGGCGGCACGGTGATGCCGTGCAATTGCGATGATTTCACCGTCACATCCGCGACATCCTCGCCGCCTTCCTGACGCTGATTGCTGAGCGTAATATCAGCCCCCATATCCATCAAGGTTTCAAACAGACCAAAGCGCAGGGGGTTGGTGCCCACAGCTCTTAAGGTGAGTTCAGACCCCGGGGTGATGGTGGCGGCCACGGCTAAAAACGCGGCGGATGATGGGTCAGAAGGCACATCAACATCACGCGCCACCAATTGCGCTTCGCCTTTAAGGCTGGCGGTATAGCGGCCATCATCATGATATGTGCTTTCAACCGACGCCCCGAAATGCCGCAACATCGCTTCGGTATGATCGCGGGAGGCTTTCGGTTCGGTCACGCTGGTGGTGCCGCGGGCGGTCAAGCCTGCCAGAAGAACCGCCGATTTGATCTGGGCTGAGGCAACAGGGCTGGTGTAATCAAGGGCTTGGGGTTGATCAGGCGCGCTGATCATCAACGGCAAATACGTGCCATCACGGGCTTCGACCTTTGCCCCCATTTCAACCAAAGGATTGGTGACCCGTGCCATGGGGCGCTTTGATAAAGACGCATCGCCGGTAAACACCGCGTTGATCCCACTGCCGGCAACAACCCCCATCAGCAACCGCACCCCTGTGCCAGCATTGCCTAAATCAAGGGGGGCTTCAGGGGTTTTAAACCCGCCCAGCCCAACGCCATTCACCACCCATCGGCGATCCGCATCATCATCAATAAGCGTAATATCGCCGCCCAATTGCACCAATGCTGACCGTGTTGACATCACATCATCACCTTCCAGCAAGCCGCGGATGACGGTTTGCCCTTTGGCCAAACAACCAAAGATCAACGACCGATGGGAGATGGATTTATCGCCAGGGAGTTTAACCTCACCGGATAAGTTTTGGGCTGATTCTGATGTTAAGGTCAGCATTTTAATTCACCTGTTGGATCAAAATTTGAACGGAAATAATACCGCCAAGAGGTTGTACCATTGGCACAAATAAAAAAGCAAATGAATGAAAGATCAATTTTTATATTGACGGCAACGGCAATTCTGAAGAAAAAACAAATGGTGTTCTTTGTTTAATGGAGTTTCGGATGGCATCATCATCTCTTGGTGTGAAAAGACATTGTCAGTCTTGCGGTAAAAATTTTTACGATCTGGATAAAACCCCGATTGTTTGCCCCCATTGCCAAACCACTTTTGATCCTGAAGTTCTGCTGAAAAGCAGCCGCGTTAAAGCCGTGGTTCAGCCGATCGCCAACGCCAGCGAAGCCAAAAATGATAAAGATAGCGATGCTGATCTGACCGAAGATTTCGATGCCGATAATGACGACATCGAAAATGATGATGATATGCTGGATGATGGCAGTGATATTGCCTCCATCACGTCAACGGACATGAATAACGATGATGAAGAAATCGAAACCGTATCCACCGATGACGCGCTGGATGATGAGCTTAACGTCGCGGATGACGAAGACTAAAAATTAGGCTTGATCATAGGCGATGTTATCGCTAGAACACTGATACGGTCAGTCTTTCATCGAAAGATGACCGACCCAAGGATGATTATGGGGCTATAGCTCAGCTGGGAGAGCGCTACAATGGCATTGTAGAGGTCAGCGGTTCGATCCCGCTTAGCTCCACCATCATCACCTTTCTTCCTGAAAATATAGATTTGTTAACGGGGCAGGCGTGATTGCCCCCTGTTTGCCCCTTGCTTATGGCTTGATGGTTTCTTTAGAAGGGCAAACGCGATATATTTCAGCATGACCGCGATCCCATCACAATTATCAGACCTGCCCGACGCGCCGTTGATCCATTACGATCAAGCGGTGGTGATGCTGGGCGGCGGTGATTTTGACAGCGCGATTTATCATCATCTGGCGGCGGGTCTGCCGGTGATTGCCGCTGATAGCGGGGGTGACCATGCCCTTGCCCATGGGATTGAGCCGGAATGGGTCATCGGTGATATGGATTCGATCAGCCCAAAAGCGCATCAGGCTGCCCCTCGGCATTTGCAAATCACCGATCAATTTTCAACTGATTTTGAAAAATTACTGGCCACCGTCCACGCCCCGCAGATTTTCGCCTTTGGGTTTTTGGGGCAGCGGATGGATCACAGCCTCGCCGCCTTGCACGCCATGGCAAAAGCCCGTGGTGATATGGATATGGTCTTGGTTGATCGCCATGACGCGGTTGTCTTCCGCCGCGGGCGTTTTTCCGCCCATCTGCCCTATGGCGCAAGGCTTTCGGTCTGGCCGTTACAGCGGCAATATTTCCAATCCAGCGCGGGGCTGGTCTGGCCGCTTGATGATCTGCTGGTCGAAGCGGGCGGCATTCTGGCCACGTCCAATCAAGTGATGGCGGAACATCAAGAAGATCATGATCAGGTGGAGGTAGCCATCACCCCGGGGGAAGGGGATGGGTATTTTGTCATCACCGAAGGTCGGTTGGCTCGCCATTTACTCGCCAGTTAAAACTTTCAACAGCGTTTTTAAAGGTAATCCTGACCATAGGTCATGGCGCGCATAAAGGCGGTGATGTCATTGCGGTTGGAAAAATCTTTCAACTGATCAGGGGTGATCGGCTTTCTGATATGCACATCAACCGTTGTCCCAATCCGGCGGCGGATTTCATGGAACATCAGCGAATATCCTAACGTCTGGCTCATCCGCCGTGCCAAGACATAACTCAGGCTGTTTTGACCATTGAAGAACATCGGCAACACCGTGGTGTCTTCGATTTGCGCCAATTTCGCGGCAAAGGTTTTCCATTCGGCATCGGCGGCGGGGCCTATAATCTTTTTCGGCAGGGAAATCGCCCCTGAAGGAAACAGAATCAGCGCGCCGCCATCATTAATCTGCTGGATCGCCCCTTTGCGGGTTTCCATATTGGTTTTCAGGGCTTCTTCGGTGGTGTCAAAATCAATCGGCAGAATTTGGTGCATCACCGCGGGGGCTTGCCGCAAAACTTGATGGGTGATGATTTTATAATCTTGCCGAACTTTTGAGATTTCAGAACAAAGAATAAGGCCATCAATCACCCCAAACGGATGGTTGGCGATCACCAACAACCGCCCGGTTTTGGGGATATGCGCGCCAAGATCATAATGAAGCCGAACATTCAGTTTCAGGCGTTCAACCGCGTCTTGCCAAAACAAGCTGTTGGGGCGGTCATCATTGACGTAATCAAGATAAAGTTTCTTGATTTTGGGCTGGCCCGTGATTTTTTCAACACCGCGGATCAAAGCACTGGAAACAGGCCCCAATTCACCATTGGCGAATGAAAAGATAGGTGTTGAGTTTTCCTGAGAAATCGCAGGAGACGTCATTTTAAACCTCGCCCCATATGGCTTAACGTTTCATCTGTAAGCCAATTTATGATAAAAGAATATAAATATTCATTCAATAAAACTTGTATATGACAAAGTTATTGCAGGTTTATTGCAAAAAAGCCATTGAATTGACTTTAATATTGACTTGAATATGGCCAGTTGAATTTTACGAATTGGGGGGGCTAATGGTCACGATCACATCAAACGAGGCTTGGTCATTGCTCAAAGATGACCCTGAAACCGTATTGTTGGACGTCCGCTCCATGGTGGAATGGGCGTATGTAGGCATCCCTGATCTGGCGTCGATCAATAAAGACGTGGTGACCATTGAATGGTCAAAAATGACAGGCCAACCCAATGCCGCGTTTTCCAAGCAGTTGGAACAGGCGATCCCGAAAGATAAAAAGCTCTTGGTGATTTGCCGCGCGGGTGTCCGGTCTCACGCCGCCTGCCAAGCCGCTGAACAATTGGGTTATACCGATGTCTATAATATCGAAGATGGTTTTGACGGCGCTTTGGATGAAAATGGCCACCGGAAATCAATCTCCGGTTGGTGCGCCAGCGGCCTGCCGTGGTCACAAGATTAACCTTTTGCAGGGTATAAATAATCTTTTGGATGATTAAAAAACTAGCCCAATACATTCAAATTCCCTAATATAGTAACGTCTAATGAGGGAACGATGGATTTCAAAAATTTTCACAGCATGAAATCACTGGTGATGGACGAAGAATTTTTTCTGTCCTATAGCGGTTTTGTTTCTGAAGATATTTTGGAAGCGGTGGGCAAAACCCTGCGCGATCGGCTGGTGGATATGAAAAGCAGCCCGCAACAAATCCGTCAGGTTTTTTCCATTTTTGTTGAGTTGATGCAAAACGTTATTCGCTATGGTGATGACGGCCCGCAATCGCAAGTTAATACTGACCCCAAGCCAAGTTATGGCATGCTCACTGTTTCCAAAAACGGTGATGAGCTGGTGGTGATGAGCGGCAATTACATCGCCCGTGAAGATGCCCAGAAAATGTGCAGCAGGATTGATGAATTGCGGGATTGCACGCCGGAAGAATTGCGCAAAATCTATAAAGAAAAACTGCGCCAACCCACCGAATCCACGTCAAAAGGCGCAAGTCTAGGGTTGATTGAAATCGCCCGCCGTTCCGCCTCGCCACCTGAATATCAAGTCTCTGACGGTCCTGACGGAACGTCATTCTTTATCATCAAAGCATCGGCCTAGTGAGTGTAAAATGCCAGGGTTAAATATCGAAGCCACGTCAAGAACGCCCGCCGTCATTTTGGATGACCAAGCAGGTCTATTTTCATTGTCAGGGGAATCCTACCCCGAAGACATCACCGGGTTTTATGGCCCTATTCGTGTCGCGTTAAATGAAGCCATGGGCAAGGCCGATGGGCAGTTCAATGTTGAGATCAAATTGGTTTACTTCAATTCCTCCTCGGCTCGGGTGTTGATGGAAATCATGGATCAGATGGATGAAAAAGCAGGCGCTGGCCTGAATGTTGATGTGCAATGGTATTGCGACCCTGATGATGAGATCACCAAGGAATTTGCCGAAGATATTTGCGAAGACCTTGAGCATATCAATTTTTCCATTATCGAAGACCAACTTCATTAAATGTCTGGCGCGTCGGCTAAATTTTTAAAGGCGATTGCCCAAGCCGAAGCGCTTTTGGCGCGGCTTGATGATCAAGACCCAATGGCCATCACGTTAAAGACGATGATGACCGAAGCCCAGCAAAGCCAGAAGCGGCTTGACCGCCTTATCAAACGCGCCGATGCCACCGAAGAAAACCTGTTCAAAACCAATAAAACGCTGGAGACAATCACCAAATCCTTGATGCGATTTGTCCCGCAAACAGTGGTTGATGTGCTGATGAAGGGCGGGGCTGATGTTGAGCAAGTGGCGGAGATTAGGCGCCGCAACCTGACGGTTTTCTTTTCTGATATTAAAGGATTTTCCACCATCGCCAGCCGCCATGAACCTGAAACTATGGCGCGTCTGCTGATGGATTATTTCACCGCTATGAGCGAGATTTGCACCAAATATGGCGGCACGCTCGACCAATTTATTGGTGATGCCATGGTGATCTTTTTTGGCGACCCAAAGAGCAATGGCGCCCGTCAAGATGCCATCGCCGCGGTTGAAATGGCCTTGGATATGCAGGACAGCCTGAAAGGGTTAAGGGCGAAATGGAAAGCTGAGGGCATTACCGCCAATATCCATGTGCGGATGGGCATCAGCACGGGATATTGCCATGTCGGCAATTTCGGTTCACTGACGCGTTTGCATTACACCGCCATTGGCAATGCTGTAAACGAAGCCGCCCGCCTTGAAACGCTGGCTGAACCGGACACGATTATCATTTCCGCCGATACCAACGCTTTGGTCTCAGAAGCCATTAAGACCGATGGCATTGGCCCTGCTGATTTGAAAGGCCGTGATCACCCGGTGGAATTGTTCCGCGTCACCGAAAGGCGTGACATACAATTGAATCAAGTGATCTCGGTTTCCGGAGATGGGTTCAATATCTTGGTTGATAAAACCGTGTTGCAGGATAAAGACGCGGCGGTGGCGGCTTTATTGGACGCGGCGGATCAAATCAAACAAAACAACTGATGGATGACACCCAAAAGGTTTAGCCATCGTCTTTCATGGGGTTGGGACGGAAACTGATTAAGGTCACGTCATCGCGGCGTTCTTCAGCCCCTTGCCATGTTCTGAAATCACGCATAATCGCCCGATTGATTTGTTTAGGGCTGTTCTCCGATAGGGATTCGAGCGCTTCCATGATCCGCTTGAATCCATAAGAACGGCGTTTTTCTTCGCCAATTTGGGTGGTGATCCCATCAGTTGTGATCACAAAGCTCATGCCATCGTCTTGGTCAATCTCATGAACCGTCAGCGTCAGCGGCTCACCTGTATTCTCATACCCTAAAGACGTGCGGTTGCCGCGATAGCGCGTCGCCTCGCCTTGGGCGGAAATGGTGAAGAGATCCATTTGCGCGCCGCAGAATTGCAAAGGCCCGCCATCATGGGGCAGTGCCACAATCGTGGCATCAAGCCCATCATTGGAAAGACTGCCATTGCCCACTTGGTTTAATTGCGCGCAAACATTTTCGTGCAATTGCTGCATCAAATCATCAATGGCGGGGGACAGCACCCAACGCCCAAGGCTGGCCATGGAGGCGGATGTAATCTGTTCCAAGGCGGAGGTGGCGATCAAGGTCATAAACGCCCCAGGCACGCCATGGCCGGTGCAATCCATGACCACCAGATAATCGGTATCGCCAATGGTTTTATGCCAATAGAAATCACCCCCCACCACGTCTTTCGGCTGCCATATAATGGCAGGTTCGCCGAAATGGGTGGCGATGGCTTCTTTCGGCGGCAATAGACTCCGCTGAATGCGGCTGGCGTAATCAATCGAATCAGAAATCTGTTGGTTGGATTGCAGCAATTCATCGGTGCGTTGGCTGACAATCGATTCCAGATTTTTATTCACTTCAGATAATTCATGTTGCGATGTGGTGATGGTTTCCGCCATGTCATTAAAAGCTTTAGCGATTTGGCCAATCTCATCGCGGCTTGTGTCATCAATGCGGGCGGATAAATTGCCCTGACCCAATTCAGCGGTTTTTTGCAAGAGATCCGCGGTGCGGGCGCGGAATTTATAACTGGCCACGCCGCTGACCGCCACCACAGCAACAATCATCACCAATCCAAAGATGATCATTTGGTGTTGGAATTTCTGAAGCACTTGAGCGGTTTCGTAACCAATATTGCGGATGTTCTGGCCAAAATTAAAATTGACCTGACCCAAAGTGTTGTTCAGGTCATTTCGGGCGGCGATACTGCTGCGGGTAAATTCACCGATATTGGCGCCAATGGTGACCACCCCAAAACCTCGTAAACTTTGGCCATATTGCCCGGTGTAATAGGGGATGGTGGCGGCGGTTGTTAATTTCCAAATATTGGACCAGTAAATCAAAAATGAACCATAGCCCCCCGACGCGTTAATCTGATCCCAGCCCGCGCATTGCGGGGCAAAGTTCAGATGGCGGCAATCCAGCGGAATCAGCCCTGATTTCACTTGATCAAGATTAGGTTTTAAATCGCGGGATTGGTCTTGATAGGCGGGTTGGTCTTGAAGCCATGTGTTTAAATCATCAACGCCAGAAGATTGAAACGCTTCGGCTTGATCACGGCTGATCCATGGCGGGATACGCTCACCTGTTTCGCCGTCAAAACCTGCGATGAAATATTCACGGGGGTGGGCAATGCTCCGCCCGTTGTGATCCCACATAAAGGCGTAATTGCCACTGCCCGCGCCTTTAATATCACTCCTAAAATAATGCTGATGGTCTCGTGCCTCGGCATCACTGTTTTCAGGGACAATATAATCGGTAAATTCCATGACATGGCGATGGTCAAGGGCGAAGGTCAAATACCCTGTTTTTGTGCCATTTTGGCTGATCGGGGTGACAAACCTGATGATGCCTTCAAAACGTTTGCCATGGGGGTTTTCCAGCCCGGCATAGCCTGAGTCTTGAGGGGTGAATTCAGCCCCTTTTTCATTCAGCCTGCTGGCCAGATAAGGGCCAATCATATGCCCCGGGACATAAACGCCAATGACATCACTGACATAGATCTCACCCGGGCTCAGATCATCAAGGGCTTGGCCATAGGTTTCTGCCTTGGCAAAAGTGTTAAGCCGTTGCCGCGTGTCGATCAAATCAGGGTTAAGCTCAGATGATTTAAACCGCTCTTTTCCGTCTAAATCCAGAATTGAAATTTCACGATATAAAGGCTGTTTTTGCTTCTTGATATACGTTTGGCTGGCGAAGCGAAACTTGCTTTGGTTTTCTTTATTCAGCGCGTATTGGCCGATATTCGCCTTTGGCCGTTTTTCAACCCTAAGCCATTCATCGGTGGCGCTGTCATAGCGAAATTCAGCAGGGACAGTAAGCAGGCGCGTTTTCTCTTGGCGATAGGCTGCTATCACCGCCTCAGGATGAGGCGCGCTGGCAATATGGGCGGCAAGCCCCAACAGATCAGCGTCTCGGTCATAAAGAAAATCCGCTAATTGGGAGGCGACCTCAACCGTCAAGCGTTCCCAATTCACTTGCGTTAAGCGATCCATTTCTTCGGAGGATGATTTGATCAAATCTTCCGCCGCCATGGTGATGTCGGCTGTAAATTCAGTTTCAAGACCATTGATGGCGGTGGTGACGTCTTCGGAAAGTTGCTGGCTGTCGTCGCTGATCAAAAACACAATCATCATCAGCGGCAGGATGATGGCCATCGTCAGGAAAGAAAATAACTTCTGAATTAACGACAAAAAAACCTCAACCCTAAGGGGCTCTTAACTTAAAACACTTTTTTCAGAATAATAGAGACGTGCCATTTCAGCAAGGCGATCAAAAGATGTGATCGCATTATTACGATAAATATTGCGATAAAAAATTAAAGATATTGCCGCGTGTGCTTAAATTTTAAAAATTCATTACACGGGGGTTACCAGCTGATTATCATTTGATGGCGTGGCTAATTGATAGCCTGTTGGCGTGTCCAATTCTTCTAGCCCCAGATCGGCAAAAGCTTCTTCACTATCCAAGACTTCAACCTCACCGGATTGTTCCAGGATTTCGATTAACCGTTCTTCGGGGCAGACATCCGCATCATGAAGAATGGTAACCGCAACAAGCGCAGCAAGGCTGGTTGTTTTTAAGGTTTCCCCCCCATCTGTTGGTGAAACAAATGGAAGAATTACGCATCCTTCACGGATGCCAGCATCAGGTTGTGGCATTGACAATCTCCATGTGATGATGTGGATACAGGCGTAAACGACTCTTTAGCCACTTGGGTTGTGACTACTAAACATAGTTGTTGTTTAAAGGTCGAATACAACATGCAGTATCATTACAAGACAGAGGAATCATCTTGTCAACTTACATTTTCGTGAATTGATCATTTCAATAGGATCAAACCACCGCCCTTAGGGCAAAAAAAACACGCCCCAATAGAGCGTGTTTTTAAGATTTAAAGATCAAAAAGATTTATGAGCCAACGCGGCGGACGTTAATCTTACCAACAGGAACGTTGTTGACGTTCTTCACTGTATTGGTTGGCTGGCTGTAGATCAGGGTTTCAACACCGAATGTATCAACAACGCTGGCCTTTGCCCGAACCTGCATGCCCACAAGACTTTGGGTCAAGGTCAGCACAGAGGTTGATGATGTATCAACCGCGCGCCAATTGCGGCCATCTTTGGAAAATTCCCAAGAAACAGAAAGGCTGGCGATACCATCTTCATCGGATACGCCATTGGTTTTAACAACCATTTTTGACCCTTCAAGCGCTTCACCGGTCAAGATCACTTCACCTTCAACCGGATCATCAACATTGGTGACGGTTTCCGATGGGTTTGAGATCAACACTTCGCGGGTGTTGTGGCTGTCAATATAAGTAATGATAGCGCGGTAAGAGAAGCCAACGTGTTCTTGGCCAAGGCGCAGCACTTCGGTGGTGGCATCAGGATAAGCCTGCCATTCGGTTTTGGTGGAAGACCGCTGCCAAATCACATCATATGAGCCAATGCCATCTTCATCAGCGATGGTGCTGGTATCAACAACCAAAGCGTCTTCTTCTTGGGCGCTCCCCGTCAGGATCGGCGCGCCTGTTGGCTTATCATTGACGTTCTGAACCGGGGTTGAAGCCGGGCTGATCAATGTTTCCAGATTACCTTGACCATCAACATAGGTGATCATCACCCGAAGCTGTTTGCCAACATGAATTTCGCGGGGCGTGAATGATTGTTGTGTGGCGCCAGAGATGTTCATCCAATTGTTATTCGCGCCTGAAATCTGCCATTGCACGGAAACTTCACCCATGCCGTCATCATCCATGATGGCGCTGGCATCAACGATCAGGGGATCATCTTCAATGGCGACAAAACCGCCAGCGTCTTCAGCGCTGGATGATGTGTCTTGAGAAGATTGTTCGGATGCGGCATTAGAAACAGTTTCTGTATCCACAGCAGAAGTTGTTGCCGCGGAAGCCGTGCTTGTCGCAGTAGATTCATTTGAATTTGTAAGGCCACCAGCCAGTGCTGTTGAAGCCATTAATGACGCTACCGCAAGCGTGCAAAAACGGACCATGGTACGCATATCAATCCCTTTTATCACTCATTCACTTCGAATATTTTTACCATTTTAGATAAAATATCTCAAATAACATACTCTAATTTTTAAAAAATTCATTAGGTATTTTGATTTTGCTGGCCTTGAAGGGTGTATTCATTAGTTTTTAGTGATAATTTACCTATTGGAAGAGACCGCTTATACTGATGCCTTATCAAGAGGTGTTTGCTTGTTGGCCGAATGAAGCCGCTGTATGAACAGAGTGTGAGATGAAAAAAAGAGTTATCGTTCAAAGGCTTGAAGCCAAAGAAGACGTTATGTCTCGGGTTGAAAAATTAACCCAATGGTCGCAAGCCCATCAAGATAACACCGCGATCAGCCTTCGTGTCTATACATCACAAGATGATGAAACAATTTTGGTTGAAAAATGGGGTTTTGCTGATGAAGCCACGGAAAAAGCGTTTTTTTCATCACAAGACCATGATTTAGGCCCTTGGGATCAAGGCGCTTGGCCAGAATCAGACCACGCCGATGGCCATGGCGGGTTGATGTTATTCTCCGAAAAAGAATGGGACGAATAATCGCCCCATCTTTTGATCCTCAATAGATTTATTGCTGTTTAATTTCGGTTTATTCCGATTGCCAGTTGTCCAGAATTTCCCGTGCTTTCGGGTTGTTGGCAAAAACAATATCGTCATGGTTTTCTTTTTTCGCGGTTAATTCCACGACATATCCATTGGGGTCTCTGAAATAGATCGAATCAATAAAGCCATGGTCAGAAATACCGCGGGTTTCAATCCCTTCAGCTTTGCCTTTTTCAAACATTTCGCGCAAATGTTCAGGGGTTACCTCAAGCGCCAGATGCAGGTCATAGTCATGCTGTTCTTTGAATTCAAAATCACGTTCAGGGGCTTCAAAAAAGGCGATGAAGGACCCATCATCCATTTGATAAAAACTGTGCAGCACTTTTGTTTGCCGTCCGGTTTTGGTTTCGGTGATCTCAAGCGCGCCGGCAAGAGACAGGCCGAGAAAATCTTCATAAAACGCGCGCGTATCATGGCTGTTGCGGCAGCGGTAGGCTTTATGGTGTAACCCTTTAATCATAAAAAACTCTCCTTTGATGGCTATGATATAAGCAGTCAAGACGAGAAATAAAGAGGCAAAAATAAACAGGCGGGATTAAAGCCATGGGATCGGCAAACTGTGGGCAAAAAAACAGCCCCAAAAAGGGGCTGTTTTCCAGAAAATAATAGGCTTAGCCAAAAACGTTTAGCCAGGAATGTTACCATTCACGCCTTCGAGGTAATAGTTCATCCCCCAAAGCGCGCCATCGTCCAGTTCTTCACCAGCGGAGATAATGGTCTTGCCTGTGTTATCCTTCAAAGGACCAGCGAAGATTTTGATCTTGCCAGAACGAACGCCATCAAGGGCTTCTTGGGCTTTGGCTTTAACATCATCAGGCATATTTTTAAATTCTGACAGCACCAGCATATCTTGTGCGATACCGCCCCAAGTGTTGCCAGCCCAATGATCAGGGCCTTCACCGGTTGACCATGTGCCATTACGCAGGGCTTCAATCCGCTTGACGTAATAAGGACCCCAGTTGTTTTCAGAGGCAAACAATTGCGCGCTTGGTGCGAAAGCTTCCATATTGGTGGACTGACCAAAACCATGGACGCCATTCTTTTCAGCGATTTGCAACATGGCTGGCGAATCTGTGTGCTGAGCCAGAATATCAGCGCCTTCCGCGATATGAACCTTAGCCGCATCCGCTTCTTTCACCGGATCATACCAAGTGTTTGCCCAGATCACTGAAATAGACGCGTCGCTGTTAACAGAGCGCATGCCTTGCGCGAACGCGTTGATGCCCATGATCACTTCAGAGATCGGATAAGCGCCAACATAACCAATCTTGTTTGACTTGGTCATCAGGCCAGCAACAACACCCTGAACATAACGGCCTTCATAGAAACGGATGTTCCCTGTTGCCATATTTGGTGTCCGCTTATAGCCGGTCATATGTTCAAATTTGACGTTCGGAAATTCTTTTGAAACCTTCAGTGTCGGGTCCATGTAACCGAATGATGTGGTGAAAATAATCTCATTGCCCTGCTGAGCCAATTCACGGATAACGCGTGTCGCATCTGGGCCTTCTGGAACATTTTCAATATAGGTTGTTTCGACATCATCACCGAAATGATTTTCAACCATCTGGCGGCCCAGCTCATGGGCATAGGTCCAGCCATGGTCGCCTGGAGTTGTCAAATAGACAAACCCAACTTTTGTGGCTTCGGCAGCGGCCATTGAAACACTCATTGCGGTCGCAACGGCCATGGTGCCTAAGCCTGTTACTAATTTTTTAAACATGATCACTCTCCATGATATTTGCACATATTGATTTTGCCCTATGTGCGATGACAACCCCAATCGGGTTAAATTCTGTGGGAAATTAATTCCCCGGATGAAACGGTTTCCCCAAACAAAATGGCACTGTTATGTGATGCGATGATTTTCGCATCGACATCAAGACCAATGCCAATATTGTGGCAAGATAAGGCAGCATTGACAAGACTTGAGATGGCACGGCCCAACCACGGGCTTGCCCTGCCAATTGCAAGATGGTGATGCCGCCAAAAATCAACGCGCCAATCACGATGCGATACGGGATCCATGACGCAAAGACAACAAGCGCCAGCGCAATCCAGCCGCGGCCTGCCGTCATGCCTTCGGACCAATGAGGGGTCAGCACCAAGGGGATATACGCCCCGCCCAAACCCGCGCAAGCCCCGCCAAAACCCACCGCCATCCAACGGACTTTCTGAACACTATACCCAAGGGCATGGGCAGAATCGTGATGATCCCCCACGGCACGGAGAATCATCCCCGCCCGACTTTTCTTTAAAAATAAAGACGTCGCCAGAATCAACGCAAAGGCGAGATAAAACAGCAAATCTTGTTGAAAGAACAACTCACCGATAAACGGCAATTGCGCCAATAACGGAATATCAATTGTCGGCAGGCTTTCAGCCGTCTTCCCCACCAATGGCGCGCCCGCAAGGCCAGAAAACCCTGTCGCAAAAATGGTCAGCGCCAAGCCTGTCGCCACTTGATTGGTCATCAACGTGACCGCGAAAAAGGCAAAGATCAACGACACCGCCAGCCCCGCCAACGCGCCAAATAAAATGCCGCTGTAAGGATTGCCGGTGTAAAGCACCGCCGCCAAAGCGGCGACCGCCCCCATCAACATCATGCCTTCAACCCCAAGGTTTAAAACCCCAGATCGTTCCGCGATCAATTCACCGGTTGCGGCCAAAAGCAACGGGATGGACGTGGCCAAGATGGTCAGCAATAACGCGCTCATGATGAAGCCTTTCTTGATGTCCATTCAATTTTATAACGTTCTAATGTTGCCCCTGCCAACAGGAAGAACAGCAAAATACCTTTAAACAATCCGGTCACGACTTTCGGGATGCTTAAGGCCATTTGCGCGTTATCCCCGCCCAATTCCGCCATGGCGATCAGTAAGCCAGCGATGATCACCCCCAAAGGGTTGAGCCGCGCCAGAAACGCCACGATAATCGCGGTGAAGCCATAACCAAAAGAAACATTCGGTTGCAGCTGGCCAATATTGGCGGAGACTTCGATCATCCCTGCCAGACCGGCCATGCCGCCAGAGAACAGCAACACGCCAATGGTGGTTTTATTGGCGCTGAAGCCCGCAAACCGACCTGCCCTTGGGGCCGTGCCGATGACCCGCACTTGATAGCCAGGCAATGTCCGGTGCATCAACCACCACGCCAATGGCGCCAGCACAAAGGCGATAATCACGCCGTAATGCAACTGCCCCACATAGCCAAGCCCGGGGATTGGCATTTTGCTGATCAACCCCGCGTCAGGGTACATTGGCGTTAAAGGAAAGCCGAAAGCCATCGGGTCTCGCAGAGGCCCACGGACCATGACATCAATAAAGAGAGCCGCGACATAAGTCAGCATCAAGGTGACTAAAATTTCATTGGCATTGAAATAGGTTTTACAAACCGCCGCGATTGCCGCCCAAGCCGCCCCCGCCATAATCGCCACCAGCACCATGCCCGGGAACAGCAACGGTGATGTGCTGTCAGGGAATTGCAGGGCAAACGCCCCCGCCGCTAATGCCCCAAGAATAAACTGGCCTTCCGCCCCAATGTTCCAAATATTGGCGCGGTAACAAAACACCAACCCCAAAGCAATGATGATCAAGGGGCAGGCTTTCACCACCAAATCGCTGATCCGGTCAAGGCGGCTGAGGGGGGAGATAAAGAATTGATAAAGGGACGCGCCCGCGTCATAACCCAGCAGGGTGAAGATCAACGCCCCAATGATGAGGGTTGCGATAATTGCCACCAGTGGGCTGAGTATCGTGAGCCAAGGCGAAGGATTTGTCCGCGGCGTTAATTTGATCATGCCACGTCTCCTTTAGGGCTTTCGGATGCTTTTGATTTGCCGCCCATCAACAAGCCAACGTCCTCGGCGCTCAATTCAACAGCGTCATGAACCGCGCTCAATCGGCCTTCGTTTAACACCGCGATACGGGTTGAAAGGCTGAAGATTTCTTCCAAATCCTGACTGATCAGAATAACCCCGCATCCGTTGGCGGCCAGCGCCAGAATATTATGGCGAATCATCGTCGCCGCCCCAACATCAACCCCCCAAGTCGGCTGGGCGATAATCATCAATTCAGGATTGGTGATCAAACTTCTGCCCATGATGAATTTCTGCAAATTACCGCCGGAAAGTTGCCGCGCCATCGGGTTGCTATGGGGGGTACGAACATCATGGTCTTTAATAATCTGTTCGGTGGTATCGGCGCATAATTCAGGATGGCGGGTGAATTGCGATTTGCCGGACTGTTGACCGCCGCCCATATCAACGCGGTTGTAATGCGTCAAAAACGTGTTTTCCATCAAGCTCATTTCAGGGATGGCGGCATGGCCATTGCGTTCTTCGGGAACCATTTCAATCCCCAAACGGCGGCGGCCTTCAGGGGAGGTGCGGCCAATGGGCTGGCCTTTGAATAGGATTTGCTGATGATCAGGGGAAAGCCATTCGCCGGTCAAGGCTTCCACCAATTCTTCCTGCCCATTGCCGGAAATCCCCGCGATCCCCAAAATCTCGCCAGCGTGGACATCAAAAGAAATATCCTGAAGCGGGGTGGCAAAAGCGGTTTCAACAGGGCGGTTAAGACCGGATAAGCGGAAGATTTTTTCAGCCGATAAATCAGAGCCAGTGGTGCGGCGTTCAATCCAATCCACTTTATCCCCCACCATCATTTCAGCCATGGCGCGGGTGCTGCTTTTGGAAGGGATCACATCGCCAACATTTTTACCGCCCCGAAGGATGGTGGCTTTGCTGGTCAAGGCCATGATTTCATCCAATTTGTGGCTGATGTAAAGAACAGCGCATCCATCTTTGGCCAATCGCCGCAAAACATCAAAAAGACGCTCGCTTTCTTGCGGGGTCAACACCGAGGTCGGTTCATCCATGATCAGCAATTTCGGGTCTTGCAGAAGACAGCGCAGAATTTCAACCCGCTGTTGTTCGCCAACAGAAAGATCGCCGACAGGACGCTGTGGGTCAATCGCCAAACCCCAACGTTCAGAGGCGTCATTAATCCGCTGGCTTAAATCCACCAATGACGGCGCGTCATCCAGCGCCAGCGCGATATTTTCAGCAACCGTCAGGGCAGGGAATAACGAGAAATGCTGAAACACCATGGCGATGCCCATGGCGCGTGCCGCTTTCGGTGAGGTGATCTGAACCGGCGCACCATCCCAATAAAACTGACCTTGGTCAGGGGATAAAACACCGTAGAGCATTTTGACAAAAGTTGATTTGCCCGCGCCGTTTTCCCCCAATAAAGCGTGGATCGTGCCTTTTTCAATGGTGAAATCAACCGCGTCATTGGCGGTAAAATCGCCAAAGTATTTGCTGATCGCGCGGGCGTCCAAAAGAGGCGTTGTCATTATATCTCACCCAAAGGGATTATTGGCCGTGGCTGGCGTTATTTGTTAGGGGTGACTTTATCCTTTGCGGGGCGCAAATGCTAGTCTTTCGATCAACTTATGGTTGGTTTTTCCGCAATTGATTTTCACGATAAAACAAATACAGCCCTGATGAAATAATGATGCTCACCCCGATGATGGTGGGCAGGTCAAGCCCATCCCCAAACACCAAATACCCAAAGACCGTGGCACCAATAATTTCAACATATTGAAACGGCGCCAGCACCGAGGCCGGGGCTTTCTTGAGCGCGTGGACAAGGGTTAAATGCCCAACGGTCGCCACCAAACCCAAGCAAATCACCCAAATAATGTTGATGCCATGGGGCAAGGACGCTTGGAAAACCGCCATGGTGGTGGCTTCCCCTAACAACAACAATAAGCTCAGAAACGCTGTTGCCGAAAGCCCCACCATCCATTGCATTTGCAAAGCATGAACCTTGGCGGAAATTTTTCTTGTGACCATCAAATAAAGGGCAAAACAAAACGCCGCCCCCACCGGGTAAAGCGCGGGCATCCCGACATTAAAAAATGTTGGGCGGATGATAATCAGCGCCCCGATAAAGCCAATGACAATCGCCATGATGCGGCGGATGCGAATCACCTCACCCAAAAACAGCGCTGATAATAAGGTCAGGATCAGCGGTTCAACAAAGAAAATCGCAATCGCTTGGGCGATGGATAAGTCGCGCAACGCGGCAAAGAAAAACACCGTCGCCGCCGCCAGCAAAATCCCGCGTGAGACTTGCAGCCAAAATGTCCCTTGCGGCAGTTGCCATAACTTATAATAAAGAATCAACGGCGTGATTAATAACGACTGAACAAAGAATCGAAACCAGACAATCTGGCCCGCCGACATCGTGGGGGTCAGCAATTTGGCAAAAACATCGATGCCCGGGATGATCAGCATGGCAATCGCCATCAACACCATGCCGCGAATGGTTTCAGCCGTCAGGGTATCGGCGGTTGTATGGTGACCAGATGACATGATGAAACCCCAACAGCGTCTTCAACAACGCTTCAATAAGACCTTTTTAAGCACCGCTTTATATAAGGTCATCTTATTCATAATGATGAATAAACATCCCCTAATTCCCATCTTTGCCTGAAAATCTTATTCTGACCAGCCCCATTCTTACGGCAGGGTTTATTTTGAATCCTTTTCTTGTGTTTGCCTTAAAGATGTTTATAAATAATGAAATAAAATAAAATATCTTCAAAATGAAAGGATATAGAGATGAGCGAACCGCATCTTCTCGTCCATCATGACGGCGATAATGTCGGCGTTGTGGTTGTTGAAAATCTGAAGGCTGGCACTGAAATGCTTTGTGTTGTGACCGAAAACAACACAGACTTCAAAATGACCGTTAACCATGATGTGCCGATTGGCCATAAGGTTGCGCTGGTTGATTTTGCCGAAGGCGATACCGTGACCAAATATGGTCAAGATATTGGCCGTGTTGTTGCCGCCGCATCAAAGGGTGACCATATTCACACCCAAAACCTGAAAACCAAGCGCTGGTAGGAGGCCATCATGACTTCAAACAATTCATTCCATGGCTATCGCCGTGAAAATGGCCGTGTTGGCGTTCGTAACTATGTTGCGATCCTGCCGGTAGACGATATTTCAAACGCCGCTTGTGAAGCCGTTGCCAATAACATCCAAGGCACCATGGCGCTGCCCCATTCTTATGGCCGCTTGCAGTTTGGTGAAGACCTTGAGTTGCATTTCCGCACCATGATCGGGACAGGCGCTAACCCTAATGTTGCCGCTTGTATCGTGATCGGGATTGAACCTGAATGGACACAAGTGATCGTCGATGGCATCGCCAAGACAGGCAAGCCTGTTGCGGGGTTCTCCATCGAACAGAACGGTGACATCAACACCATCGCCGCGGCATCACGCCAAGCGAAGGAATTCGTCCATATGACATCAGAATATCAGCGTGAAGAATGCGATATGTCTGAACTTTGGGTTTCAACCAAATGTGGTGAAAGTGATACGACAACAGGCCTGTCATCATGCCCAACTGTTGGCAATATGTATGACAAGTTATTGCCCAAAGGCATTTATGGCGTGTTTGGTGAAACATCAGAAATCACCGGTGCTGAACATCTTTGTGAAGCGCGCGCCGCCACCCCTGAAGCCGGCAAGAAGTTTATGAAAATCTTCCAAGCCTATCAGGATGAGGTGATCGAGCCTTACAAGACATCGGACTTGTCTGATTCGCAGCCAACCAAAGGCAATATCCTCGGTGGTCTGACCACGATTGAAGAAAAGGCTTTGGGCAATTTGGAAAAGATTGGCCGCACCAGCACCTATATTGATGCGCTTGGTCCTGCGGAAGCTCCTGAAAAAGGCGCGGGTCTGTACTTCATGGATACCTCATCTGCCGCCGCGGAATGTGTCACGCTGATGGCCGCCGCGGGGTATGTTGTGCATACATTCCCAACAGGTCAGGGCAATGTTGTGGGCAACCCGATTGTTCCGGTGATTAAGATCACAGGCAATCCGCGGACAGTCCGCACCATGGGTGAACACGTTGATGTTGATGTTTCCGGTGTTCTGCGCCGTGAGATGACAATTGACGAAGCGGGTGATGCGCTGATTGAAAATATCCGCCGCACCGCCAATGGTCGTTTGACCGCCGCTGAAGCCCTTGGCCATAAAGAATTTGTCATGACCAAACTTTATCGGAGTGCATAGATATATGCCGCAACTTGTCATCACCGAATATATGGATGACGCCGCCGTGGCCGAATTACAGCAATCATTTGATCTGGTCTATGACCCGCAATTGGTTGATGATCGGCCACGGCTTATTGATTTACTGAAAGACACCGAAGGGCTGGTTGTTCGCAACCGCACCCAAGTCACCGCTGATTTGTTAGACGCGGGCCCCCACCTGAAGGTGATCGGCCGCCTTGGTGTTGGGCTTGATAATATTGATCTTAAAGCCGCCGCTGAACGCGGTATTGCCGTTTGCCCCGCGGAAGGCGCGAATGCTGATAGCGTGGCGGAATATGTCATCAGCACAGCCTTGCAATTGTTACGCCCTGTCTATGCCAGCACCCAAGCCATGATCAGAGGTGAATTCCCACGGGCGGCGCTTAGCCATGGGCAAGAGATTCAAAACAAAACCCTGACTTTGATTGGCGGCGGGGTGATTGGCCAGGCGGTGATGCGCCGGGCGGAAACCATGGGGATGAGCATTCTGATTGTTGACCCGCAATTTGAATTGGGCTTGCGGAGCGATGGCGCGGAAGTGGTCACCATGGCTGATGGTTTAAAACAAGGTGATGTCATCACCTTGCACGTGCCGTTAAACAAAGCGACTGAAAATTTAATCGACGCTGATGCGCTGGCCAAAATGAAGCAAAGCGCGATCTTGATTAATACCGCCCGTGGCGGGGTGGTGGATCACGAGGCTTTGGCGGTGGCGTTGCGCGATGGCCGCCTTGCGGGTGCCGCCATTGATGTCTTCCCCCATGAACCCGCCTCCGCAGAAGACCTGAATATGTTTGAAGGTCTTGATAACATTATTTTAACGCCTCATATCGCAGGCCTGACGGTGGAGGCCAATGGCCGGGTGGGCACGATCACCGCTAATAATATTCGCCAACATCTGGAGCAATCTTCATGACATTGATCTCACCTGATGCGCTTCATGCCGGTATTGCCGCGGCCTTAGAAGCATCATCCACCTCACCTGAAAACGCCCATTCCGTTGCCGCCGCCCTGACCAAGGCTGAAATTGATGGCAAGAAAGGCCATGGGTTAAGCCGCGTGCCAAGCTATGCCGGTCAAGCCAAATCAGGCAAGGTCAACGGTTTTGCCACCCCAGAGATGAGCCAACCCAAACCCGGCGTTTTGGCGATTGATGCTGGCCATGGATTCGCGTATCCCGCTTTTGATCTGATGCTTGAAGAATTGCCAAAAATCACCCGTGACCAAGGCATTGCCATGGCGGGGGTTTATCGCTCGCATCATTATGGTGTGGCGGGGCATCATGTCGAAAAAGCCGCTGATCAAGGCATGGTGGCGCTGTTGTTTGGCAATACCCCCGCGGCGATGGCGCCATGGGGCGGCAAGACGCCTTTGTTTGGCACGAACCCCATTGCTTTTGCCGCGCCGATCAAAGACCAGCCGCCGTTGGTGATTGATCTGGCGACCTCAAAAGTAGCCCGCGGCAATATCATGGCGGCCTCACAACGCGGTGAAGATATTCCGGAAGGTTGGGCATTGGATAAAGATGGCCAGCCCACCACCGATGCTAAATCAGCCCTCGGCGGCACCATGGTCCCCCTAGGCGATGCCAAAGGCGCGGCTTTGGCCTTGATGATTGAAGTCTTGGCCGCCGCCTTAACCGGCGCAGGTTTTGGGTATCAAGCCACGTCATTCTTTGATGCCGAAGGCGATTATCCTAATGTTGGGCAAATGATGATGATGATTGACCCCGGGGTGATGCCCTTGGTCAGTGGTGATGATTTTGCCAGCCGCATGGCCACCATGGCCGGGTTGATCGCCGATGATGGCGCGCGCCTTCCGGGCAGTGGCCGCATGGCGAAACGGCAGGCCGCTGAAAATGGGATTGAGGTTAATGACGCCGCTTGGCAAGCCGCCCTTGATCTGGCGGGGTAATCTTCCCTTTGGCGACCCCATCTTATTTAAAAGATAGACTTTCATCTTGGGGTCATCCAGACTAAATATCCGTTAAGTGAAGAGACCCTTAACTTACGTATTTTAATACACATATCGAATTGATCTTATTTCAAGATGGAGTGGAACCCATGGCGTTGGCGCATTGGTCTGTTGAAATTGATGATGATGGTCTGGCTTGGGTGGGGCTGGATGTTGCCGATAAATCGGTCAATGTCTTGACCCGTGCGGTCTTATCGGAAATGGCGGAGGTTGCCACCACCCTTGAAAAAGACACAAGCATCAAAGGCATGGCGCTTTATTGCGGCAAAGACCAAGGCTTTATTTACGGGGCTGATATTAACGAATTTAGCGTCTTAGCATCAGAAGAAGATGTCGCTGACCTGCTTCATGAAGTGCACAGCACGTTTGATCGCTTTGCGGATTTGCCATACCCCACGGTTGCGGGGATTGATGGCTTTGCCCTTGGTGGCGGGTTGGAAGTGCCGTTGGTTTGCGACCGCTTGATCGCCACAAGCCAGCCGAAAACACAATTGGCGTTTCCTGAGGTTAAATTGGGATTGCTCCCCGGTTATGGTGGGACTGGCCGTGCTTATGCCCGTGTTGGGGCGGCTCATGTGCTTGATATGATGCTGACCGGCCGCATGGTTTCAGCCCAAGACGCCCATGAAATGGGGCTTGTTGATCAATTGGTTGATACCGCCGATGATTTAAAGCCAGCCATGAAAGCCATGTTGATGGAACAGGCTGGCCAGAAACCGGAACGCCGTTTGATTTCAGATGAAGACACATCATCGCTTGTTGAAGCCGCCGCCGGTCAATTCACCAAAAGATTACGGCCGGATCATACGCCCGCGCCCTTTGCGATTTTGGATCACATTGCGGATCACGCCCCTGATGCCAAGGCGATTTCAGCGGCGGAAAAATTAATCTTCCCCGCCTTGATGATGAGTCCCGCTTCGGATGGGTTGCGGCGGGTTTATCAGCTCAATGATATGGTGAAGAAAACCGCGCGCGGGGATAGCGGGTTTCATCTGGTTCATGTCATCGGGGCTGGCGTGATGGGCGGTGATATTGCCGCTGTTGCCGCCATGTCAGGTTTTCAGGTCACGCTTCATGATATGAACACATCGGCCATTGATGGTGCGCTTGATCGCGCCCGCGGTCTTTATGAACGGCGTCTGAAAACACCAGAAAAAATCAATGCCGCCATGGACAGGCTGGTGGCAGACCCTGATGGCGCGGGATTGAGCAGCGCGGATTTGATTATCGAAGCGGTGGCCGAACGGCTTGATATTAAACAAGCCGTGTTCAGCGCCGCCGAAAAACAAGCCAAGCGAGAAGCGGTATTGGCCACCAACACATCGTCAATCCCCTTGGAAGAAATCGCTGGGGCGTTGAAAGATCCAAGCCGCCTCATCGGGCTTCATTTCTTTAACCCTGTTCCGGTCTTGCCATTGGTTGAAGTGATCGCGTCACGTCATTCGGATGATGCCGCCATGGCCAAGGGCATGAGCTTTGCTGGCCAATTAAAGAAAATGCCAATCCAGTGCAAATCCAGCCCGGGGTTTGTCGTCAATCGCGCGTTATTGCCTTATATCAACGCTGGTGTTGCCGATATGCTGGCGGGCGGCAATCCTGATGAAATTGATCAAGCCATGGTCAATTATGGAATGCCCATGGGGCCGATTGAATTGGCTGATCAAATTGGCATTGATGTGATGTTTGATGCCTCCACCCCTCTGGGGATGCCCGATGATGTTGCCCAAACCTATCAAAATATGATTGAAGATGGCACGATTGGCCGCAAATCAGGGCAAGGTTTTTATGAATGGGATGATAAAAAAGCCATCCGCCCAAGGGCAGTTTACGAAGCCAAATCCCAAGCGGAACTTGCCAGCCGATTATTAAAGCCTATGGTGGATGAATGCCAAGCGGCGGTGGATGAAGGGGTTGTTGCCTCCGCTGATCATGCTGATGCGGCGATGATCTTTGGTGTAGGCTTCCCGGGCTTCCGTGGCGGGCCGCTTCATTACACGAAAAAAATCAGCTAGAAATAACAGTTATAAAACCGATCAGGAAAATTGAGAGACAAATCATGTATAGCGCACCGTTGAAAGATATTCGTTTTGTTCTGAATCACGTGGTTGATCTGGGCGCGGTTACGGCGGAAATTGGCCGTGCTGATGACATCACCCCTGATCTGGTGGATGCGGTGTTGACCGAAGCGGGCAAATTGGCATCGGATGTGATCGCCCCCACCAACCATTCCGGCGATCAATCCTCATCAACTTGTTTTGAAGATGGCCGGGTGGAAACGCCAGACGGGTTTAAAGAAGCCTATCAGGCCATGGCCGAAGGCGGCTGGACGGCCATGGATGCCGAAGAAGAATTTGGCGGCCAGAATATGCCGATGGTGGTGTCTTCGATGGTCAATGAAATTTGGCAATCCGCCAATATGGCTTTTGCGCTGTGCCATTTGCTGACCCAAGGCCAGATTTACGCCCTCCAAAAATCAGCATCTCCTGAACAAAAAGAACGGTTTATTCCGCCCATGGTGGAAGGCCGCTGGACAGGCACGATGAACCTGACCGAACCGCAAGCCGGAACGGATCTGGCGGCGATCAAAACCAAAGCCGTGAAAGAAGGTGATCATTACCGCATCACCGGCCAGAAGATTTACATCACCTATGGCGACCATGATATGGCGGAAAATATCGTCCATCTTGTTTTGGCCAGAACGCCAGATGCCCCTGATGGCGTGAAAGGGATTTCCGTCTTTATCGTGCCGAAATTTATCGTTAATGACGATGGCTCATTGGGCGAGGCTAATGATGTCCGCTGTGTTTCGATTGAAAAGAAATTGGGCATTAAAGGCTCACCCACCGCGGTCTTGTCATATGGTGATAATGGCGGGGCGATTGGCTATCTGGTGGGCGAAGAAAATCGCGGGCTGGAGATTATGTTTGGCATGATGAACCACGCTCGTTTTTCCGTGGGCTTGCAGGGGCTTGCGGTTTCTGAACGCGCTTTGCAACAGGCGGTGGCTTATGCCTTTGACCGCAAGCAAGGCACGCCGCTTGATCGCAACCCCGGCGATCCGATTATCCACCATCCTGATGTGTTGCGCACCATCACCACCATGAAAGCTGAAATTGAAGCCATGCGCGCTTTGGCGGCTTTTGGCGGGGCGGCCATGGATTTGGCGAAATCCGGTGATGAATCCAGCCGCGGGTTTTGGGATGAACGTTCCGCGTTATTGATCCCCATCATCAAAGGCTGGTTGACGGAACGGTCATTGGCCATGACATCACAAGGTGTTCAGGTGCATGGCGGCATGGGCTTTATCGAAGAAACAGGGGCGGCGCAGCATTATCGCGACGCGCGCATCCTGCCGATTTATGAAGGCACGACAGCGATCCAAGCCAATGATTTGGTGTTCCGCAAAACCATCCGTGATGAAGGCCGTGGGGTCATGTCCTTGCTGGATGATATTACCGCTGAAATGAAACCGCTGACCGACCATGCCCATGAAACCGTTCGCGATGCCGCGAGCGCGGTGCTGGAAGCGGTTGAAGTGGCGACCGAAGCGGTGGATCATATTCTGGCAACATCAAATGACCCCCGCCGTCCTGCCGCTAATGGCGTTAATTATTTGATGCTGATGGGCTATTTGACCGGCGGTTGGATGATGGCGCGGTCAGCGGGTAAAGCGGCGGATTTGCTGGCAGAAGATGGCGCGGATGAAACCTTCCTTCAAACAAAATTGGTCACAGCAGACAGTTATATGTCCCACGCGTTGCCGCAGGTCATGGCCTTGTTGCGCACCATCACCGCTGGTGATGACGCTGTTCTGGCCATGCAGCCTGAATGGTTGGTGGGTTAAACATTAATGCCCGATAACAGATCAGCCTTAATTTTAATGGCATTATCCATGACGCTTTTGGCGGCGGGTGATGCTGTTATTCGCCTGATGGGTGAGGCGATGACCGTGGGGCAGATTATCGCCATCCGCGGTTTCGTGGTGATCATCTTGATCGCGGGGCTGATGGCGTGGCAGAAGATCAGTTTTAATCGCGGGGCTATTTTCAATCGGTGGAGTATGTTGCGGGGCTGTGCTGAGATGGTCTCCACCTATTGCTTTTTCCTGAGCCTGCAATTAATCCCCATCGCTGTTTCAACAACAGTTGTGTTTATTTTTCCGGTGATGCTGACCTTGGTCTCAATCCCGCTTTATGGTGAAAAAGTTGGTATTTTTCGCTGGATCGCGGTGTTGATGGGTTTTGCGGGGGTGATCTTTGTTGCCGCCCCTGATGGTGGTGATTTCAACATCGCCTTGGCCTTACCCTTTACCACGGCGCTGGCCTTGGTGGCGCGGGATTTGATCACAAGAAAGATACCTGAAGAGATTCAATCCCCGCAAGTGACCATGACCACGGCGATTGTCACAACTTTTTTTGGCCTTCTGACCTTTCCTTTTGGCTGGGGGTATATGGGCGGGTTTGAATGGGCATTGGTGCCTTTATCGGCTGTCTTGGTGGCCTTATCCTTCACCCTTTACATCACCGCCATTCGCAAAGGGGAGCTGTCGATTATCGCGCCCGCGCAATATTTGGTCATTCTATGGGCGACCTTCTGGGGCGCGTTGATTTGGGAAGAATGGCCGGGCGGCAACGCCATCATCGGCGGCACATTGATTATTGCCGCCGGTTTGTTGATCATCTGGCGTGAGCGGGTGGCGCAACAGCGCCAAGCATCATCGGTTTAATATAAAGTGATTAACGTTTCACTTCGGGGATCAACCCTTTGGGTGAGAATCGCAAGACCAGAATTAGCACCAATCCCATCATCATAAAGCGGGTATGGGCGGCGCTTTCAATCAAATGCAATCTCAAGGCGTTATCATCCGCCAGACCAGAGGTCAGCAATTCGATCATCCAAAGGCCAAGCGGTTCCGCTTCAATCCAGAAGAACCAGATTAAAAACCCGCCGATAACAGACCCTGCGTTATTGCCTGAACCGCCAGCGATCACCATCACCCAAATCAGGAATGTATAGCGCAACGGTTGGTAAGAGGCGGGCGTGAACTGGCCATCCAAAGTCGTCAGCATAGCCCCCGCCGCCCCGACAATTGCTGAACCAATAATAAAGACCTGCAAATGCTTGGCTTTGACATCTTTGCCCATGGCTTCGGCTGAAACTTCATTATCACGGATCGCCCGCATCATCCGCCCCCAAGGGGATTTCAAGGCAATTTCCGATAAGCGGTAAATCCCCACCAGAACAGCGGTGAACAACAGCGCGTAACAAATTTTGACAATAATGGATGACGTGTCGATCAACGACAGCCCCCATGTGTTGGTCAATTCGATCAACCACGGGCTTTCTTGCAAATCAATTTCATAAGGCACCGGACGGGGCAGGCCAGTGACGTTCTTGACCCCGCGGGATAGCCATTCTTCATTCTTCAGGGCATAGATAATAATCTCGGAAATCCCCAATGTGGCAATCGCCAGATAATCCGACCGAAGCCCAAGGGAGATTTTACCGATCAGCCACGCGACCCCCGCGGCCAGCACGCCGCCGATCACCCATGACAACATAATCGGCAGGCCAAACCCGCCCAAATATCCGGTCTTGGCGGATTCAAAAGATTCAATAGCGGCAACGGCAGGGTCCACAATATGGCGGAAAGAAAAGAAGCCAATGACCAATACCGCCGCCAAAGCCCAATGCTGCACGCGCCCTAAATGCGCGGTTTTTTTCCATACCATCACCGCCGCGATAATAATGCCCAGCCCCACCAGAAGACCGATCAGAATCCCCATGCCGCCCGCTTCCCATGCCCCGGGAACTGGCGGCATTGAAATCAACACCCCGGCGATGCCGCCTAAGGCGGTGAAGCCCATCAAGCCAAAGTTTACCAATCCGGCATAGCCCCATTGGATATTGACCCCCAAAGTCATGATGGCTGAAATCAGGCAAAGATTGATAATGGTAAAGGCCACGTTCCAGCTTTGGATAAAGCCGACAAAAATGATCAATGCTGCCATGACAGCAAAAAGAAAAGACGTTCTGTTTGTCATCAATCGCGCCATCATTATATCGTCTTCCCGCTAAACAGCCCTGTCGGTTTAAAGATCAAGACAATCACCAGAATCACAAAGGACAAGGCGATTTTATAATCTGTCGATAACAATTGCATCAATGTATCCGGTGCCATGCTCTCAGGCAGCAGATAGGTCAGCACTTTTTTATAGGCAAAAGTGATGGTCAATTCAGAAAAGGCAATGACAAACCCGCCAGCAATAGCCCCCAAAGGATTGCCAACACCGCCAACAATCGCCGCCGAGAAAATCGGCAAGAGTAGTGACAAATAGGTGAAGGGCTTATAGCTTTTATCCAGCCCATAAAGTGTCCCCGCGACAGCGGCAAGGGCGGCGGTAATCACCCAAGTGATCAGCACAACACGTTCAGGGTTAATGCCTGAAAGCAGGGCTAAATCTTCATTATCGGAATAGGCGCGCATGGATTTGCCGGTGCGGGTTTTATTCAAAAACCAAAACACCACAGCAACCAAAACAAAGGCGGTCACAACAGTGATGCCTTGGGTCATTTTAATGGCCAGCCCTTCGTTAAGGCCGGTCATTTGTTTAAAGGCGCGGGCTTTCATAATAAACCGCTGGCCATCGGTGAAGACCTGATCTTTCGGGCCGATGATAAAGCGCACCAAGCCGCTTAAAAAGAACATCACCCCAATCGACACAATCAACAGCGTCACCGGTTCAGCCCTGATTTTGCGATAATATTGGTAAACCGATTTATCAATCGCAACCGCCAGAACAACCGTCACCAAAATCGCAACTGGAATGGCCAGCAAAGCGGTTGGGAAAATCCCAAGGCTAATGTCGCTGCTTTGCAATGCCCATGTCACCAAAATGGTGGTCATGGCGCCAAAAGACATTAATTCCCCATGGGCAAAATTGGAAAAGCGCAGGATGCTATAAACCATGGTGATGCCCAACGCGCCTAAGGCCAGCTGGCTGCCATAAGCCATGGCGGGGACAAAGATGAAATTGGCCAGAATAACCAATGCGTTTAAAATATCTGTCATCGCTTCAATGTCCTATCGCGTCCATTAACCACCAAGGAAAGCACGCCGCACATCAGGATTGGCGATCAGAGCCGCCCCTGTATCGGTATATCTGTTTTCGCCCTGCACCAGCACATAGCCTTTATCGGCAATATTAAGCGCTTGTTTGGCGTTCTGTTCGACCATCAAAATCGCGATTCCTGTGCGCGCCACTTCAATGATGCGGTCAAACAATTCATCCATGACAATCGGCGAAACACCGGCGGTGGGTTCATCCAACATCAGGACTTTTGGTTGCGTCATCAACGCCCGGCCAACGGCAACTTGCTGACGCTGGCCGCCGGAAAGTTCACCCGCGGGCTGTTTGCGTTTTTCTTTTAAAATGGGGAATAATTCAAACACCTGTTCCATGGTCTGGGAAATATCATCACGGCGAATAAACGCGCCCATTTCAAGGTTTTCTTCAACGCTCATGGAGGTGAAGACATTATTGGTTTGCGGCACAAAACCCATGCCTTTTAAGACCCGTTCTTCAGGCTTCAAGTTGGTAATATCATCGCCATCAATCGTGACTTGGCCTTGGCGTAAATTCAGCATCCCAAAAATGGCTTTCATGGCGGTGGATTTGCCTGCGCCATTAGGCCCGACCACCACGGCAATCTCACCTTTTTCGACACCGATTGTGCAATCATGCAGAATATCAGCACCGCCATAACCGCCTGTCATATTTGCACCAAGAAGAAAACTCATCTGATCACCACGCTCTAGGATGCTTTGTTTTTCAGGCCAGTGCCCAAATAGGCTTCGATCACCTGTTCGTTGGATTTGACCTCTTCAACCGTGCCTTCAGCAAGGACACTGCCTTCGGCCATGACGATCACCGGATCACAAAGGCGGCCGATAAAATCCATGTCATGTTCGATCATGCAAAATGTATAACCATGCTCTTTGTTGAGCCGCAAAATCGCATCGCCAATCGTGTTCAGCAAGGTTCGGTTGACGCCCGCGCCAACCTCATCCAAAAACACGATTTTGGCATCGACCATCATGGTGCGGCCCAATTCAAGCAGTTTCTTCTGCCCGCCTGAAAGATTGCCCGCCCGTTCTTCGGCGACATGACCCAATTGCAAGAAGTCGATCACTTCATTGGCCTTGTTGCGAATTTCTTGTTCTTCCGCCATGACTTTCTTGGGGCGGAACCAAGCATCAATCAAATTCTCACCCGATTGATTGCCGGGCACCATCATCAGGTTTTCACGGACGGTCAGGGATGAAAATTCATGGGCAATTTGAAACGTTCTCAGCAAGCCCCTCTTGAACAAATCATGGGGCGGGATGCCGGTAATATCTTCATCATCAAGGAAGACGTTGCCAGATGAAGGTTTGTAAACACCGGCGATAATATTAAACAGCGTGGTTTTGCCCGCGCCATTAGGCCCAATTAAGCCTGTAATCGACCCTGCTTTAATTTCCAGCGAGGCGTTATCAACAGCGTGAAGGCCACCAAAATATTTATGTAAGTTTTGAACTCTAATCATAATGCGCAGGTTCTATCTGCAAATGATAACAAAAGGAAATAAAAAACGACCCGAGCGAAACCCGGGTCGTTTTATCACATTCAGATTAGCGGTAACCGACTGTTGTCATTTTGCCGCCATCAACAAGGATTTCGGCATAGTTACCAGCGCTTTCACCGCCGCCAACAAGCTCAACAGCAGAAGCACCAACATAGTCAATGGAAAGACCCTGACGCAGGTACTTGATGCCTTTGGCCAGCTCGCCTGGGTAAATCTTTTCACCCGGGGCGTTGGCAACACCCATCATGCTGTTCTTATAGACTTGGCTGTCTGTTGAACCCGCGGCCTGCATGGCCAAGATGATCAACGCAGCAGCGTCATATGATTCAGCGGCGAATGGACCTGCCGCAAAACCAGCAGCTTCAGCCAATGAGCCGAACTTAGCCGCGCCTGGGCTGTCGGTGCCTGGCAGTGAGCCGATTGAACCGTCAAGGTCTGGACCAATGGCTTCGCCAAGGCTGTCACCGATCATGCCATCTGGCAGGAAGAAGATGTCAAACGCGCCCGCGTCCAATGACCCTTGAATGATGCCTTTACCACCTTGGTCAAGGTAACCGGCAACGATCAAGATGTCGCCACCAGCCTGAGCCAATGCCGCAACTTCTGCGCCGTAGTCACCTTTGCCATCTTCGTGTGATGCGCTGATGGTGATGGAACCGCCCATGCTTTCAAAGTTGCTCTGGATGCTATCGGCAAGACCTTTACCATAGTCATTGTTGACATAGGACATCGCGGCAGATGAATAGCCTTTTTCCATCAGCATTTCAGCAACGATCTGACCCTGACGGGCGTCTGATGGTGCTGTGCGGAAGAACAGGTCATTGTCTTCCAATGTTGAAAGAGCAGGTGATGTTGCTGATGGGGATACCATCACAACGCCGTTTGCCATGGCAACATTTTGCAGAATGGCTGTGGTCACGCCTGAACAGTCGGCGCCCATGATGCCGCTGACTTTATCCGCTGTGATCAAACGTTCAGCCGCCGCAGAAGCCGCCGCCGCATCGATACAGGTTGAATCACCGCGAACAGATGAAATGGTGTGGCCGCCCATGAAGTTACCGCCAGCATTGACTTCAGCAATCGCCATTTCAGCGCCCGCGGCCATATCTGGTGTTAATGATTCAATAGGGCCGGTAAAGCCAAGGATGATCCCTAGTTTTACATCTTCAGCCAACGCTGGAGCAGCCAGCAGCGAACTTGCTGCAAGGGCCATAAGTGTCTTTTTCATGATTGACTCCTCAATTAAAAAATATCTCACTTTAAGTTGAGACTATTCTGTCATAAACATAATCTATGATTTGATTACGATACGACAACAAAAATCAAAAAATATCAAATCAAAACGGTTTTATTGATTTGGATTGACCATGGCGCAAGGCGTTGAACACGGCGGAAATTTTATGGCGGCGGCTAAGGCCTATGGTTTTGATCCGGCTGAAGTCATTGATTTATCAACAGGGATTGCGCCTTATTCCTATCCTATTGATGGCGTTGATTTGACCGCCCGTCATTGGCGTGATTTGCCGCAAACGGAAACAGAACACGCGTTAATGGATCAGATGACATCCCATTGGGGATGCGATTCTTCCGCAAATGTCATGCTGGCCCCGGGGTCAGGCTTGATCATCAGTCTTGCGGGGTTTTTGCGGCCAAAAACAACGGTGATGATCCCTGATCCGGCCTATAGCGAACATGAGATTGCTTGGCGGCACAAAGGCCATGCGGTGGTGACCTACCCCGCGGGCGACATCCCGACATTAACCGATGATGCGCGTGTCGTGATCGCCATCCAACCGGGCAACCCCACAGGGCATATCAACCCGCCTCAAGATTGGGATGGTCTGATCGATGAACTGGCGGGGCGTGATGGGCTTTTGGTTGTTGATGAAGCGTATATTGATCTGATGCCTGATAACTCGCTTTTATCAAGAGGGGGGCGAAAAGGCCTGTTGGTCATCCGGTCATTTGGCAAATTTTATGGCCTCGCTGGATTGCGCCTTGGGGCGGCGGTTGGCCATGCCGATGATATTCACACCCTTAAGCAGATCATGGGGCCTTGGGCGGTATCAACCCCAGCGCTTGAAATTGGGCTAAAGGCGATGACAGACCGCGCTTGGGCGAACCAGCAACGCCAACGGCTTGCCGGTGATATGGCGCGATTAACCGCGATGATGACAGAAGCGGGGCTGACCCCATATGGCGGCACTAATCTTTACCTGCTGATCCAAGATAATGATGCTAAAACCCTTCATCAGCATTTGGCACGCCATGGGATTTGGACGCGGGTTTTTACCTATAATCCCGAATGGATTCGCTTTGGCTTGCCCGCCCATGAAGGCGAATGGAACAGGCTTCAATCCGCGCTTACGTCTTGGCGGCAAGATGGCAATTAATGTCGCTTCTGGTGGACAGGTTTTTTGCTGTAATGGGATGTTGTTTATAAGGTATAAGTTTATTTTATAACGCCAGATAATTTTGATTGATATGGAGCCAAGAATGGCCGCAACACGCATCCCAGCAACTGTAATCACCGGGTTTTTAGGGGCAGGCAAAACCACCTTAATCCGCAATCTTATCGAAAAGGTTGATGGCCAACGGTTGGCGTTGATTGTCAATGAATTTGGCGATGTCGGTGTTGATGGCGATGTTTTGTCATCCTGTAATGCCCCGGGCTGTTCCGAAGATGATATTATCGAATTGGCCAATGGCTGTATCTGCTGCACCGTGGCGGATGACTTCCTCCCCAGCATTCAGAAATTGCTGGCGCAAGACCCGCCGCCGGATCAGATCATTATTGAAACTTCTGGTCTGGCCTTGCCGCAACCGTTGGTGCAGGCGTTTAACTGGCCGGATATTAAATCAAAAGTCATGCTGGATGGCGTGGTAACCGTGGTGGATGGCGCCGCTCTTGCCGATGGTGATGTGGTGGCTGACCATGACGCGCTCGAAGCCCAGCGGCAGGCTGACCCTGAACTTGACCATGAAACCCCTGTTGAACATTTATTCCATGATCAGGTTTCCGCCGCCAATCTTCTGGTGGTCTCAAAAGGTGATTTGATTGACCAACCCGCCCAAGCCAAAGTCACGGCGCAATTAAAAGACCTGACCCATGATCAAACGCCGGTGTTGATGACCTCGGGTCAAGGCGCGCCTTTGGCCGCCATCTTTGGCCTTGGTCTGGAAGACGAAGCTTTCGCCCGCAGCCAAGATTATCACCACCATCATCATGATCACGGGCATGACCATGATGACGACCACGACCATGATCACGATGATCACCACCACCACCATGACCATGATCACGGCCATGATGACTTTATCTCAAGGGTGATCGCGATCCCTGAAATTGATGACCAAGACGCGTTTATCACCCGCCTGAAGGAACAGGCCAAAGCCCATGGCTTGTTGCGCGCCAAAGGGTTTTTAAAGGTCAAAGGCAAAGCGCTTCCTTTGGTGGTGCAAGCCGTTGGCGCAAGGGTTGACCATTATTATGGCGGCAGTCTGAACGGTGATGATGGCCAATTGGTGTTGATTGGCTTGAAAACCATTGATCTCGATCAATTGACAGAAGCGTTGCAAGGCTAAACCCATCACCTATGACTGGAGACGTCGGTGCATCTTCTTCGAATCGAACAATCTGGTGAACTTTACGCCGATGGGGAAGCGATTGATTTAGGCCAAACGCCGGCACCGATTGTGATCCTGACCGCGGCTGATAGTGAGATCAGCCTTCTTAGCGCGGCGGTACGGCTTTCAGATCGCGGCGGCAAGGCGGTGCGGATCGCCAATTTGTTGAGCCTGTCGCATCCGTATTCCGTTGATCTTTATTGCCAGAATGTTTTGGCCGAAGCCAAGATGATCGTCATCAGATTGCTGGGCGGCGTGTCCTATTGGTCCTATGGGGTGGAGCAAGTCTCGGCCTTGGCGAAGGCAAAAGGCATCCCCCTTGCTTTGCTTTCAGGCGATGGCAAACCTGACCCTGAATTGGATTCTTTTTCCACCATCCCCGCCGCTGATCTGGCACGGCTCAACGCCTATCTGACCGAAGGCGGCATGGGCAATGCCCAAGGGTTTTTGGATGCGCTGGATGATCACATCAACGGCACGGATACGGCTTTGCCGCCGCAGGCTTTTTTGCCCGCTGGGCTTTATTGGCCTGACCAAGCCCATGCCGATATAGGGCAGATGCCAAGTCTCTGGCAAAACGCTGGCGTGGCTGATGCGCCGGTGGCGGCGATTGTTTTCTATCGGGCGTTGATGCAGGCGGGGGATACCGCCCCTGTTAACGTTATGATTACCGCGCTGATCAATCAGGGGTTGGCGCCATTGCCGCTGTTTGTGGCGAGTTTAAAGGATGGGTTTTCGGCTGAATTGCTGGCCGAAATCTTGCCGCAACAAGATGTTCAGGTGATTTTGAACATGACCAGTTTCGCGGTTTCCGACCCCCATCGTGATGCCGCTGATGAAGGCATAAGCCCCGGGCCATTTGGCGCGGTGGATGCGCCTGTTTTGCAAGTCATGTTGGCATCCAACACCATGGAAAACTGGCAGGAAGGCACCGCTGGCCTCAATCCCCGTGATCTTGCCATGCACGTTGTCTTGCCGGAATTGGATGGCCGGATCACCAGCCGTGCCGTGGGGTTTAAAGCCCCGCCTGTTCGCGATGAGCTGACCGAAGCGATGGTGACAGGGTATCAAGCCCATCCAGCACGGGCGGATTATGTCGCGCGATTGGCCGCTGCTTGGCAAAGGCTGAAATCCACCCCAAGGGCAGAAAAACGCCTAGGGGTGGTGATGGCAAATTACCCCAATAAAGACAGCCGCCTTGCCAATGGCGTGGGGCTGGATACGCCAGAAAGCACAGCCCATGTTTTGGCGGCGTTGGGCAAGGCAGGGTTTGATACAGGCGATGCCCAAAACAAAGCCCCCACCACAGGCCGCGGCATTATCGAAAAGATGTTAACCGCGCCATCCAACACAGGCTTCAAAGACCGTGAGGTTGAGGTTTGGTATCACTTGAAGGATTACCAAGACCAGTATCAAACCTTACCTGAAGAACTGCGGCAATTGGTTGAAACCCGCTGGGGCGCACCGGAAGATGACCCTATGGTGGGGCAGGCGGTTGGGCAGGCGATGGGTGAGGCGGATGATCATCTAGCCTTTGCCCTACCGGTACGGATTTACGGCCATATCGCGGTCGCGGTTCAACCCGCCCGCGGTTATAACATCGACCCGAAAACAACCTATCATTCCCCTGATTTGCCGCCGCCGCATCACTATCTGGCGTTTTACTTTTGGCTTCGCAATCAATTCAAGGCTGACGCGGTGATGCATATGGGCAAACACGGCAATCTGGAATGGTTGCCGGGCAAGGCCTTGGCCTTGGATGAAACCTGTTTCCCTGATGCGATTTTAGGGCCGATGCCTCATTTTTATCCGTTCATCGTCAATGACCCCGGCGAAGGCGCGCAAGCCAAACGCCGCACCGCTGGCGTGATTTTAGATCACTTAACCCCGCCCATGACCTTAGCGGATAGCCACGGCGTGATGGCGGAACTTGAAACCCAGATGGATGAATATTACGAAGCCGCTGGCCTTGATTCCCGCCGCAGTGACGCGTTGATGGAAGCGATTTTAATGACCGCTGATCGCGCTGGTATCGCCGATGATTGCGGGATCACTGCTGATGATGGTGATGATGAAAAACTCCTGAAATTGGATAATTTCCTTTGTGATTTAAAGGAAATGCAAATTCGTGATGGGCTGCATATCTTTGGGCAATCGCCTTCGGGTCGCTTGAAGGATGATCTGCTGACAGCGATTTTACGAATTCCGCGTGGGGATGGGGCGGCATCAAAAGCATCAATTCTACGCGCCTTGGCCAAAGATTTCGGCATGGCAGGGTTTGACCCTCTGACCGCGGAACGTGCCGCGCCATGGCAAGGCGCGCGCCCTGATGTTTTAACGGCATTGGATTCGGAATTTGGCCATTGGCGGCATACTGGTGATACCGTTGACCGCCTGAACCATCTGGCGGGTCAATTGATCGCGGGGGGGCATCCATGTGATGCCGATTGGGGGGAAACCCAAGCCATTCTTGATGGTGATTTGCCTGCCCTCAAACAGGCGGTGGAGCAATGCGGGGCTGATGAAATCAAATATCTTTTAAAAGGGCTGGATGGCGGTTATGTGCCGGCCGCCCCTTCGGGCGCGCCAACCCGTGGCCGCCCTGAAGTCCTGCCCACAGGCCGGAATTTCTTTTCGGTGGATAGCCGTGCCGTGCCGACCGAAGCGGCGTGGCGGATCGGGTGGGCCTCGGCTTGCGCCTTGATTGATCGCTATCTGCAAGACCATGGCAATTACCCCCAAGCCTTGGTGCTGTCGGCATGGGGAACCGCCAATATGCGGACAGGCGGGGATGATATTGCCCAAGCGCTGGCCTTGATGGGGGTTCAACCGAAATGGGATGGGGCATCACGGCGGGTTACGGGGTTTGATATTTTGCCGCTGTCTGTTTTAGGCCGCCCCCGCATTGATGTAACGATCAGAGCGTCAGGGTTTTTCCGTGATGCTTTCCCCAGCCAGATCAGTTTGGTGGATAAAGTGGCGCGCGCGGTTGGGGCTTTGGATGAACCCCATGATCAGAATCCAATCGCTGCCCGCATGGCGACCGACCGTGCGGAATTGATCGCGGCTGGCATTGATGAAGATACCGCCAATCTGCAAGCGGGCTTCCGTGTCTTCAGCGCAAAACCCGGGGCTTATGGCGCGGGCTTGCAAGCCTTGATTGATGAAGGCATTTGGGATCAACGTGAAGATTTCGCCGAGGCGTTTATGACATGGTCAAGCTATGGCTATGGTGATGGCGCCCATGGCACCGAGGCCAAAACAGGCTTTCAACAACGCCTGAAATCGGTGGATGCGATCATCCATAATCAAGACAACCGCGAACATGATGTGCTGGATAGTGACGATTACTATCAGTTCATGGGCGGGTTATCGGCGGCGGTGGCGAAAGAAAAAAATCAGGACGCGCCGATTTATATGGGCGATCACAGTTTGGCGGAACGCCCCGTGATCAGAAGCCTGAAAGAAGAAATTACCCGGGTGGTGCGGGGGCGGGCCAGCAACCCGAAATGGATCAATGGCGTGATGCGCCATGGCTATAAAGGGGCTTTTGAAATATCCGCAACGCTGGATTATCTCTTTGCTTTTGCCGCCACCACACGGCAAGTCCCCAGCCATTTGTTTGACCAAGTCTTTGAAGCTTGGATTGATGATGATGAGGTTCGCGCCTTCCTTGAAGATGCCAATCCCCATGCTTTGGACGATATGTTGGCACGGTTTGGTGAAGCGCTTGACCGCGATTTATGGAACCCTCGGCGCAACAGCACCATCGAAAGACTGGCGGAATTAACAAAAACCGTTCAAAATAAAACAAGCAATTCATAATAAAGAGGATCAGGCCATGACGGATGCAAAAGAAACCCCTGAAGACATCGCCCGCCATAATGAAAAAATGGCCAAGAAAAAACAGGCGCGTGACAAAATCATGGCCACCAAGACCGAACAAAAAGGCCTGATCATTGTTCACACCGGCAAAGGCAAAGGCAAATCAAGCGCGGCCTTTGGCATGATCTTTCGGAATATTGCCCATGGCCTGCCATCGGCGGTGGTGCAGTTTATCAAAGGCGGGCTTAGCACCGGTGAACGTGATTTGATCACCAGCCATTTCAGCGATATTTGCCAGTTCCACACCATGGGTGAGGGCTTCACTTGGGAAACACAAGACAAGGAACGTGATATTGCCGCCGCCCAAGCCGCTTGGGCAAAAGCCAAAGAATTGATCCGTGATGATCGTCACAACATGGTGCTGTTGGATGAAATTAACATCGCCATGCGCTATGGCTTTATTGATGAAGCCGAAGTGATCGCCTTCCTTCAGAATGAAAAACCAGAAATGACTCATGTTGTCTTGACTGGCCGTAACGCCAGTGACGCGCTGATCGAAGCGGCGGATTTGGCGACCGAAATGACGCTGGTGAAACATCCGTTCCGGTCAGGCATCAAAGCGCAAATCGGGGTTGAATATTAATGACCACCCCTTCGGTGATGGTGCAGGGGGCGGGGTCGAATGTCGGCAAATCCGTCTTGGTGGCGGGGCTTTGCCGTGCCTTTGCCAAACGCGGGTTAACCGTTCGTCCGTTTAAACCCCAGAATATGTCAAATAACGCCGCTGTCACCATTGAGGGCGGGGAGATTGGCCGCGCCCAAGCCCTGCAAGCCCGTGCCAGCTATACCGACCCCAGCGTTCATATGAACCCTGTTTTGTTGAAACCAGAAACCGATACAGGCGCCCAGATTATCGTTCAAGGGGAGCGGTTTGGCAGCATGAGAGCCCGCGAATACGGCCGCCATAAAGCGCAATTAATGCCGAAAGTGCTGGACAGTTTTAACCGTCTTTCCGGCGCGGCTGATCTGGTGATTATCGAAGGGGCGGGCAGCCCTGCTGAAGTGAATTTGCGCGCTGGTGATATTGCCAATATGGGCTTTGCCGAAGCGGCGGATGTGCCGGTTGTGCTGGTGGGGGATATTGATCGCGGCGGCGTGATCGCCTCCTTGGTGGGAACCGCCAATGTGCTGGAGCCTGAAGAAACCGCCCGCATCAAAGGGTTTATGATCAATAAATTTCGCGGCGATACCAGCCTTTTTCATGATGGCATGACGATTATTGAAAAGGCCACTGGCTGGCAAGGGTTGGGGATTTTGCCATGGTTTGAACAAGCACGTCTCTTGCCCGCTGAAGATATTCTTGATCTCAATTCCAAAGCGGATCGCGATGGGGCGGCAACACGGTATCATGTTGCTGTGCCTGTCTTGCGGCGGATCGCCAATTTTGATGATCTTGACCCATTGGTGGCCGACCCTGATGTGCAAGTCACTTTGGTTGAGGCAGGCTCGCCTTTGCCCATGGACGCGGATTTGGTGTTATTGCCCGGGTCTAAATCCACCATCGCGGATCTTGAATTTTTACGCCAGCAAGGATGGGATATTGATATTCAAGCCTTGATGCGGCAAGGCGCAAAAATCATGGGGCTTTGCGGCGGTTATCAGATGATGGGCAAGATGGTGCATGACCCTGATGGCTTGGAAGGCGGGCAACACTCCACCCAAGGCTTGGGGCTGCTTGATATTGAAACCGTGCTTGCGCCCAAGAAAACCGTGAAATTTTCAGATGGCATTGAAGCCAGCACTAAGGCTGAGGTCAGCGGATATGAAATCCACCTTGGGCAATCCGAAGGTGAGGATCGCGCCCGCCCCATGGTGCGGTTTGCCGATGGCCGAACCGATGGCGCGGTCAGCAAATCAGGTCAGGCCATGGGGTGCTATATGCATGGTTTGTTTGCCCGTGATGGCTTCCGGTCACAATGGCTGAAAACCGAAACTGGTGAAGGCTCAAGTTTGGCGTTTGACGATGTGGTTGAAGATGCTTTGGATCATTTGGCCGATCATCTGGAACAGCATCTTGATCTTGATGCCATTGGCCGGATCGCGGGATTGGGTTAACCCCGACTTAGGCTTTAGGCAAAACTGAACACCAGCAAGCCGATCACCACTATCGCGATCACCCGCCACATCACCATCAAAGCGGATTGAATATCCTTGGCATGGGCATCACGGCGGCCTTGGGGGTGCATGGCGGGGTCTCTGCTCATCCGTTGGCCATATAATCGTGGGCCTGCCAGCGATAAATTCAACACCGCCGCCATCGCCGCCTCTGGCCATCCCGCGTTTGGCGAACGGTGTTTGGGGGCATCGCTGATCATGGCGATCAAAGCTGGGGCAAAACGCCTTGGGCTGGCCATGGCGATCAACAGGCCGGTGATCCGTGCTGGAATGATATTGGCCAGATCATCAATCCGCGCCGCGCCCGTGCCAAAGGCATAATATTGTTTGGACCGATACCCGATCATGCTGTCGGCGGTGTTGATCATTTTATAGGCGAGGATCCCGGGCAGGCCAAAAACAAGATAGAAAAACGCCGGGGCAATCACGCCATCGGAAAGATTCTCCGCCGTCGTTTCAATGGCGGCACGCGCCATGGCCGGTTCATCCAAATGCTCAGGGTTGCGCCCCACAATCATGGAAATATGAAATCGCGCTCCGTCTTCATCCGATGCCGCTAGTGCTGTGGCGACGCGCCGAACATGATCATCAAGACTGCGCCCCGCCAAAAGAATAGCCACCACCATGACCTCAATCACAAGGCTGGCCATGCCATGGGTCCAAGGGTTGATCACCCCCGCCCCAAATGTGATGGCACTGCCCACGATTGCGGCGATTAGAATCAACATGATCATGCCGAAAATCCCGCGCCATCGCCGGTATTGGCCTTTGATGCCGCGTTTATTTCCCCATCGGGTCATGGCGGAAATGGCTTTGCCGAATATCACCACAGGATGCGGCAGGTAACGCCATAACCACGGCGGCTCCCCAAGGATAGCGTCAATCCCCAAGGCCAAGGCCAGCAATAAAACCCGCCAGGACGGATCATGGGGGGGAATCATCCCATAGACATCAGCCATGATCATTCCTTTGGGATACGGGTTGGGATGCAGGTTTCATTTGTTTCATCGCTCGAATCATACTATACCCATATCCATTGGGTTCCTTGTTCACAAGGTGGAAGTGATCCTGGTGCAGCAGACCTGAAATCGCAGGGGCTAAACCCAGGGGCCTGAAAAAGCAACAGATAAGATTGTTCAAATATAGAACAATTTTACAAAACATCATCTGTCCTTTTCTTCCATCTCAAAAACATTGCCCTACATCAATTTAGATCACTTGTGGTTTGGATAACCAATGTTTTTTAAAAGGATATGATATGCCCCATGATAATGTAGAGCCTAAATACGGCGTGATGATCTGTGGCCATGGCAGCCGTTCAAAATCAGCGGTTGCTGAATTTGCTGTTTTGGCCGAAAAACTGGATCCGCTGTTTCCCGATTGGCCGGTGGAATATGGCTATCTTGAATTTGCCACGCCAGTGATCAAAACAGGGCTGGATAAATTGCGCGACCAAGGCGTTAATCATGTGCTGGCTGTCCCGGGGATGCTGTTTGCCGCGGGCCATGCGAAAAATGATATTCCTTCAGTGCTGAATACCTATGCCGCTGAAAACAACATCACCATCCAATATGGCCGTGAATTGGCGGTTGATCTGAAGATGCTTGATGCGGCGGGCCAGCGCGTCACCGAAGCCTTGGATAAGGCGGATGCTGAACATGGTAAGGTGGAACGCCATGATACGTGTTTGGTGGTGATTGGCCGCGGTTCTTCTGATCCTGACGCCAATTCCAATGTTTCCAAAATCGCAAGAATGTTGGTGGAATCCCTTGGCTTGGGTTGGTGCGAAACAGGGTTTTCGGGCGTCACCTTCCCGTTGGTGGAGCCGTGTTTGGAAAACGTCACGAAACTTGGGTTTAAGCGGATTGTCGTCTTCCCTTATTTCCTTTTCTCCGGCATTTTGATTGACCGGATTTACGGGTTCACCGATGAAGTCGCCGCCCGCCATCCTGATGTTGAATTTGTCAAAGCAGGGTATCTCAATGATCATGATCAAGTGATCGCCACATTCGCGGATCGGGTGCGGGAAATCCTGACCGGCAATAACAATATGAATTGTTCAATGTGTAAATACAGGGCGCAGGTGTTGGGCTTTGAAGATGAAGTCGGCTTGCCGCAAGAAAGCCATCATCACCATGTTGAAGGCAAAGGTGTTTCCGCCCCGGGCAGTAATGTCGAGGATTGCGATCTTTGCACAACATTCTGCACCGGCGAATGTCGGTTGAACATGACCCATGATCATCACCATCATCACCATCACGGGCATAGCCATGACCACGATCATGATCACGGGCATGATCATGACCACCATCACCACCCTTATCCGCAAGCCGACCATCCGTTGGGGCCAAAATCAGTCCTCAATCGAAAAAAGTCAGCGGAATAAAAGCGGTTCGGGGGGCGGCTATGGGTTTGTCTTACATCAAAGACCCAGCGGCGATTTATGCCCTGTCTTTTGAGCGGGTGCGCGCCTCAACAGATTTAACCCGTTTCCCCGACGATGTCGCGGAGATGGTGATCAGGGTGGTGCACGCCTGCGGGATGCCAGACCTCACCGATGATTTGGCCTTCACCCCTAACGTGGCTAAAAGGGCGTCTTCCGCTTTGGCAGCAGGCAAGCCCATTTTGGCGGATTGCGCCATGGTGGCATCGGGCATCACCGCTCGGTTTTTGCCCCAGAACAACCCCATCATCATGACGCTTTATGATGAAGATATTCCCGACCGTGCCCAATCCCTTGGCACAACACGTTCAGCCGCCGCCGTTGAGGATTGGTTTGAGCATATCGAAGGCGCGGTGGTGGTGATCGGCAACGCCCCAACGGCGCTGTTTCATCTCTTGGAGAAAATTGACCAAGGTTGGCCAAAGCCGGCGGCTGTTTTGGGATTCCCTGTTGGATTTGTCGGGGCGGCCGAATCAAAATCAGCTTTGGCAACAAGGGATGATCTTGATTTCTTGACGGTGCATGGCACCCGAGGCGGGTCAGCCATGGCATCGGCGGCGGTCAACGCGGCGGCGATCCTTTCAGGGAGAGCATCATGACAACACCATGGTTGCAGGTGATCGGCCTCACTGAACAAGGGCTGGCGGCACTGCCCAAAGACGATCAGTCAAAAATTGCCAAGGCTGAATTGGTCATCTCCCCGGAACGGTTTTTGGATGCGATTAAATCGCTTAAAGGCTTTTCGGGCAAGGCCATGACATGGCCGCAACCCTTTATGGACATCATCCCCCTGTTGCAAGAATGGCAAAACCGCAAGGTGGTGATTTGCGCCACTGGTGATCCGCTGTGGTTTGGCGCGGCATCAACTTTGGTTAGGTATTTCAGCCCTGATGAGATGGCGATCACCCCTGCTGCCTCTGGCTTTCAATGGGCGGCGGCACGGATGGGCTGGCCATTGCATCAAACCCGCTGTTTGACAGTGCATGGCCGCCCCCATGAAACGGTCTTGAAACATCTTGCGCCATCGGCTCGGCTTTTGGTGATTGCCCATGATCACGACACACCGCATCGGCTCGCGGGGTTGTTGAATGCCGCCGGTTATGGGGAGGCGAAACTGACCGCGCTCGGCCATATAGGCGGCGAACATCATGGCAAAAACCCTGAAACTTGCCATCAAGCCATGGCCAAAGATTGGGATGGCCAATCCTTTGAAGTGCCTGATTTTCATATTCTGGCCATCACGTGCCCTGATGTCTCCACGGGCTTTTTGCCGCTGACCCCGGGGCTGCCCGATGACGCGTTTCAATCGGATGGCAAATTGACTAAGGCTGAAGTGCGGGCGGCGACGCTGGCCGCGCTTAAGCCATGTGATGGCGGCGTTCTTTGGGATCTGGGTTGTGGGTCAGGCGCGGTGGGAATCGAATGGATGCGCGCCGCCCCTCATGCCCGTGCCTATGGGATTGATAATCGCCAAGACCGGTTGGAAGTTGCGGCACAAAATGCCGCCCGTTTAGGCACGCCTGAATGGCAAGGGGTTTGTGCCGATCTTCCCCATGGGCTTGATGATTTACCTGCCCCTGATGCGGTCTTCATTGGCGGCGGCTTAACAGCAGAATTGGTCGGCCATGTGCGGACAAGACTGAAACCCGGTGGCAGGTTGGTGGTCAATACCGTCACCCTTGAAAGCGAAGCGGTGTTGTTATCGCTTTGGCAGCAATGGGGTGGAGATTTGAAACGAATTGCGGTCAGTCGTGCTGATCCCGTTGGCCCTTACCATGGCTGGCGGCCGTTGATGCCTGTCACGCAATGGAGTTTGGAAAGCGAAACGTGGTCATGACAGGCACTCTTTATGGCATTGGCACCGGGCCGGGCGATCCGGAATTGGTGACGCGAAAAGCATGGCGGCTGGTTCAAGATGCCCATGTCATCGCCTATCCTTCGGCCGAAGGCGGCGATAGTTTTGCCCGAAGCATTGTGGCCGATGCCATTAAGCCGGATGCGATTGAAATTGAAATGCCTGTGCCCATGGTCTCAGGTCGCGCGCCCGCGCAAGCGATTTATGATGATGGCGCGGCGGCCATTCGCCAGCACCTTAAAGAAGGCCGTGATGTTGTGGTGCTGTGTGAAGGTGACCCGCTTTTTTACGGCTCGTTCATGTATATTTTGGCGCGGTTGCGCGATGATTTCCCCACTGAAATTATCCCCGGGGTGACCTCCATGACCGCTTGCGCGGCGGCGCATAATCACGCGTTGGTGGCGCGTAATGATGTGCTGACGGTCTTGCCCGGGACGCTTGATAACGCTGTGATGCTGGACAGAATCAACACCTCAGAAGCCGTGGTGATCATGAAGATTGGTCGGCATTTGGGGCGTATCCGTGATCTCTTGTCATCCCAAGGTCTGGCGGAAAAAGCTCTTTATGTCAGCCACGCCTCCCTGCCCCATGAAAAGGCGCTGCCGTTGAGCAACGCCCCTGATACCGCGCCTTATTTTTCAATGATCCTTCTTTATAAAGGTCAAGACCCATGGATTTAACAGCGATGGATTTAACGGATGTGCATTTTATCGCCTTGACCGAAGACGGCGGCAATCTGGCCAAAACATTAGCGTCTGAAACCGGCGGCCAATGGCATGGGCTGAATGGCCGGATGGGCGCGCTGACCCCTGATCTGGGGTTTGACAATGCCATGGATCATATCCGTGATTTGTTTTTAAGCGGCAAACCTGTGGTGGGGATTTGCGCGTCAGGAATTTTGATTCGCGCCGTGGCGGGGCATCTTCATGACAAATGGGTTGAACCGCCGGTGCTGTCGATCAGCGAAGATGGCCAAGTGGTGGTGCCTCTATTAGGCGGGCATCACGGCGGCAATTCATTGGCGGCGCATTTGGCTCAAGTGTTGGACGCGACTCCGGCTTTGACCACCGCTGGCGATCGCCGTTTTGGCCTGTCGTTGGATGCCCCGCCAGCGCCCTTTGTCTTGGCGGATGGGGCTTCGGCGAAACCTGTCATGGCAAAATTATTGGCGGGCGCGGGGGTTCAGTTTTTCTGTGACTTGCCCGAAGACTTATCTCATTTGTTAAACCCATGGCAGGAATGGTTGTCCCCCTTAACCGCTGGCCACCAGCAAGACGGCAATCAAAGTGAGATGGTGACATTGGCGTTAAGCCTTAAACCCGATGATCAGATTGATGCTGATTTGGTGTTTCACCCGCAAATCGCCAGCCTTGGTTTGGGGGCTTCCCGCCATTGTCCAGATGATGAAATCACGGCGTTAATCACCTCAACTTGTCGTGATCATGGCATTGCCCAAGCCGCGATCAGGGCGGTCTATTCGGTGGATTTAAAAGCTGATGAACAAGCCATCATCGAAGCCGCTAAAGCCTTGGGGACACGATTGCAGGTCTTCACGCCAGAACGACTTGAGGCGGAAACCCCGCGGCTGAAAAACCCGTCTGATGTGGTTTTTGCTGAGATCGGATGCCACGGTGTTGCCGAAGCCTCCGCCCTTGCTGGCGCAGGAGAAGAAGGGCAATTGATCATCCCGAAAGTCAAAACCGAACACGCCACGATGGCGCTGGCGATTGATCCAACAGCGGCGTTCTGCCCTCAAGATTGCCGTCATTCCGGCCATGTGATGCTGGTGGGGATTGGCCCGGGGCAATCGCAATGGCGGACACCGGAAGCCACCCAAATGGTTGCCTCCGCCGATGAGCTGGTGGGCTATGGGCTTTATATTGATATTTTGGGCCCCGCCGCGAAAGGCAAGCCCAGACGTGATTTTGCCTTGGGCGAAGAAGAAGCCCGCTGTCGTTATGCTTTGGAAGAAGCGGGCAAAGGCCGCGATATTGCCATTATCTGTTCAGGTGATGCGGGCATTTATGCCATGGGCGCGTTGGTTTTTGAACTCTTGGGGCGTGACCAAGACCACGGCGGGGTCAGCGATGCCGCTCGCCGTGTTGCTGTTTCTTCCGCCCCGGGGATTTCCGCTCTGCAAGGGGCGGCGGCCAGAACAGGGGCCATCCTTGGGCATGATTTCTGCACCATTTCTCTGTCTGATTTGCTGACGCCTTGGGCGCATATCGAAAAGCGGATTGATGCCGCGGGGCAAGGTGATTTTGTCATCGCCTTTTATAACCCTGTTTCAAAACGCCGCCGAGTGGGGCTGGCTAAGGCACGGGATATTCTGCTCAAATATCGGCCGGCCTCAACCCCTGTTATTCTGGCCTCCAGTTTAGGGCGACCCGAAGAAAGCATTCGCCACCGTGATCTCGGCAGTCTTGATGTCGATGAGGTGGATATGCTGACGACGGTGATGGTGGGGGCTTCCACCAGCCAGCGCATCCCCCATGGCGGCAAAAAATCAAACGGGCATTCCGTCTTCACCCCCCGGGGCTATGCTAAAAAG
>CALFYS010000063.1 GCA_937952245.1 uncultured Alphaproteobacteria bacterium | reverse complement strand
TTGATACTGTTGATGCCAATCATGCCATCGGGTTTGAAACCGACCACCGGTTTTATTTGCCCGCCGCCGCTATGCTCAAATCATTGGGATGTGACCATATTAAATTGCTGACCAATAACCCTGATAAAATCAAGCAAATCGAAGATTGCGGGATCACGGTTGATGAACGCATTGCCGTGATCGCTGAAAGCAATCCCCATAATGATCAATATCTATCGACGAAAAAAAGCCGTACTGGTCATATGATCGATTGATAGGTTTATGGGGCGGGACGCGCGCCAAAAATTGATGAGCCAACCCGCACTTGAGTAGCACCAAAACGAATGGCGGTTTCATAATCGCCGCTCATCCCCATTGAAAGTGAAGAAAGCCCCGCTTGGCCAGCCAATTTTTTCAACAGGGCAAAATGCATAGCAGGTTCTTCATCAATCGGCGGAATACACATCAGCCCTGTTATATTGAGCCCCAAATCATGCTGGCAATGGGCGGCAAAGGCCACGGCTTCTTCTGGGGTGATGCCTGCTTTTTGGCTTTCATCACCAGTGTTGACCTGCACCAGACATTCCCGCATCACACCTTGTTTTTCCATCTCTTTGGCGAGGATCACCGCCAATTTTTCACGATCAAGGGTTTCGATCACATCAAATAATGCCACGGCATCACCGGCTTTATTGGTTTGCAACGGGCCAATCAAATGAAGCCGTAGATCAGGATATTGGGCGCGGCGATCCTGCCACCGCATCTGGGCTTCTTGAACACGGTTTTCCCCAAAGACCCGCTGACCTGTTGCCAAGGCCGCATCGATCCGTTCGTCAGGTTGCTTTTTGGAAACAGCGATTAACGTCACATCTTCAGGCTTACGCCCATCCATTTCAGCAGCAGTTGCCATTTGCCCTTGGATAAAGGTGAGGTATTGGTTGATGGTATCAAAAATGTCAGATCCAGACATGAGCACGCCTATTAATTTTCATCTATGGAAGATTTATGATTAATCCTTAGCATTTCGAGAATAAAGGCAATAGTCTTTTATCTATACCACGATTTGCTATCGTTTTATGATGTGGATAACAGTATAAGAATGAACATTGAACACCATCATTAGGCCCGTTTACCATGCTTGATATCCATGCCATCAAACAATTGTCGAAACAAGGACAGCACCAGCAGGCCATCAACGCTGCCAATAAATTGGTCAAATCAGATGCGAAAAACACCGCATTTCTGGATTGTTATGGCTTTGTTCTGATCACGGCAGGTGTCCATGGTAAGGCCATCAAAGTCTACCAGAAATTAATACGGATTTTCCCTAATAAGATTGACTATCTCTTTGCGCTGGCGATTTGTCATACCAATTTGAACAACTTCATAGAGGCGCAAAACCACTATTTAAATTTAATTGCGCTTCAGCCTGATGATTTTAAATATAAAATGAATTATGGCGTCTTGTTGCGTGAACATGGGCAATATGACGAGGCAGAAACCTATTTGAAAAAAGCCCATGACGACAACCCACAATTTGCTGAAATCCTCCATAACCTAGCGATAAATTATGAACGCCAAGAACAGTTTTCGGATGCGCTGAATATTTATGACCAAGTTCTGGTCATAGACCCCAATCATTACCGGGCGCTGTCGAACCAAGGTCATGTTTATATTCAAATGAATGATCTGAATAAGGCCGAAGAAAAGTTTAAAGCATCACTTGCCATCAACCCGCAATATAACAATGGACTGAATAATCTGGGGCTGATGCATCTCTATAAAGGTGAGATGGATCAAGCCAAATCTGTTTTTCAAGAGGTGATTAAAACCCACCCCTATGATGGCAAAGGCTATTTCAATCTTTCTAACCTTGATAACCTGACCGGTGATGAATTGGCGGATATCATCACAGGCCTTGAAGCCCGCATCAACAGTAATCAAATTACGGCCTTTTTAGACAAAGGGTTGTTCGCATTGGCGCAGTTTTATCAGAAACAAAAAAACACCCAAAAACTGGAGGCCTATTATTTAAAAGGCAATCAAGTGATGGCGCGGCAACGGGTTTATGACCATCATAAGACCCAGCAAGAGTTTAAACATTGGCATGATTTTTCAATTGCACAGCCTAAGGTTGACCATCCCCATCAAGAC